>JAEDNK010000069.1 GCA_016302545.1 Bacillota bacterium
AGAGAACGTAAGAATATTGAAAAAGGCCAGGCACATATCCAGTCCACCTTTAACAATACTTTAGTTACTCTGACAGATATGAGCGGTAATGCCCTTTCATGGTCATCCGCAGGTTCCCTTGGCTTCAAGGGTTCAAGAAAATCAACTCCGTTCGCAGCTCAGATGGCAGCTGAAGAGGCAGCTAAGGGCGCAATGGAACATGGTCTTAAGACTGTAGAAGTTTATGTAAAGGGACCGGGCTCCGGCAGAGAAGCAGCTATCAGAGCACTTCAGACTGCAGGACTTGAAATCACTATGATCAGAGATATCACACCAATCCCTCATAACGGCTGCAGACCGCCAAAGAGAAGAAGAGTCTAGGAAAGGAGGAGTAATTTAAATGTCAAGATATACAGATGCAAACTGCAAATTATGCAGAAGAGAAGGTCAAAAGCTTTTCTTAAAGGGCGAAAGATGCTATAGCAGCAAATGTGCTATCGAAAGAAGAAATTACGCTCCCGGACAGCACGGTCAGGCAAGAAAGAAACAGTCAGACTACGGCAACCAGTTAAGAGAAAAGCAGAAGGCAAAGAGATTCTACGGAATGCAGGAAACTCAGTTCAGAAACTTATTCGAAAAGGCTGCAAAGAGACAGGGTAAGACCGGTGAAAACCTTCTTATCTTACTGGAAACAAGACTGGATAACGTAGTATTCAGACTTGGCTTTGCCGCTTCCAGAAAGGAAGCACGCCAGCTTGTAACTCATGGACACTTTACTGTAAACGGCAAGAAGGCTGACATTCCTTCAATGGAAGTGAAGGCCGGAGACGTTATCGCAGTTAAGGAAAAGAGCCAGAAGTCACCTAAGTTCAAGGAAATCAAGGAAATGTCAATCACAGTTCCTGCATGGATGAGCGTAGATGTTGACAAGCTGGAAGGTAAAGTTGTTGCTATGCCAAGAAGAGAAGAAATCGATACTCCAATTGCAGAGCACTTAATCGTCGAGTTATATTCCAAGTAAGAACCTAGCTTGAAGAAGTTAAAGTGAAGCTTGGAATGAAAGGGAGGGTTTTTTAGTGATAGAAATCGAAAAACCAACAATCAATAAATATATTGATGAAGATGGAAACTACGGTAAATTCGTAGTAGAACCTTTGGAAAGAGGCTACGGCACCACACTGGGAAATGCACTCAGAAGAATTCTTTTGAGCTCACTTCCGGGCGCAGCAGTCACATCAGTAAAAATCGACGGAGTACTTCACGAGTTTTCAACTATTGCCGGCGTCAAAGAAGACGTTACGGAAATCATCTTAAACTTAAAGAAACTTGCTGTTAGATTAAACGGCGAAAACACTAAGAGAGTAATAATCAATGCAGTCGGTCCTAAGGAAGTGACCGCAGCCGATATTATCGGAGACTCAGATATGGAGATTTTCAATCCTGAGCTTCATATCGCCACTCTCGAGGAAAACGCAACTCTTGTAATGGAAATCAATCTTGCAAGAGGCAGGGGCTATGTACCGGCAGAGATGAACAAGACTGAAAGCACACCGATTTCAGTTATCCCTGTTGACTCCATTTACACCCCTGTAAGAAAGGTTAATTTTACAGTAGAAAATACCAGAGTAGGTCAGGTAACTGACTATGACAGACTGGTGCTTGAAATCTGGACGGACGGCTCAATCACTCCTGAGGAGGGCGTGTCCATCGGCGCTAAGATTATGCAGGAACACCTTAACCTGTTTATCCAGCTTACCGATGCTACAGGCTCTATGGAAATCATGGTTGAGAAGGAAGAAGACCAGAAGGAAAAGGCTCTTGAAATGACCATTGAAGAACTTGAACTTTCAGTTCGTTCCTTCAACTGCCTGAAGAGAGCTGCTATCAACACAGTAGAAGAACTTACTCAGAAATCAGAAGATGACATGATGAAGGTTAGAAACCTTGGAAAGAAATCTCTTGATGAAGTAAAAGCTAAATTGGAAGAACTGGGCCTTTCTTTAAGACCCAGCGATGATTAATTCTTTGCAGAAAGGAGAATCTTAAAATGCCTGGATACAGAAAATTAGGCAGACCTTCAGCTCACAGAAAGTCAATGCTGAGAAACCTTGTAACTGACTTATTCAGAGAAGGTAGAATTCAGACTACTGACTGCAGAGCTAAGGAGGCTAGAAGAGAAGCTGAAAAGCTGATTACATTAGCAAAACGCGGTGACCTCCACGCAAGAAGACAGGTTTTATCATATGTATTTGATGAAACAGTCGTTACCAAGCTGTTTGAGGAAATCGCTCCAAAATACGCTGACAGAAACGGCGGATACACCAGAATTCTCAAGTTAGGACCTCGTCAGGGCGACAACGCAGAGGTTGTATTCTTAGAGTTAGTATAATAAATTCTGACAGCATATAACAGATGACAAACAATGAAACGTCGGCTAGCCAGCCGGCGTTTTTTGTGGTATAATGATTCCACCGATTATGTCTGCGGCGTTGCCGCAAGGAAGGAATCATTGAATCACAGCTACGCAGACTTGAAGCTGTGATATAATGTTCACACTATGAAAAAGATATTAAAAAAGGCGTTTACAATTATTTTTGTGCTAGCCATGATTGCAGGCACGGTTCAGACTGCCCAGGCTGCATCTGCGCCGGCACAGGTAAACTTAACGGTTAAACAGACGGCATCTAAAACCGTCACTTTGTCGTGGAAAAAAGTCAGCGGTGCTGACGGTTATGAGATATACCGCAAGACAGGTGCAAACGGCAAATATACCAAAATCAAGACCATAACAAGCGGCAGTACGGTAAAATATAAAACCACAGGCTTAACTATCGGTAAGAAATATTACTACAAGGTAAGGGCATATGACAAACAGGGCAGCAAGACTGTACGAGGCAAGTACAGCCCGGTAAAGTCGGTGACGGTGATCAATTACAAGCCTGTGTTAACTATAAGTTTGCCAACTTCAATAAACAGAACCGTTGGGACCATCAAAATTACCGTAACAAGCAGCGCCAAAAACGACAGCTGTTATTTTGACGGAGATTTTGCTCTTGAGGATTTGAGCAGCAGCGGGAAGGTTCACAACCTGCAGATAGTAAGTTACGAGAAGCCGGATGCGAATATTAAGGGCCAGCTTTCCCAAGGCAAAAGGCTTCTCCTTCGGGCAGGAGAAAAGGTTATACTGACCTGTAAGCTTGACAGCGTCTTTGATTATGACAGAACCAAGGCGCAGCTGACGGCCTGCCTTGTGTATAAACAGAAGGATTATGTGAGTGTGTATGATACCGAAAAGAAAAATCGAATTTTCACCGCAGCAGAGTATTATGAGTATTTGACGGGAGAAAGACTATGAATTTAGACCATTTAAATAAAGAACAGCAAAAAGCGGCGACTCATATTGACGGGCCGCTGCTTATTCTTGCAGGAGCAGGAAGCGGCAAGACTGCCACCATGACTCACAGAATCGCATATCTTATTGAACAGGGGGTAAGCCCTTACAGTATTTTAGCCGTGACCTTCACCAACAAGGCGGCAAAGGAAATGCGGGACAGGGTGGAAAAGCTGGTAGGTCCGTGTCCCGGCATGTGGATAATGACTTTTCACGCCATGAGCTTGAGAATTCTTCGGGAGTATTACTATGCTGCGGGCTACGACAGGAACTTTGTGGTCTACGATACGGTGGATCAGAAAACTTTGATAAAGAACATAATAAAAGAGCAGAATATAGACAGCAAGCAGTTTCCTGCACCCTACCTTTCTGCAATTATAAGCAAGGAAAAGGAGGCTGACTCAGCTCCGGAGAATTTTTTTGATCTAAGTGACAGAAGTCCTAAAGCCAAGGTGATATACAACGTATACAAGGAATATCAGCGTCAGCTTAAGGCAAACAATGCCATGGATTTTGACGATCTGCTGCTGAACGCGCTCCATGTGCTTAAGGACAATCCGGATATCCTGGCTCAGTACCAGAGCCGCTTCAGATACATAATGGTGGACGAGTATCAGGACACCAACCACATTCAATACGAGATAATAAAGATGATGGCACAGGGACATAAGAACCTATGCGTGGTAGGCGACGACGATCAGTGCATCTACCAGTGGAGAGGGGCCGACATCAGGAATATTCTTGACTTTGAAAAGGACTTTCCGTCAACCAAGGTAATAAAGCTGGAACAGAATTACCGCTCCTGCGGCAACATTCTGTCTGCCGCTCATTCAGTGATAAAAAACAACAGAGGGCGAAAAGCTAAGAAGCTTTGGACGGAAGCGGAGGCGGGGTCCCCAATCGTATATAAGCGATGTGACAGCGACAAGGAAGAGGCATATTATGTGGCGCAGGAAATCGAGCTGCTTTCCGGCTCAGGCAAAAAAGGCTATGATGATTTTGCCGTACTTTACAGAACAAATGCCCAGTCCAGACTTTTTGAAGACGCGCTGAAACGCAGACATATCCCATATCAGATACTTTCAGGCTTTAGCTTTTACGAGCGCAAGGAAACCAAGGACATGATATGCTATATGCGTCTTGTGGTTAATCCGGCAGACGACCTGGCTCTAAAGAGGATTATAAACGAGCCTAAGCGTGGAATAGGAGCTACCACTCTCGGCAAGCTGGAGACATTGGCGAAAGTAAAGGGGCAGTCCCTGTTTGAAACCCTTTCACAGGAGGAGGTTATATACAGCCTGCCTGCAAAAGTATCGGCTGCTGTAAAGGAGCTGATGGATGTGATGAAGCTGTGTCGGGAGGAAAAGGAAAACCTGAGAGTTTCAGACATATACGACAATCTCCTTGTAAAAACAGGATACATGAAAGCCCTTGAAGACGAAAACACCCTTGAGGCCGAAAGCCGTATAGAAAACCTTCTCGACTTTAAATCGTTCATTTACGATTTTGAGGAGGAAAAGGCCAATGCCGGAGAACCGGCTACTTTGGAGGAGTTTCTGGAAAGAGTGGCGACGGACAGCGATACTGATAAATATGACGATGAATCAGGAAAGGTCACCCTCATGACAATGCACAGTGCCAAAGGGCTGGAATTCCCTGTGGTATTTATGCCGGGTATGGAGGACGGATTGTTCCCGGGCCACAGGGCACTGGACAGAGAGGATGGCCTTGAGGAGGAACGCAGGCTTTGTTATGTAGGCATGACCCGTGCCAAGGAAAGGCTTTTTCTTACAAGCGCCGCTTATCGGGTGCTTTACGGACACGGAGAATATACAAGAGAGTCTGCTTTCCTGAGAGAACTGGATAAGTCCCTTCTGGACGAAGCGGGAGACACTATATACGAACCGTCAAGAAGGACAAACAACAGGTTGGGTGTTGATACGGGAAGTTTGGACGGCTACAACGAAAATCCGCCGTTCAGACCGTATAATTTCGACCCGCTGAAGTATGCTAAGCAGTCGGTTAAGGAAGCGGCAGCAGGAAGGGGCGAAGAGTTTATGCAGGGAGATCAGGTGACCCATGGCAAGTTCGGACACGGAATAGTTGTGGATTCGGACGCTAAAACGGTGACCGTGGTCTTCGAGGAGGCCGGGACAAAGAAGCTGGCTAAGGGCATTGCACCCCTTAAAAAAGTATAGAAAAAGAAATAAGTAAGATGAACAGTTCGGAGGGAAACAGTGACTGAACTTAAAGACAAAAAAGAAAAAATAGAGCAGATGCAGAATCTTATCGCTTTGCTCAATCAGGCTGCCAAGGCATATTATCAGGAAAGCAGGGAAATCATGCCTAACCATGAGTACGACAGGCTTTATGACCTGCTGGAGTCTCTTGAGCAGGAGACCGGCGTAATTCTGTCCAAGAGCCCTACGACGAGGGTGGGTTACGAGGTGCTTTCCGACCTGCCAAAGGAGAAACATCCTCAGAAAATGCTTTCCCTGGACAAAACCAAGGATGTGGAGCAGCTTAAAAGCTGGCTGGGAGATAAGGAGGGCGTTCTGTCATGGAAACTTGACGGCCTTACTATTGTGCTCACTTATGAAGGCGGAAAGATGGTCAAGGCGGTTACAAGAGGCAACGGCGAAATAGGCGAAGTTATTACGGCAAATGCCAGAGCCTTTTCCAATCTGCCCCTTTCCATTCCTTTTAAGGAAAGGCTGGTCCTCCGCGGTGAAGCGGTGATTTCCTATCCGGATTTCGAGAAGATAAACGAAACCATAACCGATGAAGGAGCTAAATACAAAAACCCACGCAACCTCTGCTCCGGTTCCGTGAGACAGCTTAACAGTGCCGTAACTGCAGAGCGCCATGTGAGGTTTTATGCCTTTGCTCTTGTGTCCGCCGATGGAATTGAGTTTAAAGAAAGAACACAGCAGTTTGACTGGCTGGCAGAGCAGGGCTTTGCTGTGGTGCAGCATAAGAGGGTGACTGCCGCAAACATGGAGGAGACGGTTAAATGGTTTGAGAACGAGATAGAGGATAACATCAATCCTTCCGACGGACTTGTGCTCAGTTACAATGACATAGACTACGGACAGTCTCTGGGGACGACGGCAAAATTCCCTCGTGACTCTATCGCCTTTAAGTGGCGGGACGAGATTAAGGAAACCACTTTGAAAGAAATCGAGTGGAGCGCTTCCAGGACGGGTCTCATCAATCCCGTGGCTATTTTTGAGCCTGTGGAGCTGGAGGGAACCACAGTCAGCAGAGCCTCCGTTCATAACATAAGCGTAATGCGTGAGCTGAAGCTGGGAGTAGGCGACAGGATAAAGGTATACAAGGCCAACATGATAATTCCCCAGATTGCGGAGAATATAACAGGCACAGACAGCGTGGAGATTCCATCGGAATGCCCTGTCTGCGGTTCTCACACACAGATTCACAACGAAAACGGTGTACAGACTCTCATGTGTCCTAATCCGGAATGCCTGGCAAAGCAGATAAAGAGCTTTACCCATTTCGTTTCAAGAGATGCCATGAACATCGAGGGCCTTTCAGAAATGACCATAGAAAAGCTCATAGCCCGAGGTGTAATTAAGGAGCTGGCAGATATTTTCCACGTGGAGAAATACAAAAAAGAAATTACAGAGATGGAGGGCTTCGGTGAAAAATCCTTTGCCAACCTTAAAAAATCCGTTGAGAAGGCGAGAAATACCACGGTGCAGAGGTTTTTGTACAGTCTGGGTATTCCCAATATAGGAACGGCCAACGCACGTATTATCGCCCAGCATTGCCATAACAGCTGGCAGTGGGTACAAAACCTTTCCAAGGAAGAACTTATGACCATCGACGGAATTGGTGAGGTTATGGCGGATGCCTTTGTGGGATTCTTTGCAAATCCTGCCAAGGCACACATTGTGGAGGATCTGCTTAAGGAAATTCAACTGGACGAGGAATTCGAGGCGGGAGGAACGGCTTTTGAGGGCATTACATTTGTGATAACCGGCTCTCTCAATCACTACGAAAACAGGGACGCCCTTAAGGCGGAAATCGAAAGGCAGGGGGGCAAGGTGGCAGGCTCGGTCAGCGCAAAAACCAGCTTCCTTATAAACAACGACCTGCTTTCACAGTCGGGGAAAAACAAGAAGGCCAAGGAGCTTGGCATCAGAATAATAGACGAGGAAACCATTATAAAATGGCTTCAGACAGGAGTGACAGAATAAATGCAAGTGCTTAAAGTAGGGAAACTAGACAGCGATTTATTAAAAAATGAAGTAATTGACAGGATAAGCCTCAAGAGACCGGAGGTGCTGGTCCGTGCCGGCGTGGGAGAGGACTGCGCTGTAATTGACTTCGGGGAGTACGAATGTGTCCTTTCCACAGACCCTATCACGGCGGCAGTAGGCGATATAGGGCGCCTTGCAATTCATATCTCCTGCAACGATATAGCTTCTAACGGCGTGGAGCCTGTGGGAATACTTCTGGCGGT
>JAEDNK010000070.1 GCA_016302545.1 Bacillota bacterium
TAAAACATTTTCACACCACTCCAACACTTATCAACTCGTGAGTTGTAAACTCTTGAGTTGATTATATCTCATTATTGCAATGATGTCAATAAGAACATCTTTTACCACATTCCCAGTACATGCTGCATAGCCAGTGAAACCACGCCTATCATGACCCAGCAGGCCAAGCCCAGAGCGATTGGCTTAGCTCCGGTCTTTACCAGCTTGACGATGTCGGTGTTGATGCCTATGGCGCTCATGGCCATGACTATAAAGAACTTGCTCACTTTCTTGAGGAAAGCAAACAGTGCCGTGGCAGTTTCAAGGGCTGCTCCCGTGAACACCTGATTTACTACTGTGGTAAGAGCCGACGCCAGCACGAAGTAAACGATAAAGGCGGGAATCATTTTGACGATGTTTAGTTTCTGACCAGGTACATTGGTCTTCTTAGCCTGCATAATGGAAAGCACGAGAGTAATAGGAATGATAGCCAAAGTTCTGGTAAGCTTTACGATTGTGGCATATTCCAGCACCCGGCCTCCTGTGCCGTGGAGGGTATCCCAAACCGAAGAGGCTGCCGTAACGGAGGAGGTATCGTTAATTGCCGTTCCGGCGAAAAGACCGAAGCCTGCGTCCGTTAGACCTATGGCATCTCCCAGGGTGGGAAATATCAGCGCAGCCACTACGTTAAACAGGAAAACCACGGATATGGACTGGGCGATTTCCTCGTCGTCCGCCTTGATAACAGGTGCAGTGGCGGCAATTGCAGAGCCTCCGCAGATGGAGGAGCCTACGCCTATAAGGGTCGCTACCTTTGAAGGCACCTTAAACAGCCTAAATACGATATATGCTACGATAAGGGAAGTGGCTATTGTGGATATGATGATGGGAAGCGATGTCATTCCCACCTTTCCCACGGTGGCAAGGTTAAGGCCAAAGCCCAGCAGAACCACGGCAGCCTGCAGAATTTTTTTGGAGGTATATGAAATTCCCGTCTTAAGCTTTTCCGCCTTACTTACCTTCGTAAAGGTTCCCAAAGCTATGCCTATGAGTATTCCGAAGACAGGAGCGCCTACGATTTCCAGAGCCGGCACAAGCTTCACAAGCATGGTCGCTGCTGCTGCAATGGCAATGCAGACCAGCATACCGGGTGCGATTTCAGCTATTCTTTTCACTTTATTTCAGTTCCTTTCCTTTCATTTCTCTTGGCAGTTGACATTACCCCATGACAAACTGCGGATAATGTGTTAAAGTATATATATTAAGTATTTATGACAAGGAGATTGCTTATGTCTATCAGAACATTCATGAAGAAATTCCTCCTCATAGCTGTGGCCGTCGCTCTTGTTTTTACGGTTCCGGCAGACAGTGCTCTGTCAGCGTCCGTAATCAGCGTGGCCTCTACCCCTTCTCAGGAAGAAATCGTGGAATATGCACAGAATTATCCTTCCGATTTAGTCTCATATTCGGACTGGGGCTTTCCTCAAAACGGCTATACCATAGGCTTCAGGATAAAACCTCAGCTCAGCCTGCCTTACTCATCGGGAGCTTTGTCAGACGAAGAGCTTATCTGCGCCCTTAACACGATTAAGACCATACGATATATAGCCGGCTTATCCGATGCGGTGTATCTGTCCGACGAATACAACAGTTTAGCACAAGCCTCGTCTTTAGTCAACTACGTCAACGATGAACTGACCCATACTCCGGCGGCTCCGGCGGGAATGGACTCATCTCTGGCAAAGGCCGGATACACAGGATCAACCAAATCCAACATCGCCTGGGCGTCCTGGCAAAACACGCCTATGAAGTGGACCATCATTCACGGCTGGATGGATGACAACGATGATTACAACCTTCCGACTCTCGGTCACCGCCGCTGGATTCTCAACCCTTCCATGGGTATGACGGGCTTCGGTGCCGTCACAGGCAGCCGTGGCACCTATAATGCCATGTATGCTCACGACGAAAGCAATCTGTCCGCAGTCAAATCCGGCGCAGTATGCTGGCCTTCTGCCAATACGCCTCTTTCCTATTTCGGTAATAAGGCTCCGTGGAGTATCTCCTTAGGACGTGAAATATCTACGGAGGATGTCGTCGTTTCACTTGTAAAGCTGAGCGGCAGCGGCGGTGAAAACAAAACATGGACCTTTAGTAAGTATTACTCCGATGGCGATTTTTATGTAAACAACGGCGGCTACGGCGAAAAAGGCTGTATAATCTTCAGACCTTCCGGTATTGAAGGCTACGAAAAGGGCGACAGCTTCAGCGTAAGCATCACGTTGGCAGATACAGGGGAAAGCATTTTCTACACCGTAAATTTCTTCGATCTGGAAGGCTACTATACCCCTGACGCGCCGGTACTGTCCTCCGTAAAACTGAATTCCGTTGACAAGCCGCGTATCTCCTGGTCTGCCGTCACAGATGCAGACACTTACAGCCTGTACAGAAAAACACGGGGAGGCTCATGGAAGCTCCTTGCCGATAATCTTACTGACTGTGTTTATGAGGACGCCTCCGCAGGCAGAGGCATAAGGTATTATTATAAGGTTACCGCCGTAAGAAATGTACGCGGCAGAAGCTACGAGAGCGACGAATCCTCTTCAAAATACGTTACCGTACCTCTTCCCGCTGTCCGCCTGACCTCAGCTAAATCAACAGCAAGGCGCACCAACTATATAAAGTGGAGCTCGGTCAGCAAGGCAAGCGGCTACAAGGTTTACCGCCGCGTGTCAGGAACCTCCAAGTGGACTCTTGTTAAAACAACCAAAAACCTCTATTTTAAAGACACTAAAAAATCCTCCGGCAGGAAGTACGAATACAAAGTAAGAGCGTACAGGACATACAATTCCTATACGACCTACGGAGATTATTCTTCTGTAAAAAGAGTGCGGACCAAATAGGCCCGCACTTTTTTACTGTTCCATGCTCTATTCCAGTTCGAAAGCACCCATGTAAAGCTGATAATACTTGCCTTTTTCGGCCATAAGGTGCTCATGGTTGCCCCTCTCGATGATACGTCCGTTTTCCATGACCATAATGACGTCCGCATTCTGTATAGTAGATAAACGATGAGCGATTACAAACACGGTTCTGCCCTTCATCAGGTTGTCCATGCCTCGCTGAACGATAGCCTCTGTACGAGTATCAATGGATGAGGTTGCCTCGTCCAGAATCATGACAGGCGGATCGGCCACTGCAGCTCTGGCTATTGAAATCAGCTGTCTCTGACCCTGTGACAGCCCGCTGCCGTCACCCTCAAGAACTGTATTGTAACCCTTAGGAAGCATACGTATAAAACCGTCTGCGTTTGCCAGTTTTGCCGCTTCAATACATTCTTCATCGGTGGCGTCAAGCTTACCGTATCTGATATTATCCATCACCGTACCCGTAAACAGGTTTACATCCTGAAGAACCACACCCAGAGAACGTCTCAGGTCCTCTTTACGGATGTGATTGATGTTTATTCCGTCGTACTGTATCTTACCGTCATCTATATCATAAAATCTGTTGATCAGGTTGGTAATGGTAGTCTTGCCGGCACCGGTTGCTCCCACCAGAGCCACCTTCTGACCCGGCTCTGCGTAGACAGTAATATCGTGAAGGACCATTACATCGTCCACATATCCGAAGTCAACGTCCTTCAGGTTAATTTTGCCTCTCACTTCAGTGAGTTTTTCTCCGTCCTTCCATGCCCAGATGCCCGTATGGTCTCTGCACTCCGTCAAGCTTCCGTCCTCGTTTCTGCGGGCATTGACCAGTGTGACAGTGCCCCGGTCTTCCTCAGGCTCCTCGTCCAGAAGCTCGAATATTCTGGAAGCACCGGCCATGGCCATGATAACGGAGTTAAGCTGCTGAGAAATCTGCGCAATAGGGTTGACAAAGTTTCTCGACAGAATCAAGAAAGAGGCTATGGTTCCCAAGGTTACCACCGGCTCTCCCCCGATTGAAATATTAGCCACTCCTGCAATTCCCATGAAGCCGCCTGCGATGGCTATAACCACGTAGAGCACATAGCCAATGCTCCCCATGAGAGGCATTACGATGTTGGCTAAAACGTTGGCTTTAGTCATGTTTTTACAAAGCTCTTCGTTCTTCCCATCGAAAACTTCCTGAGCCTTTTCCTCGTGGCAGAAAACCTTTACCACCTTCTGTCCGTTTACCATTTCCTCGATATAGCCGTTTACATCGCCGATGCTTTTTTGCTGCTCCACAAAGTATTTGCCTGACATACCCGCGATTTTCTTCATCAGTCCGAGAATAATAAAGGTGAATACCACCGTAATCAGCGTCAGCCATATACTCAGATGAAGCATGGAAGCGAATACGGCTACCATTGAAAGAGCCGAGGCGAACAGGTTCGGCAGGCTCTGTGAAATCATCTGCCGCAGTGTGTCCGTATCGTTGGTGTAGTAGCTCATGATGTCGCCGTGAGTTTTGCGGTCAAAGTATTTTATAGGCAGTGTCTGCATGTGCTCAAACATTTCGTCCCTGATATCCTTAAGGACGCTCTGTGAAATCACCGCCATGGTTCTGCTGTAAAACAGGCTTGCCAGCGCTCCGGCAGCATAAAGACAGCCCATCATCACGATGGCCTTCAAAAGTCCCGTATAAACAGGTGCTGCCTCAAGAAGCAGGGGCGTTATATAGCTGTCAATCAGGGTCTGCATGAAAAGTGATGAGCCTACACTTGCCACGGTGCTGACGATTATGCAGATAAATACGAATATCATTCTAAGCTTGTATTGGTCAAGATATGAAATCAGCCTCTTGATGGTTCCCGGCTTTATTCCCGTAGGACCGCCTGCATAAAGCCCTTTTCCGCCCGGTCTCCCGGGACCTCCGTGAGGTCCTCTCATTGCCATTCTACTCAAGTCCCTCACCGCCTTTTCTATTCTGACTTTCGTAAACTTCTCTGTATATTTCACTCGTTTCCATGAGTTCTGCATGAGTTCCGCAGCCTGAAACATGCCCATCATCCATGACGATTATCATGTCCGAATCCTGCACCGAGGAAATTCTCTGAGCTATAATAATCTTGGTAGTGTCAGGAAGCTCGTCGGCAAAAGCCCTTCTTATCATTGCATCGGTCTTCATGTCAACCGCGCTGGTGGAGTCGTCCAAAATGAGAATTTTCGGCTTTTTCAGCAAAGCTCTGGCTATGCACAATCTCTGCTTCTGCCCGCCGGATACGTTGGTGCCGCCCTGCTCTATATATGTGTCGTAGCCGTCCTCGAATTTTTCGATAAATTCGTCTGCGCAGGCTACCTTGCAGGCATGGCGCATTTCCTCGTCGGTGGCGTGTTCGCTTCCCCAGCGGAGGTTTTCCTTGATGGTTCCTGAAAACAGTACGTTCTTTTGCAGCACCATGGCAACCTGATTTCTCAGGGTTTCTATATCATAATCCCGCACATCCACGCCGCCTACCTTTACGGCGCCCTCGCTTACATCGTAAAGCCTTGGAATAAGCTGCACCAGACTGGATTTAGAGGAACCTGTGGCACCGATTATTCCCACGGTCATTCCTGAAGCTATGTGAAGATTTATGCCTTCCAAAACCTTCTTTGCGGCAGAGTCTCCGTCTGAGGCAGAGCCCTCTTCATCGGATTTAGACGAATACCTGAAGCCCGTATTTACGAAGTCGATGGAGCCGTCCCTCACCTCCATAACCGGGTTCTCAGGATTTACGATTTCGCTTTCCTCGTCAAGAAGCTCCACGATTCTCTCTCCCGAAGCCTTTGCCATAGTCATCATGGCAAAAATCATGGAAATCATCATCAGACTCATGAGAATCTGCATGGTGTAGGTTATCATGCTCATCAGCTGGCCTGTGGTAAGACCCATGGCCGCGTCGTTTCCACCTGCCACAATCATTCTCGCCCCTATCCAGGAAATCAGCAGCATACAGGTATACATGCACGCCTGCATCAGCGGCATGACAAAGGACATAGTTTTTTCTGCCTTGGAAAAGTCCTTATAAATGGTTCCTGAAACCTTTCCGAACTTCTCATTTTCGTGCTCCTGCCTGTTAAAGGACTTTACCACCCTTACAGCGTACAGATTTTCCTGAACCACGTTGTTAAGCTTGTCGTAGGTCCTGAAAATCTTATTGAACAGGGGATAAACCTTATTGATGATTGAAAACATTCCCAGTCCCAGCACCGGCAGAACCGCCAAAAATACAAGGGAAAGCCTGTGGTTCACGCTGAAGGCCGCTATAAGGGCAAAAATAAGCATACCCGGCGCACGCACAGTTATCCTTATTATCATCTGGAAAGCCTGCTGCACGTTGGTCACGTCCGTAGTGAGACGTGTGACGATGCTGCCTGTGGAAAACTTATCTATATTTGCAAAGGAAAACTCCTGCACCTTGTAGTACATGGCTTGTCTCAGGTTTTTTGCAAAGCCGGCTGACGCCATAGGCGCCGTCTTTCCTGCAAGGACACCAAAGGTCATGGCGAGGAAAGCCGCTCCCAGCAAAACTCCTCCGTATTTAGTAATCTCTCCCATATTTCCTGCATCTATGCCCTTGTCGATGAGCTGCGCCATAAGGAGAGGTATGAATATCTCCATCAGGGCTTCCAGTGTTACAAGTACAGGAGTTATAACCGCATATTTCTTATATTCTCCCACATATCTTGAAAGCTTTTTTATCATTATTTTGTGTGTTTCCTTTTTATGTGACGGCCTAGTCGTCCTTTCTGTTTACATAATGAGTGTGCAGCAGCTTGTGAGCCTTCATGCCCCCTGCCATGCCAAGATACTCCTTGTAGAGCTTCTTGATGGCCGGATTGTTGTGTGACTTCCTGATGAACTTCTCCATGTCCCCCTTATAGAGGGCCTTGGCTCTCTTTTCCTTGAAGTCCACCCAGTTTCGCACATCTGAAACCTGAAATGGCTGTCCGCCTCCGTTTATGCAGCCTCCCGGGCAAGCCATTATTTCGATGAAGTCGAAGTGCTCCCCTGCCTTTACCCTTTCCATAAGCCTTCTGGCATTGCCGAGGCCGTGAGCTACGGCAGCTCTTATGTTAAGGTCGGCGATTTTCACCTCCGCAACCTTGATTCCGTCCTCCAGTCCTCTAACTTCCATGTAGTCGATGGAATCTGAGCTTACACCGTTTATGATATCTGCAACGGTTCTTAAGGCCGCCTCCATAACGCCGCCTGTGGTACCGAAGATAAGACCTGCTCCTGTGGACTGTCCCAGCGGATCGTCAAAGCTTCCGTCGCCGATGGCGTTGAAATCTATACCTATGGACTTTATCATTCTGGCAAGCTCTCTGGTGGTGATAACATGATCCACGTCGGTTCTTCCGTCTACGGAAAGCTCCTCTCTCTGTGACTCGAACTTTTTGGCTGTGCAAGGCATAACGGATACCACCACGATTTTATCGGGATCTATGCCATTCTTTTCCGCATAGTAGCTCTTAATGATGGCTCCCATCATCTCATGAGGCGACTTGCAGGTGGAAAGATTAGGTATCAGCTCAGGGAAGTTATGTTCGCAGAACTTAACCCAGCCCGGCGAACAGGAGGTTATCAGCGGCAGCACTCCGCCTCCTCTGATTCTGTCGATAAGCTCTGTGCCCTCTTCCATGATGGTAAGGTCGGCACCTGTGTTGGTATCGAAAACCTTGTCGAAGCCCAGCATCCTCAGAGCCGTAACCATCTTGCCGGTTACATCCGTTCCGATAGGATTTCCGAATTCCTCTCCCAGAGCTGCTCTGACAGCCGGAGCCGTCTGAACAACTACATATTTATCCTCGTCGTAAAGAGCATCCCATACGGAGTCAATATCTCTGTGCTCCTGCA
>JAEDNK010000071.1 GCA_016302545.1 Bacillota bacterium
GCTTCACCCATGAAGACGGAAAGCATGTGCTGAGCTATTCTCTTGTCACAGGACCGGCATTTATCATAGGCACTGTGGGGGCTTTTATGGGAAATACAAGGGCAGCTGTAGTTGTAGCCATAGCACATTATACAGGCGCTCTTCTCAACGGGCTGATTTACAGATGTGGGCCTAGCAAAGACGGTAAAAGAACCTTAAGAACCAAGGACAGCACAAATACACAGCAGAATTCCTACATGGAGAGCTTTACAGCCTCTATAATCGCCGGATTTAAAGCTATGGCAGTGATTTTGGCATATCTGATACTCTTTATGATAGGTATGGAACTGCTGGAAAGCGTGGGTGTTTTTCGGCTGCTGCCAAATGAGGCATGCTCGGCTTTTGCCAAGGGAATAATAGAGATGACCGTAGGGGCAAACATGATCGGAATATGCAACATCAGCATGGGCCTTAAAACTGCTCTCACGGCATTTATCATTTCTTTCGGCGGACTTTCTGTCATCGGACAGTCGGTTTCCATGGCAGCAGGCTCAGGACTGGGGCTTACAGACATACTCCGGATAAAACTGACCCACGGTCTTATTGCAGGCAGCCTTGCCGCTGCTCTTGCGGTCTTTATTTAACCATATCTTTTAACACATATCGTTGAATCGGCCGGTCAGATAGGGTATAATATATTTCATGGAAAAGAATCTTAAAGCAGTGGGCATTATCGCCGAGTACAATCCTTTTCATAACGGTCACAGGTACCATCTTGAGCAGGCCTTGGCAGAGTCGGGGGCTGATTTTTGCGTGTCAGTAATCAGCGGCAATTTTACCCAGCGGGGAGAAATAGCCCTGCTGGATAAGTGGACAAGAGCTGAGATGGCAGTGAGAAACGGCGTCAATCTGGTGGTGGAGATGCCCACAGTTTTTGCGTGCAGCAATGCAGGATACTTCGCAGAGGCAGGGGTGGAGATACTTGAAGCCCTTGGAGCAGAGTATATTTGCTTTGGAAGTGAGTCGGGAAATACGGAAGAATTATGCCGGATTGCCCGGGAAATAGAATCCAACAGGCAAAATCTCGAGGAAGAGATTAAAACTGGCGTAAAGGACGGTTTATCATATCCAAAAGCCCGCAGCCAGGCCATCTCAAGACTGTATGGAGAAAATGCGGCATCTGTCATCGAAAGCCCTAACAATATCCTCGCGATAGAATATATCAGACGCATGAAAAAAGCCCGTCCTCTGGCTGTAAAACGGCAGGGAGCTGGTTATCATGAAACTGACAGCCTGGATGGTATGGCCTCTGCCACAGCTGTAAGAAAGCTGCTGAAAGAAGGCGACGATATTTCCCGTATCGTCCCTGAAATTTCCCGGGAAATTCTTGAGGACCGAAACGATTGTTTTGCAGAAAGTCAGATGCTGACACCTCTGATTATACAAAAGGTTTTGCAGACCTCTGCCGAGGAGCTGAACTCAGTATTCGGAGCCGGGGAAGGTCTGGGAAATATAATGAAAAACCGTGTGCGCTACTGGAAATCATATGAAGATATTGTGGATGATCTGAAATCCAAGCGATACACGAGAACTAGGATAGAAAGGGTGCTGGTGCACACTTTGCTGGGAATAAAGCGTGAAGACTTGCTTTGCGCCTCAAAATACATCAGAGTGCTGGCTTTTGATGAAAAGGGCAGCAAATATCTGAAGCAGGTAAAAAAGTCAGGCGAGTGTAAGCGGCCGATTATTACAAATATAAACAGGGATAAAGACGCTTTCTCGGAAATACAGGCAACCCTTGAAAAGGATATACTGGCGGCAGACATTTATAATCTGGCATGCCGACGTGACCTTTACGCACACTCGGAATATGTAAAAAAGCCGGCGGTAATCAAAACTCACCCTTGAAATTGGAAAATCGTAAGAGTATAATAGATAAAGTTAATTATCGTTGTTAATTTTTTTTACGGAGGAAATATAGAATATGAAAGTTTTAGTAATCAACTGCGGCAGTTCATCACTCAAATATCAGGTTCTTGATATGACAAGCGAAACATTGCTCTGCAAAGGTTTAGTAGAGAGAATCGGCATGGACGGTTCCGTCATCGGCCACGAAAAAATCGGCGAAGACAAGATTAAGACCGAGGTTCCAATGAAGGACCACAAGGACGCTATCGAGCAGGTTCTGGCTGCTATTCAGGATCCGCAGCACGGCGTTATCAAATCCATGTCAGAGCTTGGAGCAGTAGGACACAGAGTTGTTCACGCCGGCGAAAAGTTCTCTTCATCAGTTTTAATCACTGACGAGGTAGTAAAGGCTCTTGAAGAATGCGTTGCTTTAGCACCTCTTCACAATCCACCTAACCTTTTAGGTATTGCTGCATGTAAGGAACTTATGCCTGACACACCGATGGTAGGTGTTTTCGACACCGCTTTCCACCAGACAATGCCGCCTGAATCATATATTTACGCACTTCCTTACGAATATTACACCAAGTATGGCGTAAGAAGATACGGTTTCCACGGAACTTCCCACAAGTATGTTGCACAGAGAGCATCAGAAATGCTCAATGTTGACATTGAAGATCTTAAGCTTATCACTTGCCACCTTGGTAACGGAGCCTCCGTATCAGCTATTAAGAGAGGTAAATGTATCGATACATCCATGGGCTTCACTCCACTGGAAGGTCTTGTAATGGGTACTCGTTCCGGCGACATCGACCCTGCTATCGTAACCTTCATAAGAGAAAAGGAAAACCTTCCTCAGGGTAAGGCTAACGAAATCCTCAACAAAAAGTCAGGCGTTCTGGGTATTTCCGGAGTGTCCAGCGATTTCAGAGACCTTGAAGAAGCAGTTGCAGAAGGAAACGAAAGAGCTGCTCTGGCATTAAAGGTATTCGCTCACAAGGTTAGATTCTACATCGGAGCATACATTGCAGAGATGAACGGCGTTGATGCTATCGTATTTACTGCAGGTGTAGGTGAAAACGACGTTTCCATGAGAGAACTTATCTGCAACGATCTTGGAAACCTTGGAATCAAGCTTGACCTCGTAAAGAACAAGGTAAGAGGTAAGGAAACCATCATTTCCGCAGAGGATGCAAGAGTAAAACTTCTCCTTATTCCTACCAACGAGGAACTGATGATTGCAAGAGATACTTACAGCATCGTAAAAGGTTTAAAATAGTAGTTGACAAAATATGCTGATTCAGTATATAATCTAGTAGTTGACGATTATTTGAAGATTAACATAAAGAACAAATACTCACAAGGAGGTGTTAAGATATGGCAGTACCTAAACGTAGAACTTCAAAGGCAAAGAAGAGCAGCAGAAAATCAGCTAACATGAAGATGAAAGCACCGGGCTTATCAATTTGCCCACAGTGTCACGAACCTAAGCTTCCTCATAGAGTTTGTCCTAACTGCAACTACTATGACGGCAAAGAAGTTGTAGCTACTGAAGCTTAATTTGATTTTGAATAATGAACGAAATGGCGGCAGACCGACTGGTCTGCCGTTTTTGTCAATTGTCAATGGAAACCTGCTTTGGTCAATTATCAATGGAGACTTAACGAAAGGAGAATCTGATCAGATGGAATTTAAAACAATCGCCCGTATCCACACAGGCTTTCCCGAAAAATTCGGAATCCCCCGTCAAAGCGGAATCGTGGAAACACCGGGCAAAATAGTGTTTGAGCCGCCATATAACAATCCTGATGCTGTAAGAGGGCTGGATGAGTTTTCCCATATATGGCTGATATGGCAGTTTTCCGAATCTGTGAGAGATGACTGGTCACCAACTGTAAGGCCGCCTCGCCTCGGAGGAAATACGAGGGTAGGGGTGTTTGCATCACGTTCGCCTTTCAGGCCGAATCCAATCGGACTTTCACTTGTAAAGCTGGAAAGTATAGAGTATGACCACAGTCTTGGACCTGTTCTCCATGTGACAGGAGCTGACATTCTAGACGGAACTCCCATTTACGACATCAAGCCTTATCTGCCGTATTCCGAGGCAAAACCTGATGCGGAAGGTGGTTTTGCTCATAGAGTGATGGATGATTCCATGCAAGTGGTGTTGACAGAAGATGCTGATTTAGAACCCGCAAAGGAAATACCCGAAGAAGACCTTTACACAATTAAGAAGCTTCTCGCACAGGACCCAAGGCCTCGATATCAGGACGACCCGGAAAGAGTGTACGGCATGTCATATGGTGAATGGGAAGTAAAGTTTACAGCGGGAGATGGAGTTATTATGGTAAAGAGCATCAAAAATCGTTAAACAAAATTGAACAAAAGGAGTAAAGAAATGAGAAAAACGAGGAGTATGAAAAAAACAGCAGGGCTGATTGCTTTGTGTATGATACTGGTACTGACAGGCTGCAAAATCACCAATGACACCGATGAACAGCCTTATATTGAACAAATCAATTACAGCAACCTTATAGACACATCCGTTCAAAAACAGCTTGCTGAGATTATGAACAGTGCAGATATATCTCCCGTGCGTCAGCAGGTTTTTTTTGACCACGTAAATCAGTTCAACAATACCGTTTCATCGGAGGGGATGGCAGCAGGATTTGAAGTAAAACAAGTCACAGAAGAAAAATATGATCCATATGCCATGCAGGAAGAATGGGATGCGGCATATCCTGATTTTATGGGGTATAACTGCAGGATAACTGCGTTTGGCTTATTTGGAGATCATATGACTATAGCAGCAGATGCTGAAACCAGAGAGGATATGATTCTGATGGACATGGCATCGCTGGAAGAGGATTCATCTGCGATGCAGAATGATAAGGATATGGACAGATTCAGAGTTCTGTATTCCACAGTACCTACAGATGACACGAAGGACGTTTCGGTACATGTGGAAAATCTGCGTAGTGACTGGAAGAACCGCGGTATCGTCTTTGACAATAATCCGGATGTGAGCCTGATATCTGTTGTATTTCATGATGCGTGGGACGGCGAAAATCAACTGTTTATAGGCCATACAGGTGTGCTTTTTCAGGTGTCGGAAACAGAACTGTATTTTGTAGAAAAAATCGCTTTCCAGGAGCCTTACCAGCTGACTATATTCAATAATAGGACAGAACTTAATGATTATCTGATGGCTAAATATGATACCGGTACAGGACAGCCTACTGCAGCTCCGTTTATTATGGAAAACGATGAGTTGATGGAAGGATACCGTTCTAAGTAATAAAATATTACAAAAACCTCTGTTTTGGGAGAGTAATGAACCCCCATCAAACAGAGGTTTTTTGCTGTTTTTTGTGGAGAATCATCCGGTGCTTAACTTAGACTCCAATCTATATGTTGACATACATCGAATCTCGAGGTATAATGTGATATAATAAAGCATAGATTATCGAGGTATTGTCAGGAGGTGAGAAAGTGAAGCTTGATAAAGGATTGATGGGCGGAAGCTCAGCTCTATTAGTGCTGTCATTGCTGTCAGAAAAGGATTACTACGGCTATGAGATCATAAGAACTCTGGAAGAACGTTCCAACGGAACCTTTGAGTACAACGAAGGCACGCTGTACCCGATTCTTCATAAGATGGAAAGTAAAGGATTTTTGACATCCTATAAAGAGCAGACAGATGGCGGAAGAGAGCGGAAGTACTATCATATTACAAGTGCAGGTTTGGCACAGCTTTCCGAGGAAAAGGCTCAGTGGAAGGCTTTCAGCACATCCGTTGAACATGTGATTACAGGCAACGGATTAGCATTGAGTCGCTAAAAGGGGTTTAAAATATTATGGAAGGTAAAAAGGAAAAATTTCTTGTGCAGGTTCTGAATGAAGTCAAATTTGGCTATGACCAGCCGGAAATCAAGGCAGAACTTGAAGATCATATTTATGAGAGAAGTCAATGGCTTCAGGAAAAAGGAATGAGTGCGGAAGACGCTGAGGATGAGGCGGTTCGCAGAATGGGTAATCCAAAAGAACTGGGTAAGCAACTCAATAAAATTCATAATCAATGGGTTGGATTAATATGGATATACACCAGTATTATAATGTTTTTTACCGTGGCTGCGGCTGTTGTGTTTGGATTGCGGTCTATTGGACCGACTCTGGCACAGCGATACGAAGAAGCGAGAGATGAAGCGGCGGGAATAGGAAAACTGAAATATCATGTAGAGTGTGATGAAACCCTTTTTCTGAATGATTATTCTATAAGTTTTACTGATGTTTACTGCCAGGAATATGCGGGCGACAGTTACATTCTAACGATTTTTTATGAGCATAAGGGTGATGCAGGCGAGGAGTTTTACAAATACCTTGACGAAAAAACATTTCTCGATAAAAACGGAAACCCTTATGCAAAACAGACGAAAGACGGAAACAGCCTAATATTTTCTGCTAGAGAAAGATATGTGATTATGTCTATGCCTGATTTGTCACAGGACTGTATTTACATTGATTACAGCATTTTCGGGCAAGAGGCGACGGGATGCATTGACCTTTCATTTTTGTTTGAGAAAGCGGGGTGTGAGTGATATGAAATTAGGAAAAGGAAAGCACCAGTGTATCAGTCTTTCACGCGGACAGAAAATAATAATAAATCTTTTGCTGATTGCTTTGTCGGCGGTGGTACTATACTGGGCATTGTATGTGAACGTATGGTACGAGAGGTCAAGTAATGCAGCCCTCGAAAAAACGTTGACAGGGCAGTTGGGAATAACAAAACCTTATGACATTGTAGCGGATTACAAATATAACAAAGGAGAATCGTCGTACGAAAGGGTCGTTTATGTGCGGTCAAATATTCATGACGAAGAACTTTACGTTATTGCGGCAATAAGCATGGATTCTTCGGGAAAAAAATACTGGATTTCAGAGCCATATTTTGATAAACTCAGTGAACCGAATGAATTCGGCTGGTTTTATGTGGGAGAACCGGATGACAATAACTGGTCATATTTTATGGGTGACGGGGATTTCATAGAACTTGGGACAAGTAACTATGGCAAACTTGTTAATGATGCAGCGGCAGATAGTTGGTATATTGAGCTTGATTGTCTGAACGACTATGGAAACAGTATGAATGGCAAGCATCTCAGTAGTTTCACACCGGATATTGTATTTACGGTCAATAAAAAGGTCGGAAGCGTTGAGTGGATTGAGATATCTGAGAGATGCAAGGCGTTGGGAATGACACTGACCGATGAACAGGCTCGTGAATTTACAAAAAAGCTTATCAAAAGTCACGACAATTTTCTTGCCTCAAATGCATAATGTAAAAAGAAAGGACCCTGCCCGGGTCCTTTTCTATAGCGGCAGCAGTCCGTACTCACTGAGTTCATCGTATAGCCGGTACTGAGTCTTATTTGACGGAGGACACAGGGGCAGCCTGTATTCCAGATTGCACATACCCATCATGTAGAGAGCGGCCTTGATTGGAATTGGGTTAACCTCGCTGAAAACAGCATCAATCAGCGGTTTCAACGCAACTTGTTCAGCTCCCGCCAATCGAACACGTCCTTCCAGATAATGATGTATCATTCGGCTGAACCGTGCAGGAATAATATTTGAAACAGTTGAAATACAGCCGATTCCGCCCAGAGACAGGA
>JAEDNK010000072.1 GCA_016302545.1 Bacillota bacterium
AACTAATCAAATAACACACTGATGGAGCCGTTGGTGAATACTCTTGTCATTGCCTCTGCGAAGAGCGGTGCTACGGACAGGAAAGTCATCTTGTCCAGCTTCTTTTCTTCCGGAAGCGGTACTGTGTTCAGTAAAACCATTTCCTCAATAGCGGAATCCTTGATTCTTTCAATGGCCGGACCTGACAGCACAGCATGAGTTGCACCTGCAAATACAGCCTTTGCGCCCAGATTCTTTATGGCGTTTGCAGCGTTGCAGATTGTGCCTGCGGTGTCAATCATGTCGTCGATGATGATGCAGTTCTTGCCTTCGATATTACCGATGATGTTCATGATTTCACTCTTGTTAGGTTCAGGTCTTCTCTTATCGATGATTGCGATCGGGCAGTTGAGGTACTGAGCCAGGTTTCTGGCTCTGGTTACGCTACCGTGGTCAGGTGAAACGATTACAAGGTCGTCCATCTGCTTTTCCTTGAAATACTTAGCCAAAATAGGCATACCCAGCAGATGGTCCACAGGAATGTCGAAGTATCCCTGAATCTGGTTTGCGTGAAGGTCCATAGTCAGCACTCTGTCTGCACCGGCAGCCATAATAAGGTCTGCCACCAGCTTGGCTGTAATCGGGTCTCTGGCCTTGGCTTTTCTGTCCTGACGGGCATAGCCGTAGTATGGGATTACCGCGTTGATTCTGCCTGCAGATGCTCTCTTCATAGCATCAATCATGATGAGCAGTTCCATAAGGTTGTCATTTACCGGACTGCAGGTTGACTGAATGATATACACATCAAGTCCTCTTACGGTTTCCCAGATATTTACGGAAATTTCACCGTCGCTGAATTTAGTAACGGTAGCCTTGCCCAGAGGCTTTCCCATAATTCCTGCGATTTCCTCCGCTAAGGCAGTGTGTGAATTTCCTGTAAAGATTTTGTAGTCAGCAAATACTCCGCTTCTCACTTTTTCTTACCTCGTCTTTCTTTTGGTGTAATTTGACAGTTATTTTCTCTTTTTCTTCAAAATCCCTTTTGCTGAAACCCAGCCCTGTTTCTTCACTCCCCTTGCCCGAGCGATGTAAAGAGCGTCACCCTCTACATCCTCCGTGACTGTGCTTCCTGCTGCCACATAGGCGCCTTCGCCCACCGTAACAGGCGAAACCAGATTGCTGTTGCAGCCTATGAAGGCTCCGTCGCCTACGGTTGAGCGATATTTATTGGTCCCGTCGTAGTTTACGAATACTACGCCGCAGCCTAAATTAACATCACATCCCACATCTGAATCCCCTATATATGTCAGATGCGACGCTTTTGAACCGTCTCCGAAGGTGGAGTTCTTGATTTCCACAAAATCTCCCACCTTGCAGTTTTTTCCTACTCTGCTTCCCGGTCTCATGTAGGCAAAAGGTCCCACCTTGGTTCCCTCTCCTACAGAGCTTTCCACGATTACAGAGCTCTGAATCTCCACACGGTCTGCGATGACAGAATCAACGATTCTGGTGTTTTGCAGTATCACACAGTCCGTGCCGATTTGCGTGTTTCCTTCCAGAGTTACGCATGGGCCTATGAAAGTACCTTCACCGATGGTCACACTTTCATCTATATATGCAGTGTTTATATCGGCAAAGCGCACACCTTTTTCCATGTGTTTTATATTGATTTCAAGCCGCTTTTCCTCGGTCTTTCTGTATTCTTCCAAAGTCATATCTTTCCTCCTGCCTTGCAATGAAAAGTGGCAGACAAAGTCGGCCGAGCTCCTACATTTCGAGGAGCATTTCGCCTACCTTATAGATGTCTCCCGCTCCCATAGTGATGACCATATCACCCTTATGTGCCTTTTCGCTGACATAATCCGCAATTTCCCTGAAATCCTCCATAAAGAGCACTTCCTTGCCCGGATGTGTTTCTCTGATTTTCTCCGCCAGCTGTGCCGAAGAAATCTTATATATATTCTTCTCTCTGGCCGCATAAATTTCCGCAAGGATGAGCTTATCTGCCTTGTTGAAGGCCTCGGCGAATTCATCGAAGAGCGCCATGGTTCTGGTGTAGGTGTGAGGCTGGAAAATACACCACAGGCTGTTATGGGGCACGTTCTGTGAAGCGTCCAGCGTCGCCTTTATCTCCGTGGGATGGTGTGCATAGTCATCTACGATTTTAACTCCCTCCGAAGTGATACCCACTATATCAAATCGCCTCTGTGTGCCTCTGTATTCCTCCAGGGTTTCCCTTATGGTTTCCGCATCAACGCCCAAGGTATGGCTGCAGGTAAAGGCCGCCAGAGCATTGAGTATGTTATGCTCTCCCGGCACTGCCAGCTGCACTGTGGTCAGGGTCTGTCCCTCGTGATTTACCTTAAAGGAAGGCATTCCGTTTTCGTTGAAAAGAATGTCCGACACCCAATAGTCGCAGTTTTCGTTAAGTCCGAAGGTCACCACATTGCCGTGGCCTCTGATAACCTTATTTACGAAAGGATTGGCGTCGTAGGCTATTATTATGCCCGACTCAGGCACCAGGGACGCAAATTTGTCGAAGGAGCTGACGATATGGTCTATATCCTTGAAATAATCAAGATGATCCGAGTCGATATTCAGTATAATTTCTATCTTAGGTCTGAGGCTGAGAAAGCTGTCCATGTACTCACAGGCCTCGGTAACGAAATACTTGCTGTGTCCCACCTTTACATTGCCGCCGATTTCTGCCAGATTGCCTCCCACCAGAATGGTAGGCTCCAGCTTTGCTCTTTCTAAAATTAAAGAAACCATAGAGGTGGTTGTAGTCTTGCCGTGGGTTCCGGATATGGCTATACTGTTTTCGTATTCGTCCATAAGAACGCCCAGCATCTGCGCCCTCGTTACAGTCTCAATGCCTCTTTCGGCCGCCCTGACGATTTCCGGATTGTCCTTTCCCACCGCTGCCGAATATACTACTAAATCGGCGTTATCTACATTTTCCGCTCTATGGCCTATAAATATTCTGGCACCATTACCTGCCAGCTTTGAAGTTATATCCGACTCCTTCATATCGGAACCGGAAACACTGTACCCTCTTGACAGCAAAATTTCTGCAATGGCAGACAGTCCTATGCCTCCTATGCCAATGCAGTGTATATTTTTATATTGACTTAAATCAATCATTTTGCAGTTGCCTCCGCTGTAACTCATAGTTCAAGATATAGTATACCATAAACTCAGGAAAAAGTGGAATGACATTTAAGAAATTTTTTAAAAAGTTGTAATAGTTGTAATTTTTTTAACAATGTGCTATAATACTTTCGAGCATATGGAAATATGCGAGAAAGGTGGATAGGACAAGAAATGAATATTACTGATGTGAGAATCAGAAAAGTTGGCGAAGAAGGAAAAATGAAGGCAATCGCTTCCGTTACCTTTGACGACGAATTCGTAGTACACGACATAAAAGTAATCGAAGGACGAAACGGTTTATTCATTGCAATGCCCAGCAGAAAAATGAGCGACGGCGACTTTCGCGACATAGCTCATCCTTTGCTCTCAGAAACGAGAAACAGAATCAAAGATGCGATTCTGAATGCCTACGAGAACATAGAAGATGACGAGCAAAAGGAACTAGCAGAAAGCGAAGCATAAACTCATACTTACAAACAAAGCCCAAAGCGATTTAGTGCCCCGGGCTTTTATATTACATATTTTATCTCACAGTCTCCACTCTTACCATGTTGGTATTGCCCGGTATATCCAGGGGCAGTCCCGCGCTGATTACAACTTTATCTCCCGGCTTCAGCAGACCTTCGTTCTTACTTTCTTCAAGACACCTTGCGATGAGAACTTCAAGGTCCCTCAGGTTTTCCACGAAAATAGGCGCAACACCCCACTGAAGGGCCGACTGGTGATAGGTCTTGCGCTCAGGTGTTGCCGCAATAATTCTGGTGATCGGTCTGAACTTGCTCATTCTGGTTGCAGTGTATCCAGTCTTGGTAATGGCTATTATTGCTTCAGCCTTGATGTCCTTTGCCAGTGTGCAGGCCGCATGACCAACAGCGTTGGTAGTATCATCCGCATCCATTTCATGCCATATATTGTTTCCCGGTACGAACCTCGGGTCGTCCTGTTCAGCCTGTCTTGCTATCTTAGCCATAGCAGCAACCGCCTCGGCAGGATACTGGCCCATGGCGCTTTCTCCCGAAAGCATCACCGCAGAGGTGCCGTCAAATACAGCGTTTGCCACGTCGGTGATTTCGGCTCTGGTAGGCACAGGATTTGTTATCATGGATTCCAGCATCTGAGTCGCGGTTATTACGATTTTACCGCTCTGCTGGCAGCGCTTGATGAAACGCTTCTGTATTCCCGGAAGTCTCTCGAAATCCACCTCGACTCCCATATCGCCTCTGGCTACCATTATTCCGTCGGAAAGCTCCAGTATTTCCTCGAAATTCTCGATTCCCTCCAGATTTTCTATTTTGGAAATTATTTTGATATCCTTTCCTCCGTGAGCGTCGAGAAAGCCTCTGAGAAGTCCCACGTCCTCTGCCTTTCTCACAAAGGACGCCGCCACATAATCCACATCTTTTTCTATTCCGAAGATGAGGTCTTCTTTGTCCTTTTCACTGAGGTATTCCATCTTAAGTGCCACATTTGGAATGTTTATGCCCTTGTGATTGCTGACCGTGCCGCCATGCTTAACCTTGCACTTCACCTCTGTATCGGTGGTTTCAATAACCTGAAGCCTAATTTTACCGTCATCTATGAGTACGTAATCACCTGTTTTAAGCTCTCGCGGCAGTTCCTTATATGTTACAGCCGAAATGCTGCTGTTTCCATTAACATGCTCTGTTGTAAGGGTAAATATCTGTCCATCTTCAAGCTCTGCCTTTCCCCCTTCGAAATTTCCCGTCCTTATCTCAGGTCCCTTTGTATCCAGCATCACTGCGGCAGGTATGCACAGGGAATCTCTTACCTTTCTGAAAGTGTCTATGGTTTTTCCATGTCCCTCATGGTCTCCGTGGGAAAAGTTCAGTCTCGCCACGTTCATCCCTGCCTTAAGCATTTTTTCCATTACCTCTGCACTGGCAGATGCCGGCCCCAGCGTACATACTATCTTTGTTTTTCGCATAGGTTATACCCTCCTTTCTTCAATTATACTTTCCGTCATAATGATAAGCAAGTAAAATCTAAATACATTCTTTGGCATCATGTGCAAAAAGAATGCAATGTTCGTCCTTGCGGGTTCTTTCTCAAACGGATATAATGGTGGCAAAGCACCCTTGCAAAATCGCATGTTATATTAAAAGGAGGATTTAATTATGGCTATAGATCCGCAGTTAAAAGAAAGATTACGAAATACGAAGGCGGAATCACTGATTACTGATGCCGACAGCGCCGCTTTGCTGATAAAGGACGGAATGGCTGTAGGTATAAGCGGTTTTACCAATGCAGGCTATCCTAAGGTAGTCACCCACGCCCTTGCAGAGCAGGCAAAGTCCGGCAGAGAGGTTAAAATCGACCTTTACTCCGGAGCTTCCGTAGGCCCTGAAGTAGATACTGAATTGACCGAAGCCGGTGTTATCGGAAAGAGAATCCCATATCAGACTAATTCTTCTCTGAGAAAATCCATCAACGCAGGCGCTGTCGATTATATGGATATGCACCTGGGTCGTTCACCTGAGTTTATATCAGGCGGGCATGTAAAGAAAACCGATGTTGCTTTGGTAGAAGCGCTGGCAATTACAGAGGAGGGTAATCTGATTCCTACAACTTCCGTGGGAAATACACCGACATTTGTTGCAGACGCCGACACTGTTATAGTTGAAATTGCAATGGCTAAGCCTCTGGCTCTGGAAGGTATGGCGGATATCTATATGCAGGAAAAGCCGCCTTTGAGAAAACCTGTTCCCCTGACCCATCCGGGAGACCGCATCGGCACTCCTTATATAGAATGCGGCTGGGATAAGATAAAAGCGATCGTTATTTCCGACAAGAGCGACCTTACCAGACCTCTCGCAGCCATCTCGGAAGATTCGAAGAAAATCGGACAGAACATCATAAAGTTCCTTGAAAACGAAGTGGCTTCAGGCCGCATGGGTAAGTCCCTGCTTCCAATCCAGTCAGGTGTAGGCTCTGTTGCCAATGCGGTGTTATACGGTCTACGCGACTCAGACTTCGAAAATCTCACCTGTTACACCGAGGTTATTCAGGATTCCATGCTGGATCTTGTGAAATGTGGAAAAGCCAGCGTCGCATCCTGTACTGCTCTCGCACCTTCTCCGGAAGCTCAGGAAGCATTCTTCAGGGACATCGACTTTTATAAGGAGCACATAATATTCCGTCCCCAGGAAATTTCCAATTCCATCGAAGTATCTCACCGGCTTGGCTTAATTGCAATGAATACGGCTCTTGAGGTGGACATTTACGGAAATGTTAACTCAACCCATGTACAGGGCAAAAAAATGATGAACGGCATCGGCGGTTCCGGTGACTTTTCCCGTTCCGCATCACTGGTAATCTTCACTACATCATCCATTGCCAAGGACGGAGCCATCTCCTCCATCGTGCCTATGTGCCCTCACGTAGACCACACCGAGCATGAAGTTATGGTAATCGTAACGGAACAGGGATATGCTGATTTAAGAGGTCTTTCTCCTAAGGAAAGAGCTGTTAAGATCATTGAAAACTGCGCTCACCCTGACTACAGAGAAAAGCTCATGGACTACTTTAACAGGGCCTGCGAAGAGATGCCTTGCCAGACACCTCACCTTCTGGAGGAAGCACTGTCATGGCACACTAAGTTTGAAAAGACGGGAAGCATGAAATAGAATAAAAATTGTTGCTATTATTGAAAAAGCTGCTTGAAGGCACCAACCCGAAAGCAGCTTTTGGCTTCTTCAAATTCCGCCTTTATCTCATCTATTCTCTAAACAGTTCCATGCGTCCGATTCGGGCAAATGCTTCTTCGATTACCGATTTGTCAACGGTACATGCAATGCGCAGATATCCTTCGCCGCAGGCTCCAAATGCGTTGCCCGGCAGCATCAGTACATGTGCCTCCTGCAAAATGCGGGCAGCAGCTTCTTCAGAGGTCAGGTTGGTATCTTTTATATTGATAAATAAATAAAAGCTCCCTTTTGGCGGATAAAGGACATGCATCTTCGGTATGCGGTTTATACACTCCGCCGCAAAGAACATTCTGTCCCGAAAGACTTCAATTAGCTGCGGCTGCACTTCTTCCCGATGCTGCAATGCGTAAAGGGCTGCCCTCTGGGACACGGACGGTGCAGTAAAAACCACGTTTTCGTTGATCTGCTGTATGACCTGTATAATCGGTTCCGGAGCCACGATACAGCCGACACGCCAGCCTGTCATTACGAAATCCTTAGAAAAGCTGTTCAAAGTAATCGTGCGCTGTGCCATGCCCGGCAGGCTTGCAAATGGTATAAACGGATGCTGATAACTGTATGCCG
>JAEDNK010000073.1 GCA_016302545.1 Bacillota bacterium
GCCACTGTAGCGGTGGCTGTGGCGGTGGAAGAAGCCATGAGAGCATAAAAAACTTGCAAAAAGCTTTTAAAAGTGGTATACTTATAAAGTATGAAATTATTCTTTACTTTAAGTACGGAGGAAAATCATGAAAAAAAGCATTTCACTTTTGTTAGTGCTGGCTCTCATCCTTTCCATGTTTGCACTGGTTGGATGCGGTAACGAAGACGGCACTGAAGGGGAAGGATTAAAAGTTTGCGTAGTAGTGCCTACAGGCTTTGGCGACAAGTCATTTAACGACTCGGCAAGGGAAGGTGCAGAGAGACTTAAGGCAGACCTGGGGGTAGATGTAAAGTATATCGAATGTAAAAATGAGAACCACAAGCAGCAGATGATGAATGCTGCGGATGAAGCAGATATCGTAGTTCCTGTGGGCTGGGAATTCTGGGAGATTACAGATGTTGCAGCTGAATATCCGGATACTAAGTTTATCTGGGTAGACAACGTGGCTGACGGACTTGAAAATCTTCCTAACGTACTGTGTATCACATACGCACAGAACGAAGGAGCGTTCCTTGCAGGCTACATTGCAGCAAAAATGTCTACAACAGGCGTTGTGGGCGCAGTAGGCGGACAGGACAATGCTACAATCAACGATTTCTTTGTAGGCTATGAACAGGGTGCTGAGTATGCAAACCCTGATATCAAGTTTGTAAAGAACTATGTGCCGGGAGATAACGGATTTGAAGATCCGGCAGGCGGTAAGGAATGCGCTCAGGCGCTTCACGACAAAGGCGCAGATGTTATCTTCCAGGTTGCAGGAAACTCCGGAAACGGTGTTTTCGAAGCAGCTAAGGAAGGCGGCTTCTATGCATTCGGCGTTGATATGGACCAGAAGATTTCCGCTCCTGAGTTTGATGACGTAATCATCGGCTCCATGGTTAAGCAGGTAGGAAACTCTATCTATGATGCTATTAAAAAATATATCGAAGAAGAAAGCTTTGAAGGCGGCAGAAACTGGGTTGCCGACATGGCTACAGGATATATAGCAATTGCTTACGGCGATGAAAATTCAACTCAGCAGGTAAGCGACGAGCTTAAGAAGGAAGCAGATGAATTGGCTCAGAAGATTATCGCAGGGGAAATCGAAGTAAAGACTACAAGAGAGTAAGCCGACTTAAGATTAAATAACCAATTCGCTTACGAGGCGTAGCGTGATATGCGCTACGCCTTTTTTATAAAGCAATGGGAGGGAATAGACATTGCAGGATTCAATAGTAAGATTTGAAAATGTTTCTATGCAGTTTCCCGGGGTTCTGGCAAACGACAGGGTTTCCTTTGACATAAAAAAGGGAGAGGTTTTTGCGCTGGTCGGCGAGAACGGGGCAGGAAAGAGTACCCTTATGAATATCCTTTACGGTATTCATGAGCCTACGGACGGAGCTGTATACATAAATGGCAGAAGGATTGAAAAATTCAACCCTAAAGAAGCCATAAGCATGGGCGTAGGAATGGTGCATCAGCATTTCATGCTGGTACCGTCCTTTACGGTGGCTCAAAACATAGTAATGAGCAAAGAACCCCGCAAGCTGGGCGTATTGTATGACCTTAAAGGAGCAAACCGCGAAACGGAAAGGCTGGTGAAAGAATACGGTCTTGAGGTGGAGCCGGAAGCCAAGGTGGGAGAAATAAGCGTTGGTCTGCAGCAGCGAGTGGAAATACTCAAAACACTTTATCGCGGCGCGGACATCCTCATTTTGGACGAGCCTACGGCAGTGCTTACGCCGCAGGAAACAGAGGAATTGTTCACGGTTATAAGAAAAATCGTAAAGGAAAAGCAGATGACGGTCATCATCATCACCCATAAGCTTTACGAGGTAATGAGCATCTCCGACAGGGTGGCGGTAATGCGCCGCGGCAAACTGGTGGGAGTTGAAGAGACGAAGAATGTAAACGAGCGTATTCTCGCCTCCATGATGGTGGGAAGAGAAGTACTTTTTGACCATATAGAAAGAACAGGAGAGCCGGGGGAAGTCATGATAAAGGCTGACGATATCTACGTTGCCGATAACAGAGGACTTCTGGCTGTAAACGGCGTATCTCTTGAAGTAAAGGCAGGAGAGGTGCTGGGTATAGCGGCAATCGAAGGAAACGGACAGAGCGAGCTTGTGGAGGCCCTGACGGGAATGCGGCCGCTGCAAAGGGGTAGCTTTTATATATGCGGCACCAAAGCAGATGGAATGAACCCGGGACAGATAAGAAAGCTTGGTTCTGCTCACATACCTGAGGATAGAGTCGCCACGGGAGTGTCCCTTCAGTCCACTATTACCGACAACCTGATTATCGGTAAGGAGAAGCTTCCCGCATTTTCTAAGTATAAGCTGCACCTGAAGCAGTCGTCCATTGCCAGATATGCTCGTGAGCTTGCAGAAAAGTTCGATTTGAGAGGCGGAGGCATAAACACCAGAGCAGGAGACCTTTCCGGAGGAAATATGCAGAAGGTGGTAGTAGCCAGAGAGTTTTCCTTTGACACTCCCGTACTGATAATTGCCCAGCCTACCAGAGGCGTGGATATCGGCGCCATAGAATTTATTCACAGGCAGATAACAGACAAGCGAAATCAGGGCTGTGCAGTGCTTTTGGTAAGCGCGGATCTTGACGAGATTTTCAGACTCAGCGACCGGATTATAACCATGTTTGAAGGCAAGGTCACGGGAGAATTCAAGTCCGGAGAAATCGACAAGATGGAAATAAGCTACTACATGACAGGCCACAGAGGAGAGGAGGGAGAAAGCCGTGATAACTAAGATTAAAGAAACCCTCCTGGAGAAAAAGTCATATCTCATATCTCTTTTTCTCAGCGTATTTGCCGCTCTGCTAATCGGTGCGGTGCTTATGATAGTGACGGGATACAATCCTATCGAAGGATATGCCGCCATGCTTAAGGGAGCCTTCGGATCTTCACGTGTGTTCGGAAACACAATGGCAAAGATGCTGACACTATGCCTTACAGGCCTTGCAATGGCTGTGGGCTCACAGGCAGGAATGTTCAATGTAGGCGGAGAGGGACAGCTTTTCTTAGGAGGCCTTGCAGCCACAATGACAGCTGTGTACCTTCAAGGCGTATCGCCGTTTATAGCAGTGCCTCTGGCATTTATTTCGGCAGCTGTTGCAGGCGGTATCTACGCATGGATACCGGCGGTGCTGAAGGTAAAACTCAATGTGAGCGAGGTTATAACCACCATCATGCTCAACTCGGTGGCAATATATCTGTGTACATATCTGACCAACAGCAGCGGTCCCCTCAGGACCCATGACAGAGGCGTTATGGCGGGGACAGACGCAGTGCCAAAGGATTTTATGTTTGAACAGGTAATCGCTCGCTCTAACCTGAGCACAGCCATTGTATACAGCGCGGTAATCGCTTTTCTGTGCTGGTATGTTATGAAAAAGACAAGCGTGGGGCTTGAAATGAAAATTACCGGGGAAAATGAGCGTTTCGCCTTTTTTTCCGGACTTAGCAAAGACAAGATAATGATCGGTGCCATGGTTGCTTCCGGAGTAATCTGCGGACTGGTGGGAATGTTTGAGGTTTTCGGATATCAGCAGAGATTTCTGCCGTCCATTTCAAATGAGTTTTATTTTGACGGTATGCTGGTAGCCATGATAATGAACTACAGCCCGCTGGGAATAATACTTATGAGCTTCTTCTTTGCGGTAATAGATATAGGGGCTAATGCCATGGAGCTGTCCATAGGAATTTCAGGTGAGCTTTCGGAGATAATATTCTCCATAATCATCTTCCTCATGGCGGCAGAGGGCGGTATTTCCAAAGCTATTCAGGAAAGGCAGACCCGCAGGAAGGTAAGAGCCCGTTTAAGAGAGGAGGCAAGGCAATGAGTCAGTTATCAGAAGTTTTTAACATAGGACTTTTGCAGAATACACTGCGTACAGCAACTCCGGTAATTCTCGCAGCAATGGGGGGACTTCTCACGGAGCAGGCGGGAATAATGAATATAGGTATGGACGGTATGATTCTGGTGGGAGCCTTTGTGGCGGTGGCATTCAGCTTTGCCTGCTCGTCGGCAGCAATGGGAGTTCTCATGGCGGTGCTTGCAGGAATACTCATAGGAATATTCTTTGCGGTATTCGTGGTTAAGCTGAGAAGCGACGAGTTTATCATCGGTATGGCGCTGAACACCTTCGCCGCCGGACTGACCGTATATCTGCTCCGCTCCATTTTCGGTGTGAAGGGAACCTTTTCCGACGCAGGCATCGTGTCCTTGCCTACAGTGCATGTGGACTTTCTGGACCACATTCCGGTGCTGGGACCGCTCCTTAACGACAACTCAATATTTGTGTATATAACGTGGATTTTAGTATTTCTCACATGGCTCTTCCTGTACAGAACTCCTTACGGATTCTGGCTCAGAGCTTCGGGAGAGCATCCGGAGTCTCTGGAAACGGCGGGAATCAGCGCACATAAGATGAAGTTCATCGCCAGCATACTCTGCGGAGTTTTCTGCGGCTTTGCAGGAGCCCATCTTTCACTGGGGTATCTGACCATGTTTTCCGAGGGAATGAGCAACAGCAGAGGCTTTATCGCCTTTGCCTGCGTAATATTCGGAATGGCGAACCCGCCTAAGGTTTTCCTTGCAGCGCTGCTCTTCGGTTTCCTGCAGGCCCTGGGGCTGAGGCTTCAGAACGTGGGAGTTCCTGCGGATATAACTTCAACCATTCCTTATCTTGCCACTGTGCTTATGCTGGTTTACATAGTGGTAAGCACGGATAAGAAAAAGAAAAACAAAGCTAAAAAACAGCTTGAAAAAATATAAAAATAAAGGGGAAAATGAAAATGAAAAAAATAATATCTGCTTTGCTGGTTTCAGCCCTTTGTCTGGGACTTGTATTTATGACAGGCTGCGGAGGCGGTAACATTGAAATGCCTTACTCGCAGTATGATTTGACTGAATATGTGACGCTGCCTGATTATGACAGCTATACAACCGAAAAGCCTGATGTCACCATCACAGACGAGGAAATCGATGCGGCAATAGACGAAGTTCTGGCCCAGTACCCTACGACGGTGGAGGAGACCGAAGGCGTTGTAGAGAAAGGCGATAAAATCAGATATTCCTACAAAGGCACTCTTGCAGATGGTTCTACTACAGATGGCATGAATGCTGACAATCAGGAGATGGTACTGGGACAGGCAAGCATGATTGACGGATTCCAGGAAGGCATGTACGGTGCAACCATAGGTGAACCTGTGACTCTCAATCTTAAGTTCCCTGATCCGTATACCGTTAATGAGGACCTGTCAGGTAAAGACGTTACCTTCGTAGTTACTGTAAACGCCAAACTTGTGGACATCCCTGCCGAGCTTACAGATGACTTCGTTAAGGAACACAGTGACGAAAAGAATGTGGCGGACTACAGAAAGAGCATTGCTAAGCAGCTTGAGGAAGAGGAAACCGAAAATCAGCTTTACGACATCAAGACAAAGCTTTGGAATCAGATTGTAGCTGAAGCAGAGGTTACGGAAGTCATTACAGAGGAAGTAGACGCCAAGGTGGAAATGTTCAATACACGCTATAAGCAGCTGGCAGAGCAGCAGGGCCTTGAGTGGGAGGAGTTTCTGGACCAGTATTTCAAATATGATGAGGCGGAATACGAGGAGCAGATGAGACTGTATGCCGAAAGCATGGTTATGACGGAGATGACCGTATATGCAGCAGCTAAGCAGGAGGGTGTTTCAGTATCCAAGGAGGATTATCAGGAGCAGCTTGACAGCATCATGGCAAGCTATGGATACACCGACGCCAAGACCTTTGAGGAAGCTGCAGGAATGGATCTGGAGCAGTTTGCCGAGGAGCAGTATTCTCTTAAGCTTAACCTGTATCTGGAGAAAGTGCTGGATACCATCTATAACAGAATAGTTAAAAATGCAGAATAAGTCTGCGGACCTATGGAAATATGTACAAAATTTTAATTGTCGAGGATGACAGAACCATAGCGAGAGCTGTGAAAAAGCATATCGAGGCATGGGGCTTTAACGCCCGCTGTGCAGAGGATTTCAGAAACATTATGGAGGAGTTTGCGGATTTTAATCCGCAGCTCGTCCTTCTGGATATTTCTCTGCCTTTTTTTAACGGCTATCACTGGTGCAGCGAGATACGACGTGTGTCTAAGGTGCCCATAGTCTTCATCTCCTCAGCCTCGGACAACATGAACATAGTCATGGCAATGAATATGGGCGGCGATGATTTCATTGCAAAACCCTTCGACCTTAATGTGCTGACGGCCAAGGTACAGGCTGTTCTTAGAAGAACCTACGATTTTGCAGGACAGACGGGAATCATCGAGCACAGGGGAGCTATGCTGAGCACTCAGGATACATGCCTTACCTTCGATGGGCAAAACATAGAACTTTCTAAAAATGAGTATCGGATTCTTCTTACACTTCTTGAAAACAAGGGCAAGGTGGTCAGCAGGGAGACTCTCATGGAAAGGCTCTGGGCTACCGACAGCTTTGTGGACGAAAATACTCTCACGGTCAATGTTACCAGGCTGAGAAAGAAGCTGGAAGCGGCGGGTCTTGATGAGTTCATAACCACCAGAAAGGGCATGGGCTACATATGCTTGTAAAATACATGAAAACCCATATCAAAAGTCTGATTCTGTTTGCGGTATTTTCAGTATCCATGCTTGCCGTAATGCTGATTTTTGATGCGGATATAAGGCCGGTGATTTACGGACTTGTGGTATGCATTTTCTTGGGAGGCCTGCTGGTAGCGTGGGACTTTTCGCACTACTGCCGGAAGCACGAGCTGCTCAGTTATGTGGAAAAGGAAATTACGGAAACAATGGACAATCTGCCGGAGCCGGCAGACCTGCTGGAGGAAGACTATACGCGCATAATCAAAGCCTCCTTTGACGATAGGATGCGCCTTACCTTTGAGAACAGCCGCAACTACGAGGAAATGACGGAATATTACACCATATGGGCACATCAGATAAAGACTCCCATTGCAGCTATGCGGCTTATACTGCAGACTGAGCCTGACAGTCCTGCCATGAGGGAGATATCCGATGAGCTGTTTAAGATAGAGCAGTATGTGGAAATGGTGCTTTGCTATCTGCGCCTCGACGGAGGCAGCGACTACGTGTTCAGAGCTTGTAGTATTGACGATATTATAAGACAGGCCGTAAGGAAATACGCTTCTCAGTTCATAAGAACAAAAAACAGACTTGTCTATGAGGGCACCGATGCATCAGTGGTCACCGACGGGAAATGGCTTGGCTTTATGGCAGAGCATTTCCTTTTTTTGTACAATAAGAGCATAAAACAGAAAGGGGACCCGAGAGGGAAAAAAG
>JAEDNK010000074.1 GCA_016302545.1 Bacillota bacterium
TACTAAGGGTATTAGGGGGCGTCATCCTATGGACGTTGCAGAAGGGCGAAGGACATGGTAAAATGAGAAAAGCAAAAGCACCGATAAAAGCAATGGGAGGCGCGATTTATGAGACAGCAGCTTATAGCACTTCGTCGTGAGCTGAAGGCGGAGGGCATTGACGCATATATAATACCGACAACGGACTTCCACGGGTCTGAGTATGTGAACGAATATTTTAAGTGCAGGGAGTTTTTTTCCGGCTTTACGGGTTCGGCCGGAACCCTGCTTGTAACCGCTGACCGGGCAGGACTGTGGACTGACGGCAGATATTTTCTTCAGGCAGAGGCTGAGCTCAAGGGAAGCGGTATAGAGCTTATGAAGGAAAGGGAGCCGAAGGTTCCGACCATGGAGGAATATCTGAAAGGACATCTGCCCAAGGGAAGCTGCATCGGCTTTGACGGCAGAGTGGTAAGCTTCAGGCAGGCACGGGAATATGAGGAACGCTTTACAATACGCTGGAATGAGGATCTGGCGGGCAGAATATGGGAGAAATGGACGGAGGACGGCAGACCGCCCATACAACCATCGCCTATATACGATATACCCCTTTCCGTAACGGGAGAAGGGGCAGCATCAAAGCTTCAGCGCCTCCGACTTGCGATGGAGAAGAAGGGGGTGGACATGCACCTGATTACCTGCCTTGAAGAAATCGCCTGGTTGTATAATCTCAGAGGCGGCGATGTGGACCACACTCCGGTGTTCTTTGCTTTCCTGCTCATCGAACCTGAGGGTGAAAGGCTGTATGTGCTTGATGAGAGCTTTAAGGGCAGCAGAGCCGCAGAGAAGCTGCCGGAGACGACGGAGATTTTGCCATATTTTCAGATATTTGAGGATTTGAAGACTCTGCCGGAAGGGAAGCTTTTGCTTTCTTCGGAAAGGGTCAGCTATGCCATGGTGAAATGTCTTCCAAAATGTGTGGAGGTTGTTGACGGTGATGATCCGGCAGAGCTTATGAAAGCTATAAAAAATTACACGGAAATCAGCTGTACCAAGGAGGCCCACAGAAGAGACGGCGCGGCGGTGACGCAGTTTATTTATCGTCTGAAAAAAGCTTTGAAGCAGGGCAAAAGTCTTACGGAGGTCGATGCGGCAGACTGCCTTTTGGAAGAAAGACGGAGGCAGAGGGGATTTAAGGACCTGAGCTTTTCCACTATAGCGGCCTACGGCCCTAACGGAGCCATCGTCCATTACGACCCGTCGCCGGAAAGCTGTGGGACCTTGAAACCCGAGGGCTTTCTGCTGCTGGACTCAGGCGGTCAGTACCATGACGGAACCACAGACATTACCCGAACTATTGCGCTGGGGTCGCTGACGATGGAAATGAAGAGAAACTACACTCTGGTCCTGAAGAGCCACATAGCGCTGGCATCGGCACGCTTTCCGGAAGGAACCACAGGAGCGGAGCTTGACCGCATTGCGAGAGCGCCTCTGGCAGCGGCAGGTCTTGACTTTAACCACGGCACGGGTCACGGTGTGGGGCATATGCTCAGCGTTCACGAAGGACCGAACAAGATCAGCCCTCTGGGCGGTGACAGCATAATAAGAGAAGGAATGATAACAAGCGACGAGCCGGGGCTGTATCTGACCGGACGGTACGGCATCAGACTTGAAAACGAAATCCTCTGCGTAAGGGGAGAGGACGGAATGCTGGAATTCGAGCCTATTACCTGGTGCCCTTGGGAGAAAGAGGCAATCCTGGGGGAGATGCTGACGGAGAAAGAAAAAAAGTGGCTTAAGGATTACCACAGCATGGTGCATGAAAACCTTAAGCCTCTTGTTGACGATGAAACCGCAGCTTGGCTAGACGCCATTACGGGTGAAGCGTCGTTTCCTTTACTTCTTTTCTAAGAGTTTTTGTAAATATTATGTCGGCAACAAGGTCGAAAACGCCGCTGGCGAGGAGGCCGATGCCAAGCATAACCAGAAGTATTTTCATAGTTGAGAAGGGGTTCACCATGACGACGATACCGAAGATGGTTATGACGGCAGATACAGCCATAACGCCTTTCCGGTAGCCAAAGCCGAATTTTTTCAGGTTGAGGACATTCTGCATTCCTTCGATGCCTTTGAAGGTGATCATGAATCCCAGCACGAACGGAACCAGCAGGATGAACATGGTACTCTTCATGAGAACAAAAAGTCCCAGCAGAATAAGGCTTATTCCGATGGCGAAACCGTTGGTGTCCTCGGCGATTCTGGTTTCAACCTTTGTAGCCATATACGAAATCAGCTTGATGACACCCAGGATGATGGCGGCTGCCGCAAGCAGGTAGCAGAAAGCATCCTCCACCATTGTGGGCTTCAGTACGAGGGCCAGACCCAGCAAAATGTAAATGAGGGATGATACAAACTTGGAAATATTTTTGTTTTTCATTTTTATTACCTCGATTCTTGCGATATATGACTATTTTTGTCCGTCTCAATTAGTCAGCCGAGTGGCTAACTTATCTTTGCATATATTCTACCATTGAAATCGGCCGCGGTCAATGGTATGCTGGAAGACGAAATGAATTAGGAGGATTGGAATATGAAATGTGATGTAGTTATAGTTGGAGCAGGACCTGCCGGAATCTTTACTGCGCTGGAAATGATAAGACAGGGGAGCAGCAAGAAAATCGTAATCATAGAAAAGGGCCGCGCCATCGAAAACCGCAGATGCCCTAAGAATACCACAAAAAAATGCGTGAACTGCAGACCTTGCAGCATTACCACCGGCTTTTCCGGAGCGGGAGCATTTTCTGACGGAAAGCTTTCCTTAAGCTACGAGGTAGGGGGAGACCTGCCCAATCTTATCGGCGAGGATTTTGCCCGGGAAATGATAGATTACACAGACAAGATATATCTGGAATTCGGTGCGGATACCAAGGTTGAAGGTATCGGTCAGACGGAAAAGGTCAAGGATATAAGAAAGAGGGCTATCCAGGCAGGACTCAAGCTGGTGGACTGCCCTATACGCCATCTGGGGACGGAAAAAGCTCAGGAGATTTATCTTGCCATCGAGAAGTTCCTGCAGGAAAAGGGCGTGGAAATACTTTTCGGCTATAACTGCAGCGATGTGATTCTGGAGGATGGCACCTGCAGAGGCGTGGTGATAGAAAAGGAAAACGCTTCCGACGGCGGCTCCGACAATAGCCAAGGCAGCGGCAGAATTGAAATTTCGGCAGGCCACACGGTAATCGCCACAGGTCGCCGCGGCGCCGAGTGGCTGGAAAATATCTGCGCAAGGTACGACATTGCCCACGCGCCGGGCACCGTTGACATCGGCGTGCGGGTAGAGGTGAGAAACGAGATCATGGAGGATGTAAACAATGTTCTCTACGAATCCAAGCTCATTGGTTATCCTCAGCCTTTCAGAAACAAGGTGAGAACTTTCTGTCAGAACCCGGGCGGCTTCGTCAGCCAGGAAAATTACGACAACGACCTTGCGGTAGTAAACGGCCATTCATACAAGGAACTCAAATCGGGCAATACCAATCTTGCCATTTTGTGCTCCCACGATTTTACTGAGCCTTTCAACCAGCCTATCGAGTACGCGAGGAAAATCGGCGAGGTCACCAACATGCTTGGTGCCGGACACATTCTGGTGCAGCGCTACGGCGATATTCTGGACGGCAAGCGCACCTGGGAAAAGGAGCTTTCACGCTCCAATGTAAAGCCTACTCTGCCTGACGCCGTGGCAGGTGACATTACCGCCGCCATGCCGTATCGGGCAATGATAAACATAATCAACTTTATTCAGGCTGTGGATCATGTGGTACCGGGCTTTGCCGCGGCAGAAACTCTGCTCTATTCACCGGAGCTCAAGTTCTACAGCAACAAGGTGAAGATGGATACCGATTTCAATACAAATGTTGCCGGGCTTCACTGCCTGGGCGATTCCAGCGGCTGGACCAGAGGTCTGATGATGGCCTCTGCTATGGGGGTAATAATGGGTCGCAAGCTGGCGGAATGATGGCAGATAGATAATAAAGAAAAAGGAAATTCTAAAACCAAAAAAACAATATTTTTTTCTCACTTTTGCTTGTGAATTATGTATACAAATGTTAATATGTTAATCAGCTGATAAAGAATTAATCGCAAGTTAAGGAGAACGAGTTTATGTGTTGTGAAAACCAAGCTTTAATGGAAGAAATGCTGACAAAGGTAATCGAAGAGCATAAGCATATGCCGGGTGCCCTTATTCCGGTCCTTCACGAGGCACAGGGAATATACGGCTATCTTCCGGAGGAAGTGATGAAGAAAATCTCTGACGGCCTGGGAGTGCCCGTAGCCAAGGTGTACGGCGTTGCCACCTTTTACTCCCAGTTTTCCCTTACCAAAAAGGGAAAATACAGAATCAATGTCTGCATGGGTACAGCCTGCTATGTAAAAGGCTCTGCGGACATACTCAACAAGCTTAAAGAAAGGCTGGCAATTGAGGTAGGCGAATGTACTGAGGACGGCAAGTTCTCTCTGGATGCCTGCCGCTGCATAGGGGCCTGCGGACTGGCGCCTGTAATCACGGTAAACGACGAGGTTTACGGCCGTCTTACGGAAGCCGATGTTGACAGAATTATCGACAAGTATGAGCAGATGGAGGCATAGTGGAAATGGCAGCAGCGAAAATCAGAGATTATAAGACTATAACGGAAATAAGAGAAATTCGGGAGGAAACCCTGAAGAAAATAGGCGTGAGGCTGGGAAAAGGAGCAAGCGAAGGCGCGGAGCTTCATATCATGGTCTGCGGCAGCACAGGCTGCTCATCCTCGGGCTCCGGCAAGCTTCTGGAAAAGCTTGATGAGCTTATGGAAAGAGACGGCCTTGCGGAAAAGGTTGCAATCGTAAAGACAGGCTGCTTCGGACTGTGTGCGGAGGGCCCTATTTTGTTGGTTCAGCCGGGCAATTATATGTACACACAGGTAATGCCTGAGGACATTGAGGAAATCTGGGAATGCCATATTAAAGGCGGCAATCCGGTGGAAAGGTTGATTTCACAGAATGAAGCCGAGTTCTTTTCCAAGCAGAAGAGGGTGGCGCTCAGAAACTGCGGCCGCATAAATCCCGAATGCATAGACGAATACATAGCCTTTGGCGGATACGAGGCTCTTTCCATGGTTCTTACGGAGATGGATCCGGAGGACGTCGTAGACCTTATTAAAAAGTCAGGTCTGAGAGGCCGCGGAGGCGGAGGATTTCCTGCGGGAATCAAGTGGGAGGCTGCGGCAAAGCAGGAGTGCAGCGAAAAGTACATCTGCTGCAACGCTGACGAAGGTGACCCGGGGGCATTTATGGACCGATCCATTTTGGAGGGGGACCCACATTCAGTAATTGAAGCCATGATTATAGCAGGCTATGCCGTGGGCGCCAACAAGGGCTTTGTATACATAAGAGCCGAATACCCTATCGCCGTGGAAAGGCTGAGAACGGCAATAGAGCAGGCAAGGGAATACGGAATTCTGGGAAAGAACATTCTGGGAAGAGGCTTTGAATTTGACATAGAAATCCGTCTCGGTGCGGGAGCTTTCGTATGCGGAGAAGGCTCTGCCCTGATGATCTCCATAGAAGGAAACAGAGGAGAACCTAGACCTAAGCCGCCGAGAGCTACGGAAAAAGGTCTTTTCGGAAGGCCCACAGTGCTTAATAACGTGGAGACCTTTGCCAATGTACCTCAGATTATCGTAAAAGGTCTTGACTGGTACAATGCAATAGGAACGGAAAAATCCAAGGGCACCAAGGTTTTCGCAGTCAGCGGTAAGATAAACAACACAGGTCTGGTAGAAATCCCTATGGGAACAACCTTGAGAGAAATCATATACGATATAGGCGGCGGAATTCCTGATGGAAAGAAATTCAAGGCCGCACAGACGGGAGGCCCTTCAGGAGGCTGCATACCTGCAGAGCTTATAGACACTCCTATTGACTACGATTCACTTACCAGTCTGGGCTCCATGATGGGCTCCGGCGGTCTTATCGTAATGGATGAGAGCACCTGCATGGTGGATATCGCCAAGTTCTTTTTGGAATTTACCGTGGACGAGTCCTGTGGCAAATGTCCGCCTTGCCGTATAGGTACCAAGCGTATGCTTGAAATCATCACCAGAATTACAGAAGGAAAGGGAACCATGGAGGACCTTGACGAGCTGGAGGAGCTTTCCGAGGCCATAACCAGAGGAGCCCTCTGCGGTCTGGGGCAGTCAGCCCCGAATCCGGTGCTTTCCACCATGAAATACTTTAAGGACGAGTATATCGCCCATGTGAGAGATAAGAAGTGTCCTGCGGGAGTATGCATTTCCATGCTCAGGTACATCATCGAAAAGGAAAGCTGCAAGCGCTGCGGTATCTGTGCAAAGAACTGTCCTGTGGGCGCTATTTCCGGCAGCAAGGAAGAACCGTACGTTATCGATCAGGACAAATGTATCAAATGCGGCGTCTGCATGAGCAAGTGTCCGTTCAAGTCCATAATGAAGAACGCATAAGGGAGGTGGCAATAAAATGGGAAAGGTACATGTTACAATCGACGGAATTCAGGTTTACGTGCCTGATGATTACACTATTTTAGAGGCTGCCAAGGAAATCAACATCCACATTCCGACCCTCTGCTTTTTGAAGGATGTGAGTGAAATAGGATGCTGCAGAATGTGTCTGGTGCAGATTAAGGGAAAGAAGGGTCTTGAAGCATCTTGCGTTCACCCTGTGTACGACGGAATGGAGGTAAGGACTCATTCTCCGGAAATAATGAAAGTTCGCAAGAAGAATATGGAGCTGATTTTATCCAACCATCCGGCTATCTGCCAGAGCTGCACGCGCTCCGACTCTCACTGCGAGCTTCAGGCTCTCGCCAACATGCTGGACGTTCACTTCAGCAACTATAGGAAATATCAGGAGACCGTCACTCAGAACGCGGCGGTAGATATGGATGACGGAATTTCAATTCAGAGAGACCCTAACCGCTGCGTGCTCTGCAGAAGGTGCATCAGCATCTGCAACAACATTCAGACCGTAGGAGCCATTTCCGCTATAAACAGAGGCTTCAACACGGTTATAGGAACAGCGGGAAACAGAGGACTTGACGACACCGTATGCGTAAGCTGCGGTCAGTGCATCAACGTATGCCCGACGGGCGCTTTGCAGGAGCACAGAGATATTGACTCCGTATGGGATGCTCTTTACGACGAGGATAA
>JAEDNK010000075.1 GCA_016302545.1 Bacillota bacterium
TAAACATTCCGGCAATGCGGATTTTGCGCGCATTATATGTATATCCGGCAATTGTCGCCGCAATATTTGCAGCAACGGGAAGAACGGAGGGACGGTCAGGTTTTTATTGCTTTTACATTGAAAGGAAACAAAGAACAGGAATGTTCCCACCAGACCGATTGCCTGTATCAATAAATAGTTTTTCATCAATAAGTGCCCTCAAATTTCATTTTTTCTCTGCTACTCATCTAACATCAGCTTACCTTTTTTTGCTTTTTCCTTTAAGCGTGCCATCTGTTCTTTCTCAATTTGTTGTATGCTTTTCTCCGGCGTCGGCAAATCTTCAGGCATTGTTCCACCTATCTTTTCAATTGCTGTTCTCACTTCTTTACCGACATTGTAGTGTACGCTCGTTGCTTTCGCTGCACCCTGTATTCGGTCTTTTCGCAGCTTTTCCTCTGTCTGTGAGATCCTGAACAGATTAGCTATCAATTCTGTACTTCCCATAAAATCAAGTATTTTCTGTCCGGCCTCCAGTTGCTTTCTCGCATGGATATCGTCTACATCCAAACCGCCGTATAAACCCATATATCCCGCATTTTGAAATATGGCAAATTCCTCATTGGTGATAACCCCTGCATCATGTGCGGTTTCCACCAAGAGTTGATTCCACTGTTTTATATCACCACGAACAACAAGTCTACGGTTATCTTCACTTAATTGGTTAAAATGGTCAGCCACCTCTTGTCTATATGTCTGTATTGCGAAGTATGTTTGTCCTAATGCAATTACCTCTTTTCGAGGATCACCGTTTTGCACTATTAAATAGCATGCATATCTTGATAGTTCATAATCTATAACAGGTTTTGCCGTTGCTCCTGCTTCGACGATTTTGCTGACCTCAGCAAAATCGACAGAACTATCGTGACCACTATTCTCACAGGCAATCATTCCACGTTTTATTACATTCTGGAAATTCCTCCATTGTGAATACTCAAGAACATCGGCCAGTTCTCTTGCACTCCAATACTCAGTACCATCATCTCTTACATGCTTTATATCTTCAAAACGCTTATATTCTTTTGCAATTAAATTGCTCATATCCTCGCCCTCCTGATAGGATGCCTGATTACGGTTTTCCACTTTTCTGGGGCAACCTTGACAATCTCCGGCTTATTCTTTGGCATGTAGAACTCTTTGTATTCTTTCTTATAATCAAACGCCATAATTACCTCCGCATATTTTGATTATTTCTTCTTTATCCTATCCACAATCAGCACCAGAACCAAAGCCCCGAGCCCTGTGACTATAGTGGAAACCAGCAGCATGAATCCCGGTCCGGAAACATCAAGCATGATGCCCCCAAGCACGCTTGCCAGCATGGAGGATGCCGTAGTCATTACCGTATACAGCGCCTGACCCTTGACCGCTTCCCCCTTTGCCATAACCTCTCCGATAAAAGAAACCATGGCGGGCAGGAACAGCCCAAAAGAAAAGGTCTGTAGCAGGTGAGCCACATAAATCATGGTTACGCTCTCTGCCAGATATATAAGCAGAACCTTCAGAGTGAAGCATATAGCCGCAAACTTCAGTATGAGTTGACAGGAAAACCGTTCCTTTATTTTATCAAAGAAAAACAATGCCGGAATCTCCAGAAAAGCCATGACAGAGAATATTCTGCCCATGTCCTCGCTGGTCCCCCCTACGCCCTCAACTACCTGAAGCATAAAATTGTTCAGAATGGAATTGCTGAAAAACACTCCAATTACAGCCAGATTAAGGACTACAAAAAGCTTGTTTCTCTTTACGAAAAGGGCCAGATTGATTTCCTCAGCCTCCTCAGCATCAGCTACGGGAACCTGTCCGCATTCTCCCAAAACCGACACAGCCTGCTTTCCTGTTTTTTCCCCCACCATCCTGTCAAACTGCGTCTTGGTGACCCAGAGACTTGCCAGCAGCATCAGAAGGACGATTTCGCCGGAAAGGGGCAGCACTCCCACTCCCTTGGCCTCAACCAGGGTTCCGAGGAACGCGCAGAGCACCGCATATGCCAGAGAGCCTACGCTCCTGCATGCGCCGAAGTTGATATGTACTCCCGTCTCCTCCAGCTTAAATGCCAGCGAGTTAAACAGGGGCTGAAGGGTTGTCATCCACGCCATAATGAACATATATACTACCCACAAGGCGGCGGATTTCTGCTTCATCACAAAGAGCAGTCCCGTCAGCACCATGAGCAGAACCGCAGAAAGCTGGGTAACTCCTATAAGGGAAAGTTTTTTTGAACGGTCAGCAAGGTCCGCTATCAAAGGCTGCAGGAATACAGCCAAAATATTTCCCACCGCCAGAATTATTCCTATTTCCGCATTGCTGTATCCCCTCGCAAGGAGAAATGCCGACGCAAAGCTTCCCGCAACGCCGTAATACATCCAATAGGTACCGTGAATACATCCGTATTTTATATTGAGCAATTTTCCCATGTTACTTCTACGCCTCTTTTGCTTCTTTTAATTGTTACATTATACCACCTCCGGCGCCCTTCCGTCCACTGCAAAAACCACAAAAAAGAGGGGCGGTGCCCCTTTTATCGTACTGTATTTTTATTGGAAAATCAGCCCGCAAGTTTCTTCTGCAGCCAATCTTTTCCGTCCACATATCTGGATACTACATATGAAACCACATAGTCTCCCGAAGAATTTATCATTGTAGCCGGCGGGTCTACCAGATTTCCGATAGCTACTAAAATCGGGAATGCCAGTTCCATCTGTGCAGGAAAGAAAATAGAGCAGATAATATATTCTCCTATGTAACCGCCCCCCGGCACTCCGGACATTCCCACAGATGACAGGACGGCAACCAGAATAATCGGAATCAGCTGCCCCCAAGTAAAATCAATGCCGAAAACGCCGTAGACAAAGGCGATTTTAAGCACGCAGGAAAAACATGATCCGTCCATGTGCATAGTAGCACCGAGAGGAACAACCATTTCCGATACATCCTTGGAAATACCCGTATCCTCCGCCACTTCCATATTGGTTGGAATTGTGGCTACTGACGAGCAGGTTCCCAGCGAGACGACAGCAGGTCTTGCAATGTGCTTGAACATCACCTTTACAGCGCCGGGGCCGCCGCCGAACCTTGCAAAAAGCGGGAATGCGGTAAAAATGTAGATAAAGCAAAGAGGATAGTACACCAGCATAGCACGTCCGTAGGACTGTGTAATCATGGAGCCGTAATCGGCCACCAGTCCCGCAAATATAGCAAAGAAGGCTACAGGTGCATAGTAGGTGATAATCTTTACAAACTTGAGCATTACCTCTGTCAGTCCTTCCAGAAACCTGGTAATTACGCCTTCTCCGCTTTCAGCCAGATTGGCGGCAAAGCCGAAGAGCAGCGAGAAAACTATCAGCGGCAGCATTGCTCTTCTGGTAAGCAGCCCCACAAAATCACTTGCGGTAAAGAAATTTACCAGCATGTCGGACAGGGTGGCATATTCACCGATTTCCTCTGCAGGTATATCCTCCCATGCCTCAAGCACCGGCGGGAATATTTTCATCAGAACAAACATAATAAAGGCTGCAATAGCTCCCGTAATAACGAATACAGCAACCGTGGTTCCCAGAATTTTGCCTGCCCTCTTCCTGGACCTCATTCCCGCCACCGAACTTGAGATAGAAGCAAACACCAGAGGCACCACGATACAGAACATCATATTGATAAATACCGTTCCAAAAGGTTTGAGTTTTAGCGCAAACTCAGGAGCTGCCCATCCCACTATACATCCGACAATCATGGCACCCAGCAGAATTGCCAAAAATCGATAATTCCGTGCAATTTCCTTACTTTCCATAAAAAAAATTCCTCCTGACCGTTAAAAATCTTCATATCGATTTTTATGCCGGTCGGGAGGATTATATGCTTTTATTATGTATTATGCGTCTTCGCCTGTCATATCCAAGATACTGTCATTGACAATCTCGGCTACATTGCCGCCTTCGCAGCGAACTTCCAGTACGCGTGCTTCGATTACCTCATCGTTCTTCACATAACTGAAGGTAATCTGCGCCTGACCGTCCTCAAGTGCGCGGAAGCTTGCAACATATGTATCGTCCGTCGTCTCCTGCGTCAACAGCTCAATAACCTTTTCATTATCAAGTACAAAATACCATCCAAAATCAGGCGTTTCATCAGGTATGCGCACGGTCAGTATTCCTGCCTCCGAATCCAGTTCAAACCAGCCGGTCTCATCGGCTGCAGGCTCATCCTTCTGACCGCCGCAGCCGGCCAAAAGTGTCAGCGCACATGTCAAAATCAATATCAGAACTAAAAGTTTATTTTTTTTCATAATCAATACACTCCTTTTTTTCTTTTAATTATACAACAAAAATCGCGACAGTCTCCATCTTGTAACCATATTTTCTGCGATATGCAAAAAAAGAACATTTTTCGACTTTGCTATTTAATTATCCTGATACCATCCTCGAGTTCCTTTTCAAACTCCACTCTGTGATGGAGTGTGTAGAGTCCCGGAAAGCCTCCGGTATGAAGGAAAATAACCTTTTCTCCCTGCTTTATCTTTCCCTCGCGAACCATATCGATAAGCCCTGCGAATCCTTTGCCGGTGTAGCAAGGATCAAGGAGTATGGCTTCTTTTCTTGCCATAAGGTATATAGCGTCCCGGACCTCCTTGCAAGGGTTGTTGTAGGCACCGCGAGTATAATCCTTTTCAATGTGGAAATCATCCAGTACCGCATCGAAGCCGAAACCGAATTTTGATTTCATCTGATTGAAATACTCTACTATTCGTTTTTCCTTTGCCTTTCCGAAAGGAGAGATTGCGATACCTGTAAGCCCGAGGTGTGAGCCTATGTCCTTAAGTCCGCAGAAAAGTCCCATGTAGGTGCCTATGGAGCCTACGGAGTCGATTACTATCGCATCTTCAATTCCCAGTTCCTTGGCCTGGCGGTCAAGCTCCACTGCACAGTCGTAATAACCCAGTGCTCCCATTTCGTTGGAGCCGCCCATAGGAATGAAGTATACCTTTTCGCCTTTTGCCTCGTACTCCTTTATTATCTGCGGGCAAAGCTCATCGAACTGCTCGTTTTCATCTCTTCCGTCATCAGCCTTTAAAATCAGATCGCAGCCCATTATCCTGTCGAGAAGTATGTTTGCTGACACCTCTCCCGGATAATCGTCTATGGCTATAATGGCGCACTTAAGGCCCAATTTAGCCGCCACCGCAGCAGTAAGTCTGCCGTGATTGGTCTGCGCTCCTCCCACTGTAACGAGCATGGTCGCTCCCTTATCAAGAGCCTCCTGTGCCAGATACTCCAGCTTTCTCAGCTTGTTCCCTCCTGCACCGTAAGGCGTCAGGTCATCACGCTTTATGTATAACTCTATTCCCAGTTCCTTGGACAATGTCTCAAGATACTGTATCGGTGTTTCATCTACCAGATGAAGCTTTTTTATTCCTAATGCCATTTTATTGCCTCCTTATTCTACTATAATATAGTTATTCAAAAATATCCTCAAATTCCTTTACATCTATTTCTTCGCCCTTGTTTCTGCGTTCCAGTGCTTTCATAACACGCTCAAAAGCCGTTTTATCTATCGGATACTTTTTAATCAACAGACCCGCCAGAATCATAAACAATCCCGGAATTACCGCAAAACAGTTTGCAATCCAATGCTGCGCAGTCGCAGTCTGTACTGCTGCAGAACCATCAAACCCTGCCACCTGCAGAATAATTCCCAGCATCTGATTGCTCAGCGCTATGGAAAGGGACTCGGACAGCGCCTGAAGAGAAATTACAACGCCTGAGCGGTTTTCACCTGACATCAGTTCCTCCACAGCACACACATCATACAGCATAGACGGCATCAGCTGCCAGTAGCATGCATTTGCAATACCGTAAAACACTACTGTTGCAAGCAGAGCAGGCAGACTGTTGATTCCAAGAATACGCATGAGAATCATCAAAGCTCCGCCACCGCCGATTCCCAGCATAAATACAGTTTTCTTATCGAATCGGGTAGCAAATTTACTGATAAAAGGAACCATTATGATACCGTTAACCGTAATTACCAAGAGCATGATGGAAACCATGGATTCCGATAATCCCAGATTGTATCGCATGAAGAACACACGATCAGCACCAAACACAACATTTGCAACCAGATAGGCTAAACTGGCGCCGATAATATACTGGATTGGCCGCAGTTTGAGAATATCCACATACTGTTTGAAAATTCCGATTACAGCCTTCATCTCCAGGAATTTTTCTTTATTTTTCGGCTTCACAAAATCTTTTACATCCGTATCCCGCACATTGTACGCGCTGAACAGGAGAGCTCCGCAGCAGCAGACACCGACAAAGATCCCGACCAGCTGCCAGGATTGCTGCAGCGTTCTTCCATGTACCATACAATAATCCACGATAACCGTCGGCATGACCATGCCGATTCCCATTCCCACCTGGTTGAACACATACGAAAAAGAACGCAATACGGTACGTTCGTTGTAGTCTTCTGTCAGATCGGAACCCCAGGCCATGTACGGAACAAACTCACTGGAGAAAAATGTCCAGAAGAGAATAACCATCACGACATAATAAGCAGTTTTCATTGCAGGACTGAAATCCAATGCAGTAAACAGTAAAGCGGTAATCACTGCAATGGGGAAAGCCGCCATAATGAGAAATGGCTTTCTCCTTCCAAAGCGTGACTGCATCCGATCTGACTTATATCCTACAATGGGAGCACACATGGCTTCCCATACAGAACCGATGGCAGAGATGGTTCCCGCAACCGCCGGACTGACGCCTGCCACCGTAGTCAGAAAGAGCAACAGATATGTGCCCGCAAGTGTATACATGGCATTGTCGCTGATCGCAGCAACGCCATAGGAAAATTTGGTTTTGAAACTTAGTTTCATTTCTATTCACCTCTCGTTTCTACTTTTATTTTAAAGTATACGGTTACCGTATAGTCAAGAGGTTTTTACAGAAAAAACAATAAAAATGAGCTGCAGGGTCATTTAAAACCCGCATCAGACAATGCGGGTTTTTACTGAAGGCAGATAAAAAATATCGAGTATCAGATATCGTTTCTCATCAAATCTTCAAAGCTTTCACGCCTTACGGCTACATAGCTTTCGTTTCCGCCTTTGAGCATTACGATTGGCG
>JAEDNK010000076.1 GCA_016302545.1 Bacillota bacterium
ATGTCTGTTGCGGGAAGCTGCAACGATTACGCTATCCATATATTATTTCCTCTTTTTCGTAATAATGCTCTTTTAATCCTATGCTATTTTTCGGCTCGAAACTTCTTTATAAGGAGTTTTACGTTTTCCATGTCGATAGGCTTTGCGGTATGAGCATTCATACCTGCGTCCAAGGCGCGCTTTACGTCCTCGTCAAAAACATATGCGGTCATGGCTATTATCGGTATGGTCCTTCCGTCAGGATGGGAACTGCCGCGTATGTAGCCCGTAGCCTCATAGCCGTCCATCACCGGCATGGCTATATCCATAAAAATCATATCGTAATATCCCGAAGGCGAAGCGTTAAATCTGTCTACAGCTTCTTTTCCGTTCTCAACGACGTCACATTCAATGCCTTCACAGCGGAGAAGCTCCGTAAGTATTTCCGCATTAGGCTCGTTATCCTCGGCCGCAAGTACGCGCAGCCCTGCAAATTCCATACTCACGTCCTTTGTATTTTCATTATAGACTGTATCTGCCTGTCTGCAGTTTTCAGATATCATTCGGCGGAAGTTGGAAGCAAAGAAAGGCTTGTTCATAAATGCGGTAATTCCTGCCTCCCTTGCCTCCTCCTTAATATTCTCAAAATCATATGAGGTAAGCACCATTATAGGCGCGGTTTCTGCCGCCTTTTCGCCAATTCTCCGGGCTGCCTCCACCCCGTCCAGGTCATGCATCTTCCAGTCCAGAACAATGATATGGTATTCCTCGTGAATCTCTGCAGCGGCAGAAGCCATTCTCACAGCCTCCCTACCGCCTATTGCACAGTCCACCTCCACTCCTGTGTCTGCCATGAGTTCACGGACGTCGACACATACCTGTTCATCGTCGTCGGCTATGAGCATGCGCGTAATACCGTATTTGTGCCAGAATTCTCTGTCCGTCTCACTATGCCCGGTCTGAAGCTCCAGCTCCACCCTGAATCTGCTTCCGCAGCCCGGTGAGCTTTCTACAGATATTGTGCCGCCCATGAGCTCCACCATACTCCTGGTAATAGCCATTCCAAGTCCCGTACCCTGAATGGCCTTTGCCTTTGTATTATCCTCTCTTGCAAAAGGTTCAAATATGTTTTTCAGAAACTCCGAGCTCATGCCGTAGCCGTTATCCTCTACCGTAAAGCAAAGATGCACCAGATTACAGTCGGAGTTGCGGTCAGCTTTTTCCCTCCCATCGGTAGTGAAAACAACCCTACCGCCTTCAGGCGTATATTTAATAGCATTGGAGAGAAGGTTTAAAACTATCTGATTGATTTTTAATCTGTCTGCCAGTATGTATTCAGGTAGCCTGCCCCTGCTTCTAAGCTCAAAGGTAAGCCCCTTCATCTTCATCTGAGGCAGTACTATGGTATAAATTTCTTCTATCAGCTCCGCCAACCTGAACTCCGTAAGGTTCAGGGAAGTCTTTCCGCTTTCTATCTTGCTCATATCAAGCACATCATTGATAAGGTTCAGCAGATGATGACCGGAGGAAATTATTTTCTGAGCGTATTCCTTTACCTTTTCGGGGTTATCCGCCTGCTTTTGGAGAAGCAGGGAAAATCCCACCATGGCATTCATAGGCGTGCGTATATCATGAGACATATTTGCAAGGAAATTGCTTTTCGCCTTGTTGGCGCTTTTGGCAACCTGCAGAGCGTTGGCAAGGGTCTGATTCATGCGTCTTTCTTTGCTTCGGTCTGAGAGAATCACAACATATTTTTCCTCGCCCTCAATTTCGACGTGATAAACCGTAACCAGAAACCACAGGCATTCACCGGTTTTGTTATGTATGTATTCTCTTTCGCACTGCTCCTGCCTGCCAAGCTCTATTTCCGGAAATCTGTCAAGAATTCGCGGCGTGTGTGGACCCGGAGCCATTTCATCCACAAGATGGAGGTCCCTGCGTACCTCCTCTGTCGAAAGTCCCAATATTTTCTCCACGTTAGGGCTTACATAGCTTATTTTGCAGTCATCAGCATCGACCATAAAATACACATCATCCGAGTTGTCCGTAAGTATGCCAAACAGCTCTTCTCTGTACCGTATTTCCGTATCCATTGCCGCCAGATGCCTGCGGTTTTCAATGACAATGAAGAAAATAACGATGGCAAACACCAATACGGCTATGAATACCGTAAAAGGAACCGTAAACACCTGCAGCCTGTTCATGCTTTCATTTACAACTGCCGACGGAACTATTCCCACTACCATCCAGTCCACAATCCCCACCGGCTGATGCACAAGGTAATAGCCTTCGCCCGACTTTACAAATTTAGTAACACCGGATTCCTTTCGATTAATTTTTGCAGAAAGGGAGTTTATTTCCGGAGCGCCCATATCCGTTTCCCTGCTAAGCCACGAGATAAGATTGAAAGCGACCTTTCCTTCGCCTCCGGCGCAGTCTATGATTACTCTTCCCTTGCCGTCTATCACATAATTTCTGGAGCTTTCCTCAAATGACGATATCTCCAGTGACTCCTCCATATCGCTGTTATTATAGCTTATACCTACAGCCTCGAAAGCAAAGCCCCTGTATGTGCCCTCATATGCGGGCACCGCAAACAGAATCAGCTCCGAACTGCCCGGCAGCGCAGCGGTTGCCACAATGTTGCGGTCCTCTGTTATCAGATTTATTAGCTGATGTCCCAGACTCAAATATCCTGTTTTACCTTCAGACGTCATGTAATCTCCGTCGTGTGAAATGAAATAGAAGTCTGTAAAGCCCCACTGCTCCTGTCTGTCACGTATGTACCGTGACGCCTCTTCGTCGCTTTGGGCTTCCTTAAGATACGGCAGCCAGTCATTTATGCTTTTCCATTTTTCTGACACAATGCCGTTAAACACTTTATTCGATTGCGTATAAATCTCATCCAGGTGACTGCTGCTTTCCTCGTAAACCATGGAGGAGACAAAAGTAATATAGCCGATTACAGCTGCAAACACCAAGAAAGCGACTAAAATCACGATAATAAGTTTACACCTTTTTTTACTCACAGCGCTGCCCCTCCCGATTTTTTTCCTCAGTGAAAATTATACCTATTTCGACTTTGTTCGTCAATGCAGAAAATGGCAGAGAGCCGCATATTTATAGAGGTTTTTCGCTAAAATTCTGCTAAATACTATATACAGCAGATAATAGGAAGTCCCATATATCCTCCGCCGCAGCAAAGGTTCATCATAAGGCAGGTTCCGCACAGCTGTCCGCAGTAGTTTGTTCCCGCCATGGAAGGGTTTCCTCCGTACTGTGCGCTTCTCTGCTGGTATCTGGTTTCACCGCCCTGAAGCTGGCTAAGGAGGCTTGCATAGCGGAAATTATCAGGCTCAAATGCACATGCAGTCCTGGCATGATCAAGGGCAATGGCGTTGTTGCCCACCTTGTAGTTAGCGATGGCGCTGTAATAGTACCACTGTCCTCTGCGGTCCTGGACCTGCTCCAGTACATTAAGACCTTCCCGGTAATATCCGTTGCTGATATAATTTACCGCAGAACGCAGATATTGCTCATCCTTGGTTTCGCTCTGCTGCTGTCCTCCGAAGCCCTGACCTTCAAAGCCATGCCCGCCGAAGCCCCAGAAATCATCACCGAAGCCCTGTCCTCCGAAACCCTGCCGAGCCTGAGTCTTTCCCTGGCGCTGGTCCATAATCATGTTATAGGCCTGCTGCACTTCCTTGAACTTTTCCTCATACTCTTTCTGGTTGGGGTTTCCCACATTAGCATCGGGGTGATACTTTCTGCTGAGGCTGCGATATGCTTTTTTTATCTCATCTTCGGAAGCGTTATAGCTTACTCCGAGAACCTTATATGGATCCATCGACTATGACATCCTTTCCTTTATCCTATTCTGTTTCCTCTTTTTTCCCTATCCTGGCTGACTTGGCTTTGCCGTAGCGCACCCATACTCCGGAATATAATATATTTCTCAAAATTTCAACATTTTCCACCAGCGGCAGCCGCTCAAAGGCGTCGGTACACTCCCCTATCATCAGTAAAAGCAGGTTGAGCACTCTGTCGTTGAATTCCTCCGGACTGCTGGTTCTGTAAAGCTCTTTAAAGGGATTATAGTCCCCCGTCTTTATATCAAGCTCGATATCCTCGTAGGCATCGAGAAGATAGATATATTTTCCCAGATAGAAGCCTACCCTATACAGGTCGTCCTTCCACATGTCGTCCTTATAACAGAAAACCTCCGCCATAATTTCACCGAATACCTTGGCAACCTTGTCAATAGGCAGGTTCTCCGCACTTTCCACTATGGAAAGCATGTTCATTTTTTTGGCGATGGATGAGGCCTTTTCAGGGTATTTCCTTCCTACTTTTTCCGCCCTCTTCTTTAGGGTGCTCATACCTACATGAGCCTTAAGCTTCTTTTCATCGTCCCAGTCGTCCTTGCATTTGTAGTAAGCCAGGAGGACACACATATCTGCGCAGTAGTCCGTCACGGTGCTTCGCCTTGAACAGTGCTTTTTTGCCGGATGAACGGGACATCTGCCGTATGTCACGGTTTCCTCGGACTCATAAAGGTCCGTCAGTATCATAATGAGAAAGGTCATATCGTAGTTGAGGGTAAGTCTGCCTCCGGTTCCGTGTCTTTCTCCCAAGGAGTGGCAAAGGCCGCAGTAGTAGCTGCGATATTTCTCAAAATCCTTTATTTTCAGTTCAGGCTTGTTCACCAAAACGTATCCAAACATTTCTTAATTCTTCCTTTCGCCCTTTTGAGATAATCATTTTGCTAAGAAGTATTCTATCAAAAAAAGCACACGATGTGTGTGCTTTATGTGAAGTTTAAGTTTTATTTTCTCGGCATATGAACCGCCGGCTACTGCCTGCTTCCGCAGCCCTCCGCGCCGCAGCTTGAGCAGTCGTGGCTGCAGCCCTCCGGCGGCTGTGGCATTCCGTCGTGCTTGTCAGGATTGTCGGCTGCAAGACATGCTTCAACCATGTTGTCAAGCCAGTCTCCGTCAAAGAGCTCGATCATGCCCTTGTCGCAGGCTGCCGCTATCTTCTGATTGATAGGAATCTCGGAAATAGTGCCGATTTCATACTTTGCCGCAACCTCGCTCACATGTCCGTCGCCGAAAATCTTATGGTTCTTGCCGCAGTCAGGGCAGGTAAAGTAGGACATGTTTTCTACGATGCCGATAACAGGCACATTCATCAGCTGGGCCATCTTAACAGCCTTTTCCACGATCATGGAAACCAGTTCCTGCGGTGATGTGACGATTACGATACCGTCAAGAGGCAGAGACTGGAAAACAGTCAGAGCCACATCACCTGTTCCCGGAGGCATATCCACAAACATGACATCGATATCGCCCCATACTACATTGTTCCAGAACTGCTCGATTACTCCGCTGAGAACAGGTCCTCTCCATACAACCGGGTCGGTAGTATCCTCAAGAAGTGCGTTTACTGACATCACTGTGATTCCCGTCTTGGACTCAACCGGGAAAATCATTTCGTCGGTGCCTGTTGCCTTGTCTTTTATGCCAAAAGCCTGTGGAATAGACGGGCCTGTAATGTCTGCGTCCAGTATGGCTACCTTGTATCCCATTCTCTGAGTTGCCACCGCCAGCATAGATGTAACCGACGATTTGCCTACTCCGCCTTTTCCCGAAACTACTCCTATAACTTTCTTTACATTGGATTGTTCATTCATTTTTACTGCATCTCCTTTGTTTAATACCTGCAGAAAGTATTATACCACCAAAGGCCCTGCAGTTTAACACCTTTTTTCAATATTTTATATGCCTTATATGCTTTCCACCGTACTCATGAAGAGAGGCAGCCCCTCAAGCCGGCTGTCGTCAGCGATTATATAAATAAAGGGTTTATCAAGAATCACGGTTTTAGGAATGTCAACCATGTCACATCCGTCCTTTGCTTCGGCTATGGAAACGGCGGCGGCTCTGGTTCCATCGGAATTCACCTCAATGAATGCCTTCTGAAAGGCCGCACCTATGAAAATATTGCCCCGGGATGATGTTCCCATTCTGGTCAGGTCCGCTCTGACGGAGTCAAAAATGTCCTTCATTCCCATGCTTTCAAATACAGGCACCAGGTCAGTAAAGCCCTCATTGGAAAACTCAGGTATACCCACGCTGACGGTAATCTGCTGCGGCTCGTTTATAAGCTTTTTAAGCTTCTCACCTGTCATCCGGGAAATATATTCATCTGTGGTAACTCCGTCCCTTGGTCTGATAGCTATAAAGCTGAATCCGTCCTTGTAAGGTTTTATAAATCCCTGGGCAAGCTCATCCTCGAAGTATCTGTTTTCGTCGGAATACATGAATTCAGCTTTCTGTGAGTTTCCGGAAGCATCGGTGAATATGCCCTTTCTCAGCTGTTCCTGTTCATAAGGCACCAGCCATCTGTTCTCATATGTCAGGGCATTTATAAGGTATGCCACCGCATCAGGGCTGATTCTGTCTATAATATCGTCTATCATTCCGTCAGTATGGTCGCTGCACCATCTGTTGATGTCATTGACAGTGGACTTGTCGAAAGGCGCCGAAAACACCTGCGTATCAAGGTACCTGCATTTTGCCAGAAATTCATCGGTCACCGCAAGGCGCCCCTCTTCGTCACGCATCCAGAAGGAGTTCGCACTATGAACACGAGCAGTTTCCTTGTCTGCATTGAGACTGCGGCAATATCCGTCCATGAGGAGTGTAAAAAATTCATCATCCTTGCCTATAGCCTTTTCTATCTGCTTGAGAGTTTCACCGTCTGCAGCCTGTGTCAAAGATGCCAGCAGGGACATGGCAGAAACAGGAGAAAAGACAACATTCTCCCCTTCATCTTCTGATGCGGCAGTTGATTTCTTAAACAGTTCCACCCCCAGATTAAAAATGTCCTCGTACTCTCCTACCGTGCATATGGCATCTATGGTAAATGGAGATTCTTCACCGGATCCCGCTGTCTCACTGTTTTTAGATGTGCCCGTAAGTTCTGTAGTTCCGGACGCTGTCTCACCGCAGGCAGCCAGGGAAAAAATCATCAGGAAAACCATAATCAGACTTATGAAGTTTCGAAAAAGCTTTTTATTGTTCCTTTCCATGAAAATACCCCTCCTTTTTACTTTCCATCAGCAACGGACATTACAGTTCCTATGAAAATCGGTGTTG
>JAEDNK010000077.1 GCA_016302545.1 Bacillota bacterium
CGGCATAGACCATCACAGGCACTGTAGGCTTGCTGATTTCAAATCTGTCCGGCTGGTAAACGGGAACCGTAATCTTCTGCTCCGATGTAACTGGTACGCGCTTGCCGTTGTCCACATATTCGTACTTAAAGGATACGGATACAGGCTGTGCGCTTCCAGTAACGGTTCTGGCCGCTTTCATCGGCACACTCACGGTCTTTTCGTTTCCCGCACCTACCTTCTCAAAATAGAAGGTATTGGAGGAACCGTTCAATGTCAGCCCTTCGCCACCCTCCACCGTGGCAACCAGATTTTCTACCTTAAGTTTGCTGCTGGTATTTTTAAATTTAAAATCCAAATTAAACTCTGCCCCTGCCGCAACAGAAGCTCCGCCGTAATTAAATCTTGTTATGATGATATTAGGAACCGGACTGTCTGCAGTGCCGTCCTCCGCATCGTCTGTCTTTTTAACCTTCGCAGGAATAATTATCTTGCCTTCTGCTGTTCCCGAAGTCAGGCTGGCTCTGTCGTGATAGTCAAAGCTGAGCGCAGCATCTATGTACTGGTTGGCACCTGAAATGGTTCCCAAGGCACGAACCTTTACAGCAACGCTTTCCGTTTTGCCCGGCGCTATGCTGTTAAGCTGCATCATGGAGCTTGCCCCCGGCAGCATCAGGCTGTCTGACGGTGTAAACTGTATTACAGGAGACTGCATAGCAGCGCTGCCAATATTTTTAACATAAACCGTTACTGTAATTTCCTCGTTTGGCTTGATTGAAGCGGAAAGCTCGTTTCTGCTGATAATTGCCTTCGGTGCAGGTATCGGATCCGGCTTCTGCGGCTCTACAGGTTCATATGCAGGTTCCTCGTACTCTTTACATTCGGTAATCGGTATTTCAAGGTAATTCTGGTTACCCGGAGAACCCCAGTATCCTACGATAAGTTTAAGAGAATTACCGTTTCCCTTGTATTTCAATCCGGTCACATCAACAGTCATATCGAGCAAACCATCGGAATTAATGCTAGTAACTTTTACCGTACCTCCGCTAAAGCTGTCCGCCATTCTGTCTATGGTGATATTTCCATTGAGACCGGAAGCGGACTGTGTCGTATGTTTCAGATGTAATGTTACATTTACAGTTTGTCCTTTGGTTATTCTTGAAGGATTTCCATCAATGGAATAGCTCACCACAACCAGCTCTCCGGTGGGTGAAGGCGTGCTTTCAGCAAATCCAAAAGCCGCACACATAGTTAAAACCATGGCAATAACCATGGTCAGTATCAAACATTTCTTTAACATATTATTCATCCGGTTTCCCCCTTGCAATAATTTTCTGTCTTTACATCGCTGATTATCTCGCCGTCCACCAGAGTGACAATTCTGTCAGCGTATTCGGTCATCTCAGGGTCGTGAGATACCAGCACTATGGTCTGATGAAAGGTTCTTGCAAACTTTCTTATCATTTCCATTACTTCTTTTGTTGTCTTGGAATCCAGGTTTCCCGTAGGCTCGTCGGCAAAGACAATATCCGGCCTGGTTATAAATGCTCTGGCTATGCCTGCTCTCTGCTGCTGGCCGCCGGACATCTGCCCCGGAAAATGATTCATTCTGTTATGCAGACCTACTCTGCAAAGCATCTTCTTTGCCTCACGCTCTCTGGTTTCCTTGGGGACTCCCCTGAACATGAGAGGCATGGCCACGTTTTCCACTGCCGTAAGCTCAGGCAGCAGGTTATAGGACTGAAACACAAAGCCTACGTGTTTCTGTCTGAAAGCGGCAAGACCGTTTTCGTCGAGACTTGAAACAGGCACTCCCCCTATAAGTACCCGTCCCCGCGTAGGCTTTTCCAGACCTGCAAGCTGATTAAGCAATGTACTCTTGCCGGAGCCAGATGTGCCGAATATACAGCATATCTCTCCACGATTTATGGACAGGTCGATGTTTCTGAGCGCAACGACCCGTTCCTCCCCCATTATGTATTCCTTCCGAAGCTTCTGAACCTGTATCACAGGCTTTTTTCTTAGAAGTTCCTCTCCCATAATCCGACTCCTTTCTGCATCTTATATGCTACCAGAGATTTCTTTAATCTCCATTAAGGCAATCTTAAGATTTCTTAAGATTAATGCAGTTTTCTCGTTTTAGTCGGAAGTATGATTTCAAATTCCGTGCTGTAGCCCTCGGGTCTTGATTCGCACAGCCTGATGGTTCCTCCGTGGGCCGTAACGATTCTTCTTGTAATCGCCAGTCCCAGACCGCTTCCTCCGCTGCTTCTTGACTTGTCTCCCATTACGAAAGGCTCGAATATGTTTTCTCCCTCTTCCCGGGAAATTCCTATGCCGTTGTCAGCCAAGATGATTCTCACTTTGCCCTGTTTGCTTTCCTCGGCTTCCTCAAGCACCGTCACTCCCACAGCAATTACGGTGCCCAGACTGTTATGCTTCAGAGAATTGTAGAGTATGTTGTCAAGAGCCCTGCGCATCTGGTATCCGTCCAGACTGCACCACACCGCCTCTTCAGGAATCATAGCGTTTAAGGTAAAACCGGATATCTTTATCTCATCGTATCTTTCGGCAAGATACCCTCTCATAAATTCGCATATATCTGTTTCCTCCGGATTAAGGGTAAACTCCGGATGCTCCACCTTGCTGTATTCATGGAAAGAATCAATCAGCCGGTTAAGCTCCTCCGCCTTGCTGTCGATAAGCTCAAGATAGCCGTTTATCTGTTCCGGCGGCACCTTGCCGTCCCGTATCGCCTTGGTATATCCGGAAATTACGGTAATAGGCGTTTTAAGGTCGTGGGAGATATCGGCGAGAAGTCGCTGTCTTTCGTCATCCATCCTCTTTCTTTCCGCTTCACTTTCGGCAAGCATGTCCGCCATTCTGTCCATGTTGCTGCCTATCATGCGGATTTCCCACGGTCCCTCCATTTCCTCCAGTCTCATATTGCCTCCGCTGGCAAGCCGATCTACTGCGTTATTCAGCGTAACAAGAGGTTTTTTGATTTTCCTGTTCATCCAGAGGAGGAAAGAAGCTATGGCTATCAGATAAAGAGGAATGAGCAGCAGATATACCTTGTTAGCCTTTGAATACATGCTCTGATATGATGCCAGGGAAGCATCGTAGGACATTGCTATCAGATATTTCGCCCCCTGCTTCAGGCTGTCTTCAGACATATTCTCAGATATATCATACTTTATATATGCAGGTCCTTCGGAATATTCACTTGTCAGATAACCGAATTCCGACGGAGTATAATATGTGCGTCCGTCACCGAAACCTCCCTCCAGAACCACGTAATTTTCGTCCAGAATAAGCACTTGCTCGTCGGTATCGCCGTTTTCTTCAAAGAAGAATTTAACCAGAAGATGCTCCTGTCTGCCCTCATCGTTGGTGAAGCTTACATAGTTTATATAGGACTGTCGGTCGTATGACTGTATACATTCCATTTCTCCCGGAGTAAAATCTCTCCTGAGGCTCCCTGTGGAATCGTAGAGGATTTTTCCTTGAGCGGTAACAACTGCAAAACCGCCCTCCTTGCCGAGATACTTTCCAACAGGCACATCTTCATAATTGCCTTGCTGCATATCTTTGTCCCTGACAAAAGCTTCCATGTCGGGAATTCTGGAAAGCCAATCGAAATATGAGTCGCTGAGCCATGACACGAAAAAAGCTATAAGTATGAGTGCGAGGGTAAAGCCCAGATAGCCCTTGGCAAGCAAAGCGACGAGACGCCCTTTTTTCCATTTATTCTTATTATTCTTCAAACTTGTATCCCACCCCTCTTACTGTTATGAGATGCTCCGGCTTTTTAGGGTCGTTCTCGATTTTTTCTCTTATTCTGGAGATATGTACCATGACGGTGTTGTCATCGCTTTCAAAATATTCGCCGCAAACGCTTTCGTAGAGCTGCACCTTGGTGTAAATTCTGCCCGGGGACTTCATAAGTTTAGCCAGAATTTTGTACTCCATAGGCGTAAGAGATATTGTCTGTCCTTCTTTTTCTACCGTGTGGTTGGTTAGGTCCAGCTCAAAAATCCCCAATCTTATTCTGTCCGAGGCGGAGGCAGATCTTCTCAGCAGGGCCTTCACCCTTGCCACCACCTCAAGAGGATTGAAAGGCTTGGTCATGTAATCGTCCGCGCCTATGTTAAGTCCCAGAATCTTGTCTTGGTCTCTGTCTCTCGCCGAAAGTATCATTATAGGCATGGAGGTGCGTTCGCGGAGCTTCTGTGTCAGCTCAAGGCCGTTAAGTCCCGGCATCATTATATCCAGAATGGCAAGGCGGGGAGCCGCAGCTTCAGCCATTTCCAGCGCGCTCTGTCCGTTTTCCGCACATACCACCAAAAAGCCTTCGCTTTCGAGATACAGCTTCAAAAGCCCCCTGATATCTGCATCGTCTTCTGCAATTAAGATAGTCTGTCTGTTCATTCTTCTTTTATCTCCTGTCTTCTTATCCCTTTTATCCCTTTATTTTTACTATGCGTCCTGCCTGATGCCATCCGTAGCCTCCCATCTCGGCAAGCTTTTCATGGAATTCTTTGCTTTCCAATATATGCCTGAACGCCTGCACCTGGGGCAGCTCCAGATTCTCCGCTTTGATAGCAAAATCGTACTCTTCTGTACCGACTTCAATAAAGTCCAGTCCCATGGCATCTGCAGCCGGCTTTATTCCCATTCCTGCGTCTATTTCCTCTGATGCAACCAGTGCGGCTATCGCCATGTGTGTCGCAGCTTCCTTATCGTAGCCTTCTATCATATCGGGAGTTATTCCTGCCTGCTTCAGCTTGTAATCCAGAAGGACTCTGGTTCCTGCACCTCTCTGTCTGTTGACATAGCGGACTCTTGTAAGATCCTCCACACCCTTGATGCCGAGAGGATTACCCTTTTTTACCATGATTCCCTGTATTCTGTCAACTCCTTTTATCAGAGCCATCTCCTCTCCCGGGAAGATTTTCTCTACATATGATATGTTGTATTCGCCTGTTTCCTCATCGAGGAGATGTGTCGGAGCTATTACTGTTTCTCCCCGCGAAAGCGCCATAAGTCCTGCCATGCTTCCCACATGGGTTCCGGAAAGATTCATTCCCGGAAAACGCTCTGCCATCATATCGTTCATCACATCTATTATCATGTCATGGCTTCCGATTGAAACCAGTGTGTTTTCGATTTGGACGATGTCGGTATAAAGCTCCACATCCACTGTTTCCCCTGCCTCAAAGCCTTCGCTTTCCTGAGGTATGACGCAGAATCCGTCGGCGCGAACAAGGCTCATTGCAGCTCCTGCCCCTCTGGCAAGGGGTGCGCAGACCAATTTGTCCCCAACTTTGCCGACCTTGACCCTGACATACTCTCTATGCTTAAGAGATGACACGATACGCTTGGAAAGAACAGCTTTCACGGACTTACGTGGTGTGCTCCCTCCGCTGTTGTCTGTTCCTGCCAGCTTTTTCAGCACCGGCATGACAAAATTTTCGAACGCCAGGTAGGCGCTTACCGGATATCCCGGCAGCCCTATTACCGGCTTGCCCTGAACTATTGCCAGAATTACGGGTTTGCCCGGTTTCATTGCCACTCCGTGAATTATAACCTCTCCGATTTCACGGAGTACATGAACTGTATAGTCCTCGGTTCCTGCACTGGAGCCGGCATTTATGATTACCATATCGCTGTTTTTTATTTCCCGAAGTACTGTTTCTTTTATCTGTTCATAGTCATCAGGCACTATGCCGCATCTGTGGGGTATGCCTCCTGCTTCCGTCACCATAGCCGCAAACATGCCTGAATTTGAGTCTATTATGTCGCCCTCTTCCGGATTCTCATGAGGCTTGATTATCTCCGTCCCCGTTGGAATAACAGAGACCTGAGGCTTATTAAATGATTTGACTTCAAGGATTCCCCCTGCCAGCAGCACACCTATGTCCACAGGTCTTATTTTGTGGTGGCTTGGCAAAAGCATTTCTCCTGCTGCTATATCCTCTCCTATCGGTCTTACATGCTGCCAGCCCGGAACTGAACGTGTAATCATAACCCTGTCACTGCCTGCTTCTTCGGTCACATCCTCTGCCATAACTACCGCATCAAAAGGAGCCTTGATTGGGTCTCCCGTATCTATGATATTGTAATCTGTGCCAGGCTCCAGCGTAAGCGGTCTTTCTTCGCTTGCACCCGCTGTTTCAGCGGATTTTACTGCGATTCCGTCCATAGCTGCCGCATTGAAAAGAGGTGAACAGCATCTGGCATATATGGCTTCTGCCGTAATCCGGTCCAGAGACTCATAGGTGTCGATTATTTCCGTATGCGGTTTCATGCAACCTGCATCTTCAAGGGCCTGCATATATTTCTTACCTGCTTCCTCCACCGGTGTTGTCTTCAGATATAAATTTCTCTTTGCCATGGCTGCTCCTTCCCCTACTCCTTTTCCAGCTCCTCGTCTGTCATCTGGGCCAATACCATGTTGAAATATTCCAGATAGTCGTCAAACACATCTCCAAAGAAAAGGTATCCCCCATCTGCAGATATAGTGGCTACAGCCTGCGAAAAGTCTCTGTTAGCTGTAAAATCAATGGAGATTTCCTGTTTTTCTCCGTTTTTCATGCTTATGGCTGAGTCCAGTATGCCGCTGTACACTGTGTTTTCTTCGCTTACTTCAATGCATAGCAGATCCTGGTCTTCAAAATCAAAATCGTATTCTTCCCCGTTCAGATTCAGCTTACCTGTGCCTGATACTGTGAAGCCTTCATCTGTCTTTTCATTATCGGTGAAGTCCAGTGAAAGTTCACAGTTCTCAGCCTTTTCCAGTCCGAAGACAGAAAGATCGCTGGACTGCATATATTCAATGTCGTTTTCGTCAGTGGAAAGGCTCAGGCTTATGTCCTGAGGCTCGGTTTCGGCCCTTTCATTGCCTCCGCATGCCGTAAAGGCCAGCACCAGCATTATACACATCATTGTCGTCAGAATTTTTTTCACATCTCTCCTCCATTGTTATCG
>JAEDNK010000078.1 GCA_016302545.1 Bacillota bacterium
TTTTTCTTCTAAGGCCTCAAACATATCAATGTATTTAGCCTTTGTTTCAGAAACGATTTTGGCAGCAATTCCTTCATTGTACGCATGGGACACATTGTTTCGAGAAGCCAAAGCCTCAACCCACAATTCCTCATCGTCTATCATGCCCGCCTGATATGCAAGCTTTAATATGCTGCGCGGGGAACCTGTCCGGCTCTCATCGTAGCCATTATATTCGAGAATCTCTTTCATTGCTTTCCAGCTCTGCTCAAAGCATATCTCAAACAGCGCCACCTGCCCCGTCAGTACAATCATCTCATAAGGCTCCTTGCACTTCCTGATTTCCTCTAAGTTTCTAAGTGCACGCTGAAAGTTTTCAAATTTTTTCATAGATAATCTTCCCCTCTCTCTCAATGGACTGTCTTAGTTCATCCTGTACGAATCCTCCCAAATCGACAATATCAAACATGAGCAAAGTGTTTATTATCTCGTCGGCCTCAACGGAAAATAGCGCCGTATTACCTCCTTCAATGGCTAAATCAATGTCGCTCCGCTCTTTATTGTCGCCACGTGCCCGGGATCCAAAGAGAATAACTTTCTCTACCCCACATTTTATGGCCAAATCTTTTATCTCACTTATTATGCTCTCTTTTAGATTCACCATGGCAGATTCCTTTCACACCGGTTTTTTCCATACACTTTCCTGTATCAATACTATACCCTGCTATTGACAAAAAATCAAGTGCGGCGTCTGTTCAGATCTGTTTCCAAAGAAAAAGCGGACAATCTGCGGTTTTAGCCTGCAAGATTGTCCGTTTCGTTAGTTTTTCTTATTATTTGCTATTTGACTCCTTTGGTCTCCAGTATCATGTGCGATGTTGCCAGCTGTTCCGGAGTCGGGTCAAAGTAGATGTAGTTTGTAATGCCGGTGTAGGTCCATTTGTTGGTGGTGCGGTTCCATTTATTGCTGTTACCCGGTGTAGCATCAACGGTTATCCAGCGTCCGTCCACATAACACTCTGCCCACCAGTGATCCAGAGTGGTTATACCCTTTTCTGTGGACCAGTTGTTGAAGCCGCCGGTGCCTAAGCTGACATGGTGCCCGTTTACAATTCTGGTCGGAATGCCCTGTGCTCTCGCCAGTGCGGCGACGGCTGCAGCATAACCTACGCAGGTGGTTGCAACTTTTCCGTTTTGGCTGTTTGCACTCTTTTTCTTGTTGCGCATGTTGTAGAGATTACGATATGGGTCTACATACTGCTTGGTGCCGGTCCTGAAGGCGATGTCATCGTAGTAGAAGTTCTCTGCGATGTATTCGTAGATTTTAAGCAGCTTCTCGTAGTCGGAGTCTGCACCCTTTACCACCTTATCGGAAACGGTCTTAAAATACTTCACCTTCTTGGTTGTTACGGAAGCAACCTTCTTGGTTACCGGGTCACGGAAGAAAAGAGTTTTTAAATCGCTGAAATTGGTCTTACTAAAATTAGAAACACTTTTCTTGTTTGCCTTGGTGTTAAGGCGTGCGTTTTCTTCCTTGATTTTATCGTACTGCAAAATCTTAAACTGTCCGTTGGTAACACGGAAGCAGCAGTTTTTATAGATGACATCTGAAGAGCCGCTGCTGTTCTGGTTTGTAATAATCAGAATATAGTCGCCGCTGAGTGCTCCGCCTGCCCTGGCAACATAGTTAGGTAGAGCGAACTCGAATCTGTAGTAATCTCCGACTTTAGTCGGATACACCCACTGTGACCAGTAGCTTTTTGTATCTGTTTTGACCTTTCGCACACTCACCCCAAGCTTTGACATTTCTATAGGGCTCTCTCCTTCTACATAAAGTGAGGTTCCATTGGCTGTCACTTTCACGAAGTTATGCTCTAAGTTTTCGCTTGAAATGAGGCTTTCTACCTCTGTAGGCTCACCTGCGCTCTTTATGGCGGCTTGTGCTTCCATCGGGAACATGCTCACGCACAGCAATAAAGACAAAATAATAGCAATTTTCTTTTTCACGGTCTAAAAAACCTCCTTCTGCAAATGTTTTCTGTCAGTCTTTCGTTTACTTAATAATATAAAATAGTTTTGATTGGGTCAAGTCTTATTTTACGGTTCTGTCCGTAATTACTTTTCTTTGTTATTCTTCAGGATCATCCTCTTATATTTGCTGGAATATGTCCAGTATGTAGAGCTTAGTTTAGGGCACTTTGACTTACTGATGGAGGAAACCTTCGTAGCCTTGGCAACCCAGTCCTTCCATGTAACCGACGCAGCGCCGTAAGCCTTGCCCGAACCGGTATAGTAGTTATCGTAGATATTGCGCTTCCGTACGACTTCTGCTCCTTCATAACCGCCGATGACCTGGCCTTTGAATGTTCCCTTGGTAGAGGCTTTGATCTTGCCGGTATTGTAGTTGGATACGACCTTGTTATCCCAAGGATCTGCATAGCCTGCGATACCGCCGACAAAAGCTACGCCGGTTACAGTGATGCTGCCTGTGTTATAGCAGTAGCGCATGTCCGTAACCATGCCGCAGAGTCCGCCGACCTTGTTTTCATCCGGACGCTTTGCACTCGGCATCTTGGCGGTTACAGCCCCTTTGTTATAGGACTGGCTGACCTTATAGGCCTCTGCAGCCAAACCGCCCACATGAACGCCGCGATAGGAGCTGCCGCTAAAGCTGACTGCACCTTTGTTGTAACATTTGCTTGCCGACTTTGATACATACCCAAATACGCCGCCTACCTTATGCGGTTCTACGGCCGCAATGGTGGCGTTCATGCTGACCTTGCCGGTATTGCTGCAGGAAACCGCAGTTTCGACTTCGCCTGCAACACCTGCAGCCGTGCAGGCTTCAATCATCTGTCCGTTTCCTGTTGCCGATACGGTGATGGTGCCGGAGTTCTTGCAGGAAGTGGTCTTTCCTACAAAATTGGCAACACCTGCTGCGCTGAAACCGTCTTCTTCGATGTTACCGCTGATACTGATATTTCCGGTGTTGGAGCAGTTTTTCATGGAGCCCTCAGTGCCTATGAACCCGGCAACACCTGCTGCGCTGCTTCCCTCAGCGGCGTCCGTAACCGTAATATCTGCACTGTTCTTGCAGCCTGTCAGCGTGCCGCCTTCATAGCTGTAAGCAACGACGCCTGCAGCCTGACGCAGCCACTTACCGGTGATTTTGCCGGAAACGCTGATGTCGGTGAATTTACAGTTTTCGGAGGCAGCAACCAGTGCAGCCACAGTACCTGCCTGGTTGAGGCTGATATTGACATTCGTCATCTTCAGGTTTTTGAAGGTCGCATTTTTCGCATAGGCAAAGAGTGCGACATTATCGTTCCACTCCCCATTGGAAGTGTAGGTATATCCCTTGATGGCGTGTCCGCTGCCGTCCAATGTGCCGGTGAACGGATTATTATAGCTTGTAAACAGCATCAGATTGGCAGGCACCTCGATGTCGTTTGCCAGATAGTAGCTGCCTGACGGGTTGTTTTCCATGGCCTTAAGGTCCTCTGCCGTGGAAATGGCTATCCCTTCTGTTGCTGCAAATGCCGGCGCACCTGCAAAGCTCATGGTGAAAGCTATAGCCAATGCCAGGAGCATGGTTAATAGTCTTTTTTTCATGAAAGTCTTTCTCCTCTCCCTGAAAAATTGCTTCTTATTGTATTTTCAGTATGCCTTAAGTATATCCTCAAGCTTCGGCAAAAAGCTCCCTTTTCCCCGAAATGTCGATTTTTAGGCTCGAAATGTTACTTACTTTACTAACCGTCTGTGCTATGCTAAAATTGTACAAGGAGGGATACATATGCTTAAGATTGCCGTATGTGACGACAGCAGGGAACTGCTTGAGAAAGTCGAAAAAGATTTACATGAATACGAAAATGTCCGGAATACACCGGTAACGGTTCATACATATACCAATGCTGTGGATCTTCTGGATGGGCTTAAAAAAACAGATTACGACATCCTCATCCTCGACATTATCATGCCCGGCTTCACAGGCATGCAGGCGGCTCATGAAATAAGGAAATTCAACGAAGAAATCAAAATAATCTTTCTCACCTCCTCCAAAGAATTCGCAATCGAAAGCTATTCCGTGGGAGCCTACTACTACCTTCTGAAGCCTGTCCTTAATGAAAAGCTTTTTTCTGTTCTGGACAAGGTTGTTTCCGAAATTACAAGCAAACAGGAATCCTGTATCATTTACACTCACATGGGAATTGTAAATATTCCATTTGCAAAGATAGAATGCATCGAAGTGTACAACAAACATCTGGACTTTCATCTGAGCGACGGAAGCACCAAAGAAACAAGGGGCGCTCTTACGGATTATGAGAATGTTTTTTTAGAAAGAAAGGAATTTCTGAAGATTCACCGCTCCTATATACTCAACATGGACTATATCCATTCAATCGAAGCCGGCGAAATTACCACATACAGCGGGAAGACCTTCCCGGTCTCCAGACTGCTGGCCAAGGATATCAAGGAGCACTACATGAACTATATGTTTACGAAAGAGGTTTAAAATGAATTTTGCTGCAATTATGGCCTTGTTTAATTACGGCCTGGTTTTAATATATGGAGTCCTCCTGTCAATCGACATCTCAGGGGGCTGGTCCTCAAAAAAAGATAAACAGCTTACTGCAGCCATTATCGCATTCCTTCTCATGGTGCAGATAGTTGTCTGCCTTACATCGGGAACCACGGCTGCGGAGAATCTCTACCCTTTGATTACCCATATTCCTCTTGTATGCGCTTTGTTCCTTTTTATGAAAAGGCCTATATGGATTTCCATCGTATCCGTATTTACAGCATACCTGTGCTGCCAGATTCCGAACTGGATCGGCATTTTCGTTCTTTATATTTCAGATTCTCCGGCACTTTCTGAAATATGCTATGCCGTTACTGTATTTATTTCCTATGCCCTTCTTCATATTTTCCTGGTAAAACCTGCTTATGAGGCTATGAACTACTCAAGGTGGACGCTTTTCTTTCTCGGCAGCCTGCCGGTGCTCTATTATGTTTTCGACTATGCCTCAACGGTGTATACACAAATCCTCTACTCAGGCAACATTGCCGTCAATGAGTTCGTTCCGACAATTACAATCCTGTTCTATGTTGTTTTCATTTCTATGTACCACAGAGAACTTAAAAAGAGGTATTCGGCGGAGCTTGAAAATTCAGTCCTCACCATGGAGCTTAAGCAGTCTGATGCCGAGCTTACCGTGCTTCAGAAATCTCTGGAAGATACCGCCACCTACAGGCACGATATGAGACATCACTTTATGATTCTTGCGGAGTATATTAAAAACAACGAAACAGAAAAAGCCTTGGATTATATAAACTCGGCCCAAAAAGGCATTGATTTGCTTTCTCCTAAGCAATACTGCAAAAACAATTCCACGAACCTCATTCTGTCTTACTACGGCTCTCTGGCCCAAAAGTCGGGAATACGATTTGACACTAAGGTGAATATTCCTGAGGTACTTACTCTTTCGGACACTGAGCTGTGTACCCTTTTATCAAACGGAATAGAAAATGCAATCAATGCAGCATCGCGATGCGAAAAAGAAAACAGATGGGTTGAAATAGATTTCAGCACACATAAATCCAATATGCTCATTTCTATAAAGAACTCATACACAGGCGAGGTTGAAATAGAAGACGGTCTGCCTGTATCTGACCGGCCTTTCCACGGGCTTGGAGTAAAGAGCATAAGCAGCATCGCAGCCCGCCACAACGGAATGTATTCCTTTGATGCAAAGGACGGACAATTCACTATGCGAGTTATTCTCAGTCTATAAAAAAAACAGACCCTCATATCAAAGGTCTGTTTTTGATTTCATTGTGTCTTATTGTCGATTACTCAGCTACATAAGGAAGCAGTGCTACGATTCTTGCTCTCTTGATAGCAGTAGTCACTTCTCTCTGGTGCATAGCGCAAGTACCTGTAATTCTCTTCGGTAAAATCTTGCCTCTTTCAGTAACGTATCTTCTTAACTTTTCTACGTCCTTGTAATCGATTCTTTCTGTCTTATCGGCGCAGAACTGACAAACTTTCTTTCTTCTCATTCCGCCGCCGCGTCTCTTTTCCATCATGTCTTTATCTCCTTTCTCTTAGAACGGGATATCTTCATCTATGGCAGAAAATCCTGCAGGCGCTTCGTCAAAGTCTGAAGACTGTGATGTTGCCTGACCCTCAGCCTGGCTCCGTGAATAGGACTGGCTCTGGCCGCCCTGAGGTCTGTCTCCCCATTCTAAAAATTCTACTCTGTCAGCTACGACATCTGTGGTGTAAACGGTTGCACCGTCTTTGTTTGTATAACTGCCTGTCTGCAGTCTTCCCTGGACTCCGACCAGTCTGCCCTTGGCAAGGAATCTTTCGCAGTTCTCAGCCTGCTTGCCGAAAACAGTTACTCTCGGAAAGTCGGTCTGCTTCTCACCGCCGGCTCTTACAGGTCTGTCGATTGCAACTGTAAAAGTGCATACCGCCATCTGTGTTCCTGCTGTGTATCTGACCTCCGGGTCTCTGGTCAATCTTCCGATTAGTACAACACTGTTCATTTACACCCTCCTATTTTTCGTCCTTGTTGATGATGATGTGTCTCATAACGTTGTCTGAGATTCTCAGTCTTCTGTCAAGTTCCTTAGGTAATGATGGGCTTCCTGCGAATTCGATTACAACATAGTAACCTTCTTCCTTCTTTTCGATAGGATATGCAAGCTTTCTCATTCCCCAAACGTCTACTTTTTCAACTTCACCATCTGCAGCAATAATGGACTGAACTGTCTCTACTGTCGCATCTTTCTTTTCGTCTTCTAAAGTAGGATTGATAATGAACATAACTTCATATTTAGTCATTCTTTTCACCTCCCTGTGGACTGTATGGCGACGATTCTCTCTCGTCGCAGAGATTCACACGGACAAAGCCGTGCCTAATTATTATACTATAAAATCAGCAAATTGCAAG
>JAEDNK010000079.1 GCA_016302545.1 Bacillota bacterium
GTTCCAAAACGGAACGAAAACCCGCCTTTTTGGAACACATCAACCGGATTTGGAAAAACACCACCTGTCGCAAAACATTTTCTCACATTTTATTTTCCCAACTTATTGATATTTAATACTTTTGCTGTTAAAATTAAGTGTCGGGCGCGGTGCAAGCGCAGGCAATGCGCTGTGCGAGGCTTTGTGCGACGCGGCGCGGCGCGAGCAAGTCAATCGCAGGACGCCGCGCAAGTGCCAGCGAGGCAAGGCGCGTGCGCAAGCAATTCACGGCGCACCGCGGCGTATCGATAAGAACGAACAAAAAACGGAGGATTAACATATGGACTATAACAAACTGGCGGAGCTTCTTTTTCCGCACATAACCAGAACCCCTGAAGAATACGAAGCTCTCTACCCACCGAGACAGCTCCCGGAAGGCGCTAAGGTCACGAGACTGGGCCCGAGCCCTACCGGCTTCATCCACCTGGGCAATCTGTACGGAGCTTTCGTGGACGAAAGGCTGGCTCACCAGTCAGGGGGCAAGTTCTACCTCAGAATCGAAGACACCGACGATAAGCGTTATGTTGAAGGCGCTGTAGAAATCATCATCAACTCGCTGCGATTCTTCGGCATTAACTTTGACGAAGGCGCTACCATGGAAGGCGACATCGGTGAATACGGAGACTACACCCAGAGCCACAGAGGCGATATATATCAGTGCTTTGCCAAGAAGCTGGTAAGCGAAGGCAAGGCTTATCCGTGCTTCCTTACAGAGGAGGAAATCGCCGAAATCAGATGTCAGCAGGAGGCTATGAAGCTTACGCCGGGCATCTACTGTAAGTTTGCAAAATGCAGAGCGCTCACATATGAACAAATCGAAGAAAACCTCAAGGCCGGCAAGCCTTATGTAATCAGACTTAAATCCGACGGAGATATGAGCCTGCCTGAAGATCAGATAAAGAGAATCCATGTGCAGGACGCAATCCGCGGCACGCTGGACATGCCTGCAAACGATCAGGACACTGTAATTCTAAAGGCTACTGGAATTCCAACGTACCACTTTGCCCACGTGGTGGACGACCATCTCATGAGAACCACCCATGTAGTAAGAGGCGCCGAATGGCTGCCGTCCCTGCCTATCCATGTTGAGCTTTTCGAGAAGCTGGGCTGGGAGCCGCCGATTTACTGCCATACCGCACAGCTGATGAAGCTGGACGAAGAAGGCAACAAGCGTAAGCTTTCCAAGAGAAAGGACCCTGAACTTTCACTGGACTACTACCGCAATCAGGGCTATCACCCGGCAGCAGTCCGCGAGTATCTGCTGACAATCCTCAACTCCAACTTTGAGGAATGGCGCATTGCAAACCCTGATGCCGACATAAACGAATTTGAATTCACCACAGAGAAAATGTCCACCTCAGGCGCACTTTTCGACCTGAACAAGCTAAACGACATCAGCAAGGATGTGCTTCTTAAAATCAGCGCCGCAGACCTCTTTGACTTTCTTAAGGACTGGGCGGCCGAGTTCAAGCCGGAAATCATGCACATGTTTGCAGACAGGGCATATCTTGAAAAGATTCTCGATATCGGACGTGACGGCGCAAAACCGCGTAAGGACCACATCTATGCGCAGCAGATGGTGGAAAACATCAGCTACTTCTTCGACGATATGTTCAAAATTGAAGACGGCTTCCCTGCCGAGGTCGAAGAGGCAGGAGACACCGCCGCCATACTGACAAAGTACCTGGAAACCTACGACCACAGTGACGATCAGGAAACCTGGTTCAATAAAATTCGCGCCATCACCGAGGAGCTGGGCTACGCTGTAAAGCCTAAGGACTTTAAGAAGAACCCTGACCAATACAAAGGTCATGTGGGTCATGTGAGCACCGTAATCCGCGTGGCGCTCATGGGTCGCCAGCAGTCACCGGATGTCTGGGAAATTCAGCAGATCTTAGGCGAAGCGCGCACCAGAGAAAGACTTCAAAGGTTCATTTAAGCGGTTTATATTGAAACAAACAGCCGGCTCAACCATTATACCCTGAGCCGGCTTTCTTTATCTATTTCTTTTTTGTCTTTATTGAAATCTTGGTATACGGAGTGTAGACATTCTTTCCGTCTACATATCGCACACCCCTTATCTTATACCAGTATGTGGTATTAGGCTTCACATCCCTGAAGTTTATAACGCTCTTTTCATTGGCGTCCTTGGTGGTGTAGATTTTCTTAAAGCCCGAGGTCTTCTTTGTGGAACGATATACCTGATAGTAGTCCACAGCATAGCCGCTGTTATTTTTCTTCCACTCCACCTTTATCCGGCCTCCGGAAAGCTCTGTGGTCTTTGCCAGAACCACTTTAGTCTTTTCAATGCCTGCGCTAAGCTTGGCAGCCTTGGCTTTTTTCGTCTCATCATCAAGAGCCGAAACAGTCAGTGTGACTTCCTTCTTGCCCTCTCCGTAAGCCGCGGTTTCGGAGGCCGTAACCGTTATTGTCACAGTTCCCGGACCTACTACCGTAACGCCGCCTTTGCTGCTCACCTTTGCCACGGACTCGTCAGACGACTTATAACTCAGAGTGCCGTCCCCATCGGTCTTGGCGTTAAGGTTAAACATCTTGTCAAGCTCAGTGCGCTTGTACTTTGTGTATGATGTGGTTACAACCTGAGACGGGTTTTTCACAGTCAAAGTAAAGGATTTTGATGCTGCTCCCACGCTTCCTGTGGCTGCCGCCTTTACTGTAATTGTTGTAGTTCCCGGTCCCTTCACGGTTACGGTTCCGTCTGATGATACAGCAGCCACCTCCGTGTTATCGGAGGAATAGGTTATCTTAGCGCCGCTGTATTTCAGTGATACATTAAGGTTAAAAGGTTCGTCTCCCGGCTGCGCCTCGGTTTTCTGATTTCCTATTTTAATGGTCTGCCCCGCCTGAGTTATTTCATAATGAGCAGTCTTTGTCCCCTTATAGTTTCCGATAAAGGAAACGGTAACCTTGGCGGTACCTTTCTCTACGGCGTTGGAAACGGTATATGTATAGTCAAGGTTCTTTCTCAAAGTTCTGCCTGCGCCATCCTTTACCGTAATGCTTGAAGGCTTCTGCTCCGTACCCGTATATTCCATGTCAGGAATGTCAGCTATGGTAATGCCGCTTAAATTTGTAGCCGGTTTTATTTCAAAAGGCACCAGTTTGTAGTCGGAATAGGCGCCCTTTCCCATAACCATGACATAGGCGGTCCCCGCCTGACTGTTGTTTACGTATCTTACATTGTAGTCCACTCCCTCGGTAAGGGTAACCCCTCCAAGGCTGACCGTTACGGAAGGAGTAAATGCCTGTCCGTTGCCGTAGGTATACGAAGAGGCACCTGTGAGCACCACCTGAGCGTCTGCCATGGATAAAGCCGTGGTCGCCTGAGGATTTCTGTCTATGTACCAGAAGTTACAGTCGTTGCTGGCATTGATTCCGGAAACCTTTCCCGATGATGCGTACTGCCACCATGTGTAGTCTCCTGTAAAATCACACTGCGAATAGTATTGGGCTGCCCAGATAGGATAATCCTTGCCCAAAGCTGCACCGTCAATTGTATTGTTGAGAAAGTTGAGATTAGCATATATTCCAGGCTTGTAGCCCAGAAGTTTTACCTCCTCGCAGAAAGCCCTCGCAATCCTGGTTGCCTTTGCCTTGCTCAGCTTTGCCTGAGTAAGTCTTCCCGAGGAGCCGCCGGCAAACTCGTAGTCCATGAAGATAGGTAAATCCAGCTCGTAGACTCCCGCCTCATGCATCAGTTCTACGGCATACCTCGCCTCTGCAATAGCTTCTATCTCGTTGATGGCCTGTGAGAAAAAATACACTCCCACCAGCATTCCTGCTGCTTTGGCTCCCTGAATGTTCTGTATAAAATTGTCGTCTGAATACATTTTTCCTGCTGAGCCGTAGCCTCTGCCACCTACTCTTACGATCGCAAAGTCTATGCCGTCAGCCTTGGCCTGCTGCCAGTCAATGGTCTTCTGATATATGGAAACGTCCAAACCGTTTACCACGACGCTGTTATCGAATCTGCTGTTATGGGAATAGTTCTTTCCCGTGTATCGTGATATTGACGTTCCCGCAAAGGCAAAGACCGTGGTAAAGATCAGCGCCCCGATTAAAATCAAACTGGTCAGTAGCTTTTTTCTCATTACAAAAATCCCTCCTAATTTTTCTTTAAAGTGCCGTTACGCTCCCTGAGCGTATTTCTGCAGTTCTCCCTCCTCCAGTATCCTGTAGGCAACCTTGCCTACCAGAGTTTTAGGCATATCATCTCTGAACTGAATGTCCGCAGGCATGGCGTATTTTGCAACATACTTGCTGCAATGCTCCAAAATTTCCTCCTTGGCTTCCTCCTGCGAAACCTTCAGACCCGGCTTAAGCACCACGAATGCCACGACCTTCTGCATCTTCAGCGGGTCAGGCACGCCGATAACGCAGCTCATGTGCACATATTCGTGAGCGTCCAGCACGTTTTCTATCTGCGACGGATAAACATTGTATCCGCTTGTTACTATCATTCTCTTTATTCTCTGGCGAAAATATATAAATCCGTCCTCGTCCATCATGCCCAGGTCCCCTGTGTGAACCCAGGTAAGTCCGTCGGCATGACGTCTTAATGTGTTTGCCGTCTCCTCCGGATTGTTAATATATTCCATCATCACTGTAGGTCCGGCAAGACAGATTTCCCCTTCTTCACCATAAGGAACCTCTTCCTCAGTGCCCGGTTTTACAATCTTATAGAAAGTATCCGGGAAAGGCAGTCCGATAGAGCCCTCTTTAGCCCAGTGAGAAGGCGTCAGGCAGCTGGCCGTTACACATTCGGTGGTGCCGTAGCCCTCGCGGACAGGAATAGTCGCATTATGTTCCTTGAGGAAAGCGTCAAAACGCTTCTTCAATTCTATGGAAAGAGAGTCGCCTCCGCTGAAAACTCCCTTAAGGCAGGACAGGTCTACCCTGTTAAGGGTCTTAAGTCTGAGCAGCGCCTCGTAAAGAGTCGGTACTCCCGCAATAAAGTTCGGCTTGTGCTTCTTAAGGAGCTTGGCGTAGCTCTGAGGATTAAACCTGGGTATGAGCAGACATCTGCCGCCGCTTGACAGCATGGAATGTATGCATACTCCCAGACCGAAGCCGTGGAAAATCGGCATTACCGCCAGCATCTTGTCTCCCGGCTTGAACATAGGGTTAGTTGCTATTATCTGCTGAGAAAGAGCGTTGAAATTCATATTTGAAAGGAGTATGCCCTTGGTTGTGCCCGTAGTTCCTCCGCTGTATAAAATAACAGCAGGATCCTCAGCCTTTCGTACCACGTGGTACGGTCCGTGGTAATCGGCTCCGTCTCTTAGGAACTTTTCCCACCATACAATTTCGGCGTTGGCCGGAACCTTCTTTATTTTGCGTCCTGCCGCCAGATAGTAGCCCTTTCTCTTGACAGGGCTGAGCACGTCCTTAATGCTGGTTAAAATCAGGCTTCTCAGAGGCACATTCCCTCTGATATTTTCAAATTTTCCGTAGAACTGGTCTAAGGTGATGCAGACTGCGCTGGCGGATTCCTTTAGATAAAACTCGATTTCCTTTTCGCTGGAAAGAGGATGTACCATGTTTGCAACAGCTCCCACCTTGTTGACGGCATAAAACATGATTACCGCCTGAGGTGCGTTAGGCATACAGATTGTAACTCTTTCCCCTTCCTTAACTCCGATAGCTGCCAAGGCTCTGGCGCACTCGTCAACTTTCCTGATAAAATCCTTGTATTTAACCTTGCCGCCCATAAAATCATAGGCTATGTAATTAGGATAGTTGACTGCAATCTGTGCAACCTTGTCGTACATGGAGCCCTGAAAATATTCCAGATGGGCAGGTACTCCGCCAAGATTTTTTATCCACGGTGCTTTTACGCTTAAGTTATCTGTATTATTCATATTCTACCTCTTGATTGGCCGGAAGCTCCAGAAGCTCCGGATGCTGTAATAAGTGCTTTAATAATTTAATGGTTTTGGAGTAGTAGAAGCCGTCGGCAATTCTCTCGTCGATGGTGAGCCCCAGGTCGATGGTTTCCTTCATTGTCACATTTCCCTTTTCATCGTAGAAAGGGGTCAGCTTCTTTTCGCCGATTATGACGAAAATCGAGTTGGTTCCCCAGTTGGAAAGGTGATGGTAGCCGGACCTCAGCTTTATGGAGCCCAGATTGGTGATAAAGCAGGTTGCGTAGTTTGGGTCGGTCTTTACCAGAAATTCCGGCACTCTGCCGTAAAAGTCCAGTTTTCTCATGAGCCACATTACGAAAGTCAGCAAAGGCTTAGGGAGCTTTTTCATCCCCTCCATACCCGCCGTAGAGTTGTCCGGCGCATCGCTGCGGCAGCTGTGTATTTCCTCCAATATTTTATTGTGTACGGTCTCGACGGTGGTATCCGGTTCAAAGGGTATGAAGGCCAGCGCCTCGTGAGCCTCGTCCTTAAACTCCTTTTTGACCACAAAGCCCATGGTAAGGACGTTTCTCTGATAAATGCGATAGCCCTGTATGAAGCGATTCATCTTTGGCCGCAGAGTTATGGTCTTTACCAAAGCCGCTATGAGCAGCTGAAAGAACTTATAGGGTTCTCCGTCATTACCCCTGTTTTTTTCTTCAAGATATCTGTTTATAGGCTCAAGGTCTATCCTTTCGCTGATAAAAGCCTCGTTGTCCGCCCTGTTGGGGTAGATATATGGCATTATGGTGTGAAGGGCGTCCAGGTCCCTGAGCCATATGCCGTCGCGCCTGTCTCCCCGTTTTCTTTTTATCTTTTCCATGGTTTTCCTCTTACAAAATATAATTCGACTGGTCTAGTATAGCACATTTTTCGACAGATTTCCAGCGTAGAACTGCATTATCCATTTTTTCCCTTTTCCCGGCGGTGCATTCGTCCCAT
>JAEDNK010000080.1 GCA_016302545.1 Bacillota bacterium
CAAAAGAAAGTGAAATGAAATGAATCATAAAATAATATGCATTTGGCTGACCTCGGATGGCATCGGAGCAGACGGAAGGGAAGCAGAATGTGGGTCTTCACGTCTTAAAGAAACTTTGAGGAAAGTTTTTTCTAATGGTAGTATCAAGGTCTCAACACCTGATGGCAGCAACAGGGTCTGCACCCTTACAAACATTTACGGCAGTGAGGAATTCACTGCGGCAGCGGAAGCAGGAAAGCTTAAAAACAGCAGAATAATTTTTGCCGCTGACCTAGACGAAAGCGGTATCAATCTTGAAGCGGTGAAAGTCATCGGATGCCTTAACAGAAACCCTGAAGCCCTTGAAGGCTCCATAGGCGGCGTTATAGTCGACGGCAAAGGAGAGCTTTTCACGAAAGACATGGGCAGGAGGCTGGTTTTTTCTGCCAACATGGCCGGCTGCACATTTCCCGGAAAACCTCTGGTGGAGGCAACGGGCAGTCTGGCGAACTTTGCAGTCAATGCAAAGCTGTGGAGCCTTGACCTTGAAGAAGCGTACATGAAAAGCTGCAGGCTCCTCATAGAAAAGGTGGCAGACTTCGGAACCGGCCGAACCGGCAGGACCGGCAGAACCGAGCAGCTAAAACCTAAGCTTCTTGCGGTCCACGCCGGAAACAAGGCCACCTCTAACAGCTTCAGCCTCTGGCGTGAAGCCGCAGAGCATCTGAAGGACCGCACATATATAGAGGAAATCTCCATAAGAAACGGACAGGTTTTAGACTGCCGCGGATGCAAGTATGAGGACTGCCTTCACTTTGGAGAACAGGAAGGATGTTTTTACGGCGGTGTAATGGTAGAAAAGGTTTACCCTGCCATCATAAAAAGTGATGTGCTTGTGCTCATCTGCCCTAACTACAACGATTCAGTAAGTGCAAACATAATGGCATTTATCAACAGGCTGACGGCACTTTTTCGTACCGGAGATTTCAGCCGCAAGCGGATTTACGCCATCGTGGTGTCCGGTTACAGCGGCGGCGACATAGTGGCGCAGCAAATATTAGGGGCAATCAACATGAATAAGAATTTTATACTACCGCCACGTTTTGCCATGCTGGAAACGGCAAATGACCCGGGAACGGCGCTAAAGCTCCCGGGCATTGAAGATAGGGTAAAAGCCTTTGCAGAGGGGATTATCTCACATCAAATTCAGGATTGATAGCATAGAAGTTCCTGCTGTCAAGTCTGTCCTGGACAAGCCTCAAAGCCTCACCGAAACGCTGGAAGTGGACGATTTCACGCTCTCTCAGGAAACGGATAGGGTCGATAACATCCGGATCGTCTGCAAGGCGCAGGATGTTGTCGTAGGTGAGACGGGCTTTTTGCTCTGCGGCCATATCCTCGCTGATGTCGGCGATGGCATCACCTGTAACAGCCAGGGTTGCGGCGGTTGCCGGAGTACCGGAAGCAGCCTGAGGGTAAACACCTGCTGTGTGATCCACGAAGTATTCCGAGAAGCCGGCTTCCTTAATCTGTTCAATGGTCATATTTCTTGTAAGCTGGTGCACGATGGTCATAACCATCTCAAGGTGACCAAGCTCTTCAGTACCTATATCCGTCAAAATCCCTGCCACATCACGGAAAGGCATTGATGTTCTTTGGGAAAGGTAGCGCAGGGAAGCACCCAACTCACCGTGTGGACCGCCGTATTGGCTTATGATGAATTTTGCCAATTCCGGGTTAGGATTTTTTATTTTGATAGGGTATTCAAGTCTTTTTTCGTAATTCCACATACTATGCCTCCAATTCCCAAGGCCATGGGCCCTGTATCCAGGTCCAGCTGTCGGCATTGTCGTCAACGCCGCCTACGGTAAGAGGACCGAAATTTTTCTCGTATTCTGCCACATAGCGTTCATACATATGCTTGTTTTCCCTGTAAAAATCAAGGGCAACCTGACAGGTCGGATGAGAGTCCAGGAAAAGTACAGTATCGTAAACGGCAAAGCCCGTTTCCTGAATCCTGCGCATCAGTTCGTCTCTGTTCATCTTTCCATGCCCCCTTTTCTCATATAGCCTTCGAAGGGCAGGTCAAGCTCAGGGAAAATGGTTCCCCGGCTGAGACCGGCTTCAAGGGAATAAGTGGTTTTCCACTGCTGAAACGGTACATAAGCGCTGGCCAGAGGCAGACTGCCAAGGTACATGGAGTCGAAACCCATTGCATTACCTGCACTGCCGCCCTGCCAGTCAAGCTGAGGATTATCGCCGAGAGGTCCGCAGCCAATAGCGGCCCCGGCACCCATATCGGAGTCGTGTCTTCGGTTCATTTGTCTTTCCGACGGCATCCTTTGCTGGCGCATCGGTTTTGTTTTGCATGATTCGCAAGGAACCTGCATACTGCCCATCATCAGAGGCATGCCTATATAAGGATCTTTAATCAAAATCATTGCTCCTTCCATATTTATATATCTTTATTTTATGAAAAACCCAACTGTTTGGTGAAATACCCCCTTGAAAAAAACCACTGTTTTGTTATCATAAAAATAAGCACTATTTTAACACACTTTTGATATATTATAAAGGTGGAGGAAATGTGATGGACGAGCATTTTGAGAGGAACAAAAAGGAGTCTGCAAAGCCCGAGACAGCCCCCTCAAAGGAGGAGCTGATACGCATACATAAAAAGGATACCTTGATGTCCATGGGTGTCTTTTTTGCTGTAACTGTGGCATCATTTTTCTTTAACGAACTGGCCTCAGACCCTATGCTCAATATAGCAATGCTCTATACTCTCGGTGTTTTTATAATCACCAGGTATACCGACGGTTATATTTACGGCCTGATGTTTGCAATAGCCAGCGTGCTCAGCGTAAACTTTTTTTTCACCTATCCATTTCAGAACTTTAACTTCACTCTGGAAGGCTATCAGGTAACTTTTCTCGGGATGTTCATAATCGGTATATTTACATCCACTATGAGCACCAACATGAAGGAACAGTCCCGCAAGCTTGTGGAACAGGAAAAGGCTCTGGCAGAGCAGGAGAAAGCCCTCCTGGAGGCCAAGAAAGAAAAGATGCGCGCTAATCTTCTGCGCGCGGTATCCCACGATTTGAGGACGCCGCTTACAGGCATAATAGGTAACAGCTCATCGTATCTGGAAATGGATGACAAACTTACGGATGAAGAAAAAAGGAACCTTGTGGAGTACATAAACAGCGATGCAAACTGGCTCCTTAACATGGTGGAAAATCTGTTGTCGGTTACACGAATCGATAACGAAACCGCCAGCGTTTCAAAATCTCTGGAGCCGGTGGACGAGGTTGTAGCCGCAGCGGTAATTCAGTTTAAAAAGCGATTTCCCGAGGCAGAGGTTCATGTCACTGTACCTGAATCGGAGCCCGACGATGCCATGATGGTGATGATGGACGCCATGCTGATACAGCAGGTAATCATCAATATACTGCAAAACGCGCAGCTTCATTCGGGCAGCACCAAGGCGCTGGAGCTGACAATCGATGAGGACGAAGCCAATGTCAACGTCCGTATTCGCGATTACGGTGTAGGCATTGATGACAGCAAGCTTGACGATATCTTTGACGGAGGAAGCTTTAAAAAGGGTGAAGGCAGCATTGACGGCTATAAAGGCATGGGGATAGGTCTTTCCATATGCAAAACCATAATAACGGCTCATGAGGGGCAAATATACGCAAAGAACTGCGAGGAGGGAGCTGAATTTTCTTTTTCGCTCCCAAAGGAAACTGATATATAGGAGGAAAATAAAATGTATCAAAAAGTGTCAGTTTTAATAATAGAAGACGAAAAAAGCATTCGAGATTTTATCAGCAAAACCCTGAGCAGCAGCGAATATAAGGTGGCTACCGCTGCTAACGGCAAGGACGGTATGGCCCTTATCACATCTTCCCTTCCGGATCTTGTGCTACTTGACCTTGGACTTCCCGATATGGACGGACTTGAGATTATAAAAAAGACCAGAGAATGGTCCAGCCTGCCCATTATCGTTATCTCCGCAAGAACCCAGGAAAAGGAGAAGGTACATGCTCTTGATGCAGGCGCCGACGATTACATAACAAAGCCTTTCGGAACCAATGAACTGCTGGCAAGAATACGCACGGCAATCAGACATAACAACAGACTTGTGGACGACGGTACCAATTCCAACAGACCTTATTCGGCAGACGGACTTACCATAGATTTCGAGAAACGCAGAGTTATTTTAGAAGACAAGGAAATTCACCTCACCAGAGTGGAATATAAGATCGTATCCCTTCTGGCAAAGAATTCCGGAAAGGTTATGACCTACGATACCCTCATAGATCAGGTATGGGGTCCTTACGCAGACGACAACAACAGAATTCTGAGGGTCAATATGGCCAACATAAGACGTAAAATAGAAGCCAATCCCGGAGAGCCCAAGTACATTTTCACCGAACTGGGTGTAGGCTACCGTATGCTGGAGGACGAGGGATTGGCAGGAGGATATTGATGACAGCTACATTCGGACTTTTGGGAAGAAAGCTGGGACATAGCTTCAGCCCTCAGATACACAGGCAGATAGGTGAGGCCGCAGGCAGAACTTACGATTATGTTCTGTTCGAAAAGGAGCCCGGAGAACTGGAAGCCTTTATCAAAGGCGGAGAGTGGGAAGGCCTTAATGTAACCGTACCTTATAAAGAGGATGTAATACCTTTCCTGGACGAGCTTTCAGGCGAGGCGGCAGCTATAGGGGCTGTAAACACTATCGTCAGAAAAGACGGCAGACTGATCGGATATAACACCGATTACTACGGGTTTATGCATACTCTTGATATAAACGGTGTCCGTGTGGAGGGGGCCAAGTGCCTGGTACTGGGCGCAGGCGGAGCCTCAAAGGCAGTGACCGCCGTGCTTAATGATATGGACGCAGGTCAGGTGGTTGTGATGAGCAGAAAGGGAGATGTAACCTTTGCTGACATAGCAGAGCATAAGGATGCTGACATTCTGATTAACACCACACCGGTGGGAATGTATCCGGATACGGGCAAGTCATTGGTATATCCGGGCACCTTTACTAAGCTTAAATGGGTCGTGGACCTGATATATAATCCGCTGAGGACCAACCTGCTGTGCCAGGCAAAGAAATCTCTTATGGAGCCAATTTCAGGCATTCAGATGCTTGTGTCTCAGGCAGTTTATTCATATATGCTGTTTACCGACAGAGTGATCGATGACAGAGATAAAATCACCGAAAAAATTGCCGGAGAAATGAGAAGCGAAAAGCAGAATATCCTGCTCATAGGCATGCCGGGAACAGGTAAGACCACTGTAGGCACTGTTCTGGCCGATATGCTGGGACGTGAGCTGTTTGACACTGATGAAATGATTGTGGCAAGAGACGGCAGACCTATACCGGAAATATTTGCTGAAGACGGCGAGGAGTATTTCCGCGACCTTGAAAGTGCTGCAGCATCAGAACTTTCACAAAAGACCGGCGTTATCATTTCAGGTGGAGGAGGCATAATCACCAGGGAGGAAAACTATTATGCTCTGGCCGAAAACTCTTTCATAGTGTTCCTGAACCGAGATCTGTCCCTGCTTCCTACAGAAGGGCGGCCGCTCAGCCAGAGTCAGCCTCTGGAAAGACTTTATCAGATGCGTTTGCCTCTTTACAGAAGCTGGTGCGACGCCGAGGTGGATATGAACGGTCTGACTCCTGAGGAGACGGCTGAGAGAATACTGGAGATATTCAGATAAAAAGCAGAGTGTGAAAATATATAAAAAACCACAGTATTTGGTTAGAAAAGCTGTGGTTTTTGCCTTTGGTTCTCGGACACAAGGTATTTATACGGTAGGACCTAAAGGAATATTAGGGAAAACCGGTTCGCCGAAGTAAATGTACACGAACTTAATGCTATAGAAGTCTACCACCAGTATGTTTCCGTCGGAAATATCCTGCAGCAGCAGGTAGTTGTTTCCTACGCCTACGAGGAATCCAAAGCGTTCTTCAGTGTTTCCCGAGCCGATGAGCTGTTCTACTCTTACATAACGACCTATCTGAGTCCTGAGAAAGCCGTTCATGTACTGGATGGAGTCGTAGTCGATGGTCTGTTCGTATTCAGGCGGAACCATCGGGTGACTCGGGACATTGAAGCTGGGGCTCTGGCTTCCCGCAGCGGCCAGGGAGTTTACATAGTCTGTCATGCCGTTAAAGTTAAGCGGAAATTCGGGATGCTGCTGCATTTGAGGCGCCAATGTCTGCCTGCGGGTGACACCGTTGTCATCTGTCATGGTGTTCTGCATTCCCTGCGTGTTCGGCATTCCTTGCATTCCCTGCATTTGTGTACTCTGCATGCCCTGGCTGCCCTGCATCTGAGTTCCGGGCATGCCCTGTACTCCCGGAATCATACCGGGTGCCGTTCTGGTCTGTACTTCGACTGCATTTTCTGAAGCAGCCCCTGATGCAGCCGGAATTTCTGCCGCCGTAACTGACGACACAGCCGCAGATACCGTTTCTGCAGGCGATACTGCCACTGCAGCCTCCGGTGCAGGTGCTGATGCCTCTTCAATCTGTATTCTGTCGCCTATATGTATTTCGCCTTTCTTAATCATCCTAGGTGTGACAATATTTCCACCGCAAGGTGCCATAAAAAACCTCCTGAAAATAATATTTAAGTGTCTTTATACAATTCAGTGGGAATATAGAAACAGTGATCTCCCACCCTGTTATGTATAACACCTACTCTTGTAGGAAAATATGTAGGGCAGGTATCGCTGTAAGGGTTGAAGAAGAAGAGGGACTGGTCCACGCCTTGAAGCCTTCCTCCGTCCAGCGCCCAGTCGACTATGTCGTAATGCTCCTGGGTAGGGGTCATGTTATAGACATTCTGAGCGTTATACTGACCTCCTACGGTTTCCCGCATACACACGAACTGCC
>JAEDNK010000081.1 GCA_016302545.1 Bacillota bacterium
CTTCTTCCAGATATTCTATATTTGGAGAGACATTGATTCCTGATTCAAATCAGACAGTAAACCACTTGAATGACAATCAATATTCAAAATGGTGGGAAGTAACGCCTAACAACCCGGCTGCGGGTGGATTATATAGGATATCTCCAAATCTTCTCGTTGAGCTAAAAGATGGTACTACAACTAAAGGAACAATAAAAGCAACCTTTTCGTATATAAAGGTTAATAATGGGTTGGCGTCCAATTGGGTGTCAGACGTAGATAAAGTTTTATCTTTTTCTTATAAAAACCATGCAAAGGTAAGTTAAAAGCAGGAGTATAGTAAGTAAAACAATGACGAAAATGATTTTTGACCCGGAGATAGGTCGTATCTTTGGAGCTGCGGCTATTATTGTATTGTTCCTAAAAATTGTAACAAGATAAAAGTAAACCATTAAGATTTGCTTTATAGACCTTTAGCCGTGCATATACCATTTGGTAACTAAGGTTGAGACAATAGTGTAAGAGGGTATTACAAGAATTAAAGGAGAAAAGAGAGAGGACAAAAAATGAAAAAGATAATTACTATTGTGATGTCACTACTAATGTTTATGACATCCGTCAATATGGCATTTGCGTTAGAAAGGGAAACAGTCAGTCAGTTTTCCGATGAAAAAATAAAAATTGATGTTCCATATGAATATCCATTGACCCCCGAAGACCCTGAATGGAAGACCATTCAATTAAAGGATGAAAAAGTTGCAAAGTGCCAGATTCCTGAGAATATACTGAAGAGAATGACAACCTTGGCATTATTGGAAACGGTATTGAACTATCCATATTTTAAGGATTATATTACGTTTGATAATTATGAGATAGCTGCCAGAATGATGGAAGAAAATTTTAATGGATTTGCTTCATTGCTGCAAAGAGAAGACTTAACAGAGGTTTTAATAATGCGATATAATAATGTCTGTCAAGAAATGTTGCAATATACAAATAGAAGCAATAAGAATGCTTTAGAATGCCTTATGGTGCAGAATAACCTTGAATTTCTTATGGTATATGATCAACTTAAAAATGGAATATATTCTGGTAAGAGTGCAGAAGCAATAGATAGATTACTCAAAGTAAAGGATATCTCAAAGAAAAGGCTAGGATATATTTCTGGTGATACTTATGAGAGATTCGCCGGGCAGGTTGTTTCTCCTTTGGATGTAAATACAACGGTATACACTCCTAAAGGAACACCTGTATCAGTAATAAAAGTTACTGAAGATTATACCATGGAAGAAAAAGCTTATTACGATAGCCAATTGGACAGTATGTATCCGAATGCTACAAGATTAAGAAGCGCATGTAGAAAATATAATTGCCACTCCTATGCATGGTATAGTCAAGCCTCTAGTAATTCATATTGGATGGATGATCCAGAGGCTTACTGGCAGGATGGCAGCTATACCCAACATGGACAAATACGACCATCCGCTGGCTATAAAATAACTTATGGAATGAAATTGCATTCTGGGATAGTATATCAAACAAGTTCAGATGTGACCCAAATACTCATTAAGTCAAAATGGGGAGAGGGCGGTTTGTATTTACACAAAATAGGAGATTGTCCGTATACGGGACTAAGCATTATGTATTACAAATGATTATGTTGACATAGGACTGACATCGGAAGGCAGCATAGTCAAGAACAAATAATGTCGGGGAAGTTTTATCACTTGATTTCAAGACATTTTTGCGTGTATAATAACCCTATCAGACCGAAGGGAGACGAGAAAATGAAATTTGAAATGTATCACAGCTGTATAACAGTTCTTAATATGGATAAGTCGCTGGAGTTCTATAAGGAAGCTTTAGGCCTTGAGGTGGTTCGCACCAAGGAAGCGGAGGATGGTTCATGGAAGCTGGCTTTTCTTGGTCATGAAGGCGGCCCATGCCAGCTTGAATTGACATGGTATGCGGACAGAGCGGAAGCCTATAACCTGGGAGATAACGAAATCCATGTGGGATTCAGAACTGATGACTATAAGGCTGCTCACGCTAAGCATGAAGCCATGGGCTGCATATGCTTTGATAATAAAGAAATGGGAGTTTATTTCATCGAGGACCCGGATGGATACTGGATGGAAGTCGTGCCGGTGAGATAAAAAATTTCCCGCTTATGATGATTTTGTAGTATAATGTTGACACAGGTTAGCGGTATACACAAATGGAGGGTAAGGGTATGGCGATAAACGAGCTTCAAATGGAATATGAAGAGATTTGCAGGAGCTGGTCATCCAAGGAATTTTGTTCCGCGGAGGACATTGACGAAGCCCTACACAATTTCAGAATATTATTTGCATATAACTCTAATGTCATAGAAAACCCTCAGACTACCATTCATGACACCCGTGAGATATTTGAGAACGGCAAGGTGATCAACTATACCGGGGATTTGCGAACATTGTTTGAAATTGAAAACCAGAAGGTTTGCTATGATTATCTGAAGGATTATATTATACGCAGAGAACCTCTTTCTCCGGAACTTATCTGCTCCATTCACAAGAAACTGATGGCAAAATGCTATGATGAAAGCAGGTATCAAAAGGGTGAGCGACCGGGAACCTTTAAGATTCATGACTATATTACAGGTGACGGTGTCGGGGCACTTCCGGAAGACGTTCCGGGGGAAATATCTGAGCTTTGCAGGGAGGTCAATGATTTTGACGGCAGCGGCGCAGATGTACTGACGGCAGGTGCATATCTGCATCTTGTGTTTGAATCTATTCATCCCTTTGCCGATGGAAACGGAAGAGTTGGCAGGACATTGATGAATTATTATTTTATGACCCATGATCACCCGCCGCTGATTATTTATGAGGATAACAAAGATACCTATTATGCGGCATTGGCAGTTTTTGATAAGACGGGCAAGTTGGATGGGTTTAAACTCTTTCTTAAGGAGCAGACTGTGCGCACATGGAAGAGGGGGCCTGTCAGAAACAAAAATCTGAACACATATCTTTAAAGCACATAAGGAGTCAGAAAGCTCCGGAATTCTTTAGAAAAAGAGAAAATATTGCCACGAAGGCAGTGCAAAAGTGGAGAAGCACTTGTTTTTGTGGTTTTTTGTTTTTTGAAAAATAATGGAGGTAAGAACCGTGGATATAAAAGAGTTTTTTGAAGAAACAAAAGAGGCAGCGATATGCTTTTCCGGCGGCGTTGATTCTGCATATCTTTTGAGCCAAGCGGTAAAATATGCCGTCAAAGTAAAGGCGTATTATGTGAAAAGCTGTTTTCAGCCCGAGTTTGAGCTGGAAGATGCACTGAGGCTGGCAGAGCAGCTTGGTGCGGAAATGGAGGTTCTCAATCTTGGGACTTCGGTTCTCGACGAGAAGGTTTCATCAAATCCGCCGGACCGCTGCTATTACTGCAAGAAAAAAATAATGGGAGCCATCAAGGAGGCTGCAGCAAGGGACGGCTTCGATACAATTCTGGACGGTACCAATGCTTCCGACGATGCGGGAGACAGGCCGGGAATGAAGGCTCTCGGCGAAATGAAGATACTTTCGCCGCTGCGAATATGCGGATTGACCAAGGATGAAATCAGGAGTCTTTCCAGGGAGGAAGGGCTGTTTACCTGGGATAAACCGGCATATGCCTGTCTTGCCACAAGAATACCGACAGGCGTGGCTATTTCCCCGGAAATGCTAAGGAAAGTGGAAAACGCCGAGGCAGCTCTCATGGATATGGGATTTTCTGATTTCAGGGTAAGAGTATTCGGCGGCGGCGCAAGGCTGCAGCTTAAGGAAGCACAGATGGCAGAGGCCCTAAAGAAACGAGAAGAAATAGTAAAGGCACTGAAACCTTTCTTTAACGAAATACTGCTGGACATGGAGGCGAGATAATGGAAAACAAAGATATAAAAGGATTACTTACAGGAGTAGCAGAAGGAAGTATTTCGGTGGAAGATGCACTGCTGGAGCTTAAGAAAGCGCCCTTTGAGGAAATAGGCATAGCGTCCCTGGATCACCACAGGGCCATAAGGCAGGGAGCAGCAGAAGTGGTCTATGGAGCAGGCAAGACGCCGGAACAGATTAACCCTATAATAAGAAATCTCTGGGAAAGAGGCCAGAAAACCATTCTCATAACCAGACTTTCTGCGGAAAAAGCAGATAAAATAGACAAATCCCTTCCTTTCACATATTACGAGGAGGCAAGGCTTGGTCTGGTGGGAGAAAAGCAGAAGCCGAAGCACAGCGGATACATCCTGGTTGCCACAGGAGGCACCAGCGACATTCCCGTAGCCGAGGAAGCGGCACTTACTGCCGAGATTATGGGAAACAATGTGAAGCGTATATACGATGTGGGAGTGGCCGGCCTTCACAGGCTTCTTGCTCACATGGATGACATTATGAATGCGAGAGTCATAATCGCCATTGCCGGAATGGAAGGAGCTTTGGCCAGCGTAATCGGCGGACTGGCAAGCTGTCCGGTTATTGCAGTTCCTACCAGTGTTGGTTACGGTACGGCACTGGGAGGTGTGACGGCACTTCTTTCCATGCTCAACTCCTGTGCCAGCGGGGTCAGCGTAGTGAACATAGATAACGGCTTCGGAGCCGGATATCTGGCAAATCAGATTAACAACATGGAGGCGGCAGAATGAGAACTTTATATATAGAATGTAAAATGGGAATAGCAGGCGACATGCTCATGGGGGCGTTGTACAAGCTGCTTGACCGGACCGGACAGGAAGAATTCATCAAAGCCATAAACGGTGCAGGAATTCCCGGAGTAGAGGTAAAGGCTCAGGAAAGCATCAAGTGCGGAATAAAGGGCACTCACATGGACGTCAAGGTCTTTGGCGAGGAAGAAGGTCACGAGCACCACCACGAGCATCACGGGCTGCATGACATAGAAGAGATAATAAAGGAACTGAAACTTTCGTCGTCAGTCAAGGAAAAAGCTCTCAGAGTATACGGCCGGATTGCAGAGGCGGAAGGAGCAGTTCACGGGGAAATGCCGGAGCATATTCACTTTCACGAAGTTGGCAGTCTTGACGCAGTTACCGATGTAACAGGCTGCTGCCTCCTCACGGAAATGCTGGGCGCAGAGAAAGTCATAATTTCGCCTATAAACACCGGAAGCGGCACTGTTAAATGTGCTCATGGAATTCTTCCTGTTCCCGCACCGGCTACGGCGATGCTGCTCAAAGGAATCCCGGCTTACAGTGGAGAGATTGAAAGCGAGCTCTGCACACCTACTGGAGCGGCTCTGGCAGGAGTGCTTGCAGATGAGTTTGGAAAGATGCCGGTTATGAGTATAACAGGAACCGGTTACGGAATGGGCAATAAGGATTTTGAACAGGCAAACTGTGTGAGAGCGATTTTGGGAGAGACAGAAGAAGGCGGCTCTGAGGCATCCACAAAGGGAGACGGGCAGGTGATTGAACTTGCCGCAAATATTGACGATATGACGGGAGAGGATCTGGGATTTGCTGTGGAAATGCTCCTTGAAGGCGGTGCGCTTGACGTATATACACAGCCCATTTACATGAAAAAATCAAGACCGGCAGTTAAACTGTGCGTGATTGCAGCTCCTGAGGAGGCAGAGAGGATGGCAAAGCTGATTTTCCGATACACCACGACGCTGGGAATCAGGCAGTACTCCTGCCAAAGGTATGAGCTGGAAAGACATTTTGATAAAAAATACACATCTTTTGGAGAAATTACAGTAAAGGTTTCCGGGGGATATGGAGTTGCAAAAGAAAAATACGAATACGATGAGTTGTCCGAGTTTGCTCGCAGAGAGGGCATCTCTCTGACAGAGGCAAGGAAAAGATTAGATGAGTAAACTTTGTAAAGACAGAATTGAATATGCTGCTGTGATGCTGGCAAGGATGGCAGTGCTGATGGTGATGCTTTCTATAATCATTTTTGTTATTGCGGATAAATGTCCTGGAGACCCTCTCAAAGCATATTACGGTGATGGGGCGGAGCGGCTCAGCATAGAGGAAAGACAGGCTGCAGAGGCGAGGCTGGGTCTTGATCAGCCCCTGCCTGCACGATACTTTAAATGGGCGAAGAGTTTTATAAAAGGTGATCTGGGTCTTTCCTATAAATACAAGCAGCCCGTATCTGAGGTAATCGGCAGTATGTGGCTGAACACTCTCATGCTGGGAGGTCTCGCATATGTGCTTACCTTCGGATTTGCCATCCGGCTCGGCAAGTTTTGCGCTCTCCACGAGGATAGTGTGGCTGATAGAATAATTTGCAAAATCGGTGTGGTCAGCGGTAATATCCCTGCTTTCATTATGGCATTGCTGCTTATATTGATTTTTTCCGTTAATTTGAGGATTTTTCCGGCAGGAGGGGCTTATTCCTACGGAATGAGCGGCAGTATTGCGGACAGGCTTTATCATCTCGTACTGCCGGTAGGGGTGCTTGTACTGGAGCATCTATGGTATTATGCCTATATGATAAGAAATAAACTGATAGAGGAAACACGGCAGGATTATGTGCTGCTATGCAAAGCGGAAGGTATGCCTGGAAAGGCCATTGTAAATAAAAGCTGCATGAGGAACATTATGCCGTCTTTACTGGTTATGATGGCCATCTCCGTACCCCATATCCTGGGCGGAACCTATGTGGTGGAGACGGTGTTTGCCTATCCCGGTCTCGGCACGCTAAGCTTCGAAAGTGCCATGTATAAGGACTACAACATGCTGATGGCGCTGTGTATGGTTACCGGACTGGTAGTGCTTGTTTTTAACATGATTGCAAAGATTTTGAATGAATTTATAGATCCGAGAATGCAGTATGAAAAGAGGTTGGGGGAGGAGGCAGAATATGAAGC
>JAEDNK010000082.1 GCA_016302545.1 Bacillota bacterium
AGATTGTCAGCTTTCCTGATAAACTTATCTTCCGGTGACTCGGCAGAAGATGATGCAAAGCATGCCTCATCTTCATCTGATGAAAAGATTTCACCTGAGCGTTTCTGCTTGCGCAGATGGGAAAGCCACACATTATTTGCTATGCCGCAAAGCCATGTTGATGCACTGCTCTGTCCTTTGAAGCTGTTAAGGGATTTAACTGCCTGATAAAAGGTTTCCTGGGTCAGTTCTTCAGCCAGCATACCATCACCGCATTTTGACAGCAGGAAGGCATAAATCATCTGAGAATGTTTTCGATACATGTGCTCCATTGAATCAGTATGATCCATATGCTTTCCTCCTTTCAAAGTGTTTCGTAAATTAGTGTCCCGGAATGGGATTTCGTTACAGATATTTTATCATACAGCCAAAAATATTTATACAAAAAACCTGCCTCCAGGGTTAAGGCGGAGGCAGGCATATTCTAAATGATTGTCGGAAGTTATTTCATAAATCCTGCACGGTTACAGTAGCGGCAGTTTATGAAGAATGATTGTAAAGATAACCATTCCCAGCAGGGCAAAGGGATATGTAGCTCCGTAGCCTGCTCCCGGGTCGTCACTTCCCACTGCTTCAGTAGCGGCTCCCAGTCCCGGTGTAGAGGTCATTCCTCCGCAGATTGCTCCCGAAAGCATTATCCAGTTGAGCTTGAACACATATCTTCCTACGAGGAAGCCGATAATTACAGCGACGAAGCCGACTATGAGACTTACAAGGGCAAGTGTCACTCCCGAGCCTGTTATAGCGTCTACAGCTCCGTAGCCGTAGTTGAGCCCAACTATGGCAAGGAAGAATGCCAGACCCAGCTCCCTTATTACTCCCAAGGTCTTAGGGTCCATCCTAAATGAAAGAGGTCCTATCTTTCCTATGTACCCCAATATCAGCGAGCCGATAAGCACGCCGCCTGTAGACTCAAGACTTACATATCCTAAAGGTCCCATATATATCTTTATGGAGCCTAAAAGGTATCCTGCGAAGCACACTATAGCAAAGGCAATTATGCTGAAATCAGTTGTAGGTATATCTTTTACAGAACCTGAATTTCTTGCCGCCTCCATCTCAAGCAGGTACTTTTTCTTTTCATCCTCAACATCAAACCTGAATACCACATTGAGGAAGTTGACTGCCAGTATTACTATGATAACGCCGAAAGGATATCCCACGGCATGTCCTATACCTACCTGACCTGTCGCCTGATTAACATAGTCAGCCTCCATTTCAGGAGTAAATTCCTCTATGTCAGCTGCAGTAAGGGAAGCGTATTTTTCATCCAGGTGAAGAACCTGAAGCATGGCTTCCTTCTCCGAGTCTGTTCTGTCTGCCCAGCTTTCGGCATACTCCGTGGCGTGGTTTTCTGCCGTTTCGAGAGCAGAGGCAAGTCCCGGCGAGCTTGTCATGGCTCCGGTATAAACGCCGGCTACTGCATAGGCATTGGTACCTTTTGTAAAAGCGGTGCAGGCATAGGTTGCTCCCGCTCCTATGAGGGTAATCAGAAGTCCCAGCACTACGAACTTGGCACCGTATTTCTTTATTACAACGCCCAGGTCCTTTGCAGCCAGAAGACCCACCGCCGCAACGAATATGATAAGGGCTGTGGAGAAGAAGTAGGAGTTGATTACCTTTCCTCCGTTGCCTTCCATTATCTGAGTGGCAGCTTTCATGCCTGCCGCAGCAGCATCTCCCGAATTATATATTTTCTGAGCGAAGCCGTATACACCCCAGCCTATTGCAAGACCCACGAAGAGGGCACCCGAGGTTCCGAAACTGAACTTTCCGAATTTAATCTTTCCGAAGAGCAGTCCTAAGGCGATGGTGACGAACATTAGCACGAAGGGGTTCATCATAAGGCTTATTACATCAAATTTTACTAATTCCATCTCATTTATTCCTCCTGTTTTGCTTAAACATCTCATATTATAGACCTTTAATTCAAAAATCACAACCAAAAGAAGTAAAGAATAATTGCACATTTTTTGTATGGTATGGTAAAATACATATGCTATATGTATGCTTCGGAGCATTGTAAGTGAAAGGAGCACGGGAGGGGTGCAGCGATTATGGAAAAGCAGCTGATTGTAACATTGATAATATGCGGGGCAGCCATAGGAGCAGGGGTAATTCTCGGAAACGGAGCAGTGTACTTCTTCAACAGGATGCCGGGAAAGTGGCTCTGCGACTACGACGAAGAGCCTTCGCAGGAGCTTCTGCATCCCACCTGTCAGCGAGTAAAGAGTACGCCGTGGAAGTATGTTTTTACAGGCTTTTTCGTTGTAATCGGAATAACCCTGGGCTTGCAGAATCCGCTTTATGCCTTTCCGGCTTTGATTGCAATCTGGCTGCTTTTGGAGATGTCAATAGCCGACATAAAATATATGATTGTGCCCGACCAGCTTATAATGCTGCTGGTGCTTACGGGTCTGGGCTTTATACGGCATCACGCCTTTGGAGTCATGGACTGCCTTCTGGGAGCTGCCGTGGGCTTCGGAGTTCTCCTTATAATTGCCCTTATAAGTAAAATCTTCTATAAAGAGCCTGCCGTGGGTGGAGCGGATATCAAGCTCTTTGCAGCCCTGGGGCTGGCCCTTGGAACGGACGGAATTATCGCTGTCTTTGTGATTTCCACCTTTCTCAGCGCGGGACACTTTATATGGATGATGGTAAAAAAGGGCGCAAAGCTCACCGACGAGAGACCCATGGTGCCATATATTGCGGCGGCGGCAACAATTTATCTGGTCATTTTGCATGAAATGAGTTACAATATAGTAGTACAGCTTTAAAAAAGAAAGAGAGAAAAAAATGATAACAAGCAAACAGAGAAGCTATCTTCGCAGTCTGGCGCATAATATCGACCCGACGGTGTATATCGGCAAGGCAGGCGTGACAGATAATGTGATTAAGGAAATAGATCAGTGCCTTGAGGCAAGAGAGCTGGTAAAGATTAAACTTCAGGAAGGGGCAGAGCTTGATGCCAAGACTGTGGCCAATGAGCTGGCTCCGGGGCTCAGAGCTGAGTTTGTGCAGGCCATAGGCCGCAAATTCACCCTCTACAGAGAGTCTGAAGAAAACAAACAGATAGAACTGCCGAGAAAATAATGGAAAGAAATGTTTTGCTGACAATCGAATATGACGGCAGCGGGTTTCACGGCTGGCAGAGGCAGCCCGAGGTAAGAACCGTGCAGGGAGAGCTTGAAAGAGTGCTGACGCGGGTCTGCGGTGTGCCGATCGCTATAAATGGAACCAGCAGAACAGACGCAGGCGTTCACGCTTTGGGTCAGAGAGCATCTTTCAAAGGTGATTTTGGAATCCCCACTGACAGATTATTGCTTGCGGCGAATAACCTGCTGGCAGGAGGGATGAATTCACAGCGAGGCGTGGGCGATGTGCGCATCATTGCCGCAGAGGAAGTGCCTGACGACTTTCATGCCAGATTTTCCAGCCGGGGAAAGCTGTACCGTTATATTATCAGAAACTGCCCGGATGTGGATATTTTCCAAAGAAATTACTGCTATCAGGTACGGAAGCCTCTGGACATCGAGGCTATGACGAAGGCGGCAGCTTATATCGAGGGAACTCACGACTTTAAGTGTTTTCAGGCGGCAGGCGGTCAGGAAAAGGAAACCACGGTGAGAACAATTCACAGTCTCAGCATACGGCGCGAGTCAGAAAATGTTATAATAGAGGTGTCCGGCGATGGTTTTTTGTACAATATGGTAAGAATAATAGTCGGAACACTTACAGAGGTGGGTCTTGGGAAAAAAAGACCTGAGGATGTGGGAAATATAATAGAAAGCAGGGACAGGCAGAAGGCCGGACATACGGCACCGGCAGAGGGTCTGTATTTGGTTGAGATATATTACTAGTTGTTGGAAGCTGATTTTAGAAAGAGATTGGAGAAAGAAATGAACAGACCGAGCTGGGATCAGTATTTTATGGAAATGGCCGAACTTACGGCGAAGAGATCTACCTGTATGAGAAGAAATGTGGGCGCTGTCATAGTTAAGGACAAGCATGCCATTGCTACGGGATACAACGGTGCGCCTCGAGGAATCAAGCACTGTGAAGACAGGGGAGGATGCCTCAGGCAGAAGCTCAATGTGCCTTCCGGAGAGAGACACGAACTCTGTATGGCTCTTCACGCTGAACAGAACGCCATTATTCAGGCTGCTGCCATGGGACATGCCATTGAGGGCGGAACTATATACATAACCCATCAGCCTTGTGTTATCTGCGCAAAGATGATTATCAATTCAGGAATAGAACGCATCGTGGTTAAGGAAGGTTATCCTGATGAACTTTCCCTTGATATACTCAAGGAAGCAGGTCTTGAAGTAGAAAAAATAGGAGAATAATAATGTATGATATTTTATGGGCTGTATTTGCAGTTGCATTTGTGCTTTCACTGGTGACTACACCCCTTGCAATAAAGGTTGCTCCCAAAATCGGAGCTATGGACATTCCAAAGGACGGTCGGAGAATGCATACCAAGTCTATGCCGCGGTTTGGCGGGATGGCTATTTTCGTAGGAACAACTGCATCTATGCTGATTTTTATGCATGGAGACCCTCGGGTTCCGGGCATTGTTATCGGCGGTGTCCTTATTTACATTCTGGGTGTAATAGATGATCTTAAGAATCTGCCCGCAAAGGCGAAATTTCTGGGACAGACGGTAATCGCCGTAGTAATGTATATGTATGATGTGAGGATTGAGTTCATATCCAACTTCTTCGGAGACGGAAAGAGTGAACTGGGCTCTGTGGTTTGTTTCATCGTGACAATAATATGGATAGTCGGAATTACCAATACGGTGAACCTCATCGACGGGCTTGACGGTCTGGCGGCAGGTACATCGGCCATCGCATCCCTTTGCATTGCCTATGTTGCATATATTCATGGAATGTACCTTGCCTGTGCGGCTATGCTGGCACTGGCAGGAGGGGCTCTTGGGTTCCTTCCGTTCAACTTTTATCCGGCAAAGATTTTTATGGGCGACGGAGGTTCTCTGTATCTGGGATTCATGCTCTCCACCCTGTCGATTCTGGGGCCGGTAAAGAGTGCGACAATTGTGGCGGTCATCATTCCTGTACTGGTTCTTGGGGTGCCTATCTTCGATACTGCCTTCGCTATTTTCAGGAGGATGGTAAACAAAAGGCCGATTATGGAGGCTGACAAGGGACATCTTCACCACCGTCTGATGCAGCTTGGTTACGGGCAGAGAAGGGCAACTTTGATGCTGTACAGCGTAAGCGGCATTATGGGCGTTGCAGCGGTAACCTTCAGCAGAGGCCTGTTGGTGGAAACCCTTGGACTCTTTGCAATCGCTTTCCTGATGATATATATTTTCCTGACGGATGCCAATCACATTATGCCGCAGATAAAGAATTCGGAAAAAACGCCGGAAAGCAGTGAAAAAACGGTTGAAAATGCATCCAAAGAGGGATAAAATAGGTGTAACGAAATATTTGTTTTGACGGTACTGACGCCCGAAGGTTTTCTGAGGGGAAAGGCTAAGGAAACAATGGCTATTAATATGAGCATTTGTGGACAGGTGTCGGTATTTTTTGCCGGCACCGTTTTTTGTTGGAGGACGAAAAGATGGAAGAGACCAGAGTGGCTGTTATTAGTATTATCGTAGAAAAGGTGGAAGCTGTTGAGGCGATAAATGCTTTGCTTCACCAATACAGACAGCATATTATCGGACGAATGGGGGTCCCTTATCCTAAAAAGGAGATTTCCATCATCAGCGTGGCTATGGACGGACCTATGGATTCCGTCAGCGCCCTTTCCGGAAAACTTGGAGCCCTTGCAGGAGTCAGCATCAAAACAGTATATTCCAAGAAATAAAAAGCTAACGAGAGGTGAACTGAAATGAAGACAAGAAAAAATCAAGGGAAAAAATTCAGAAAGGCTACAGCAGTGACGCTTGTCCTGCTTATGGCCTTCGCTATGCTGGCAGGCTGCGGCGGCGGTGACAGCGATGTGCCTGAAACGGTGAGTGAAATAGTAAATGTTGCGGCTCTTAACGGTCCCACAGGCATGGGAATGGTGCAGCTCATGGACATGACCGACAAATACGCAGTTGAGACGTATCAGAGTCCGACAGATGTTACAGCAAAGCTCATAAAGGGCGAAGTAGATGTTGCGGCGCTTCCGTCAAACATGGCTGCTGTATTATACAATAAGACAGAGGGACAAGTTGTGGCAGTGAGCCCGATAGCTCTCGGCGTGCTGCATATTCTTGGAAATAATGTTGATATTACAGAAACTTCCCAGCTCAAGGGAAAGACTATTGTTGCCAGCGGCCAAGGCGGCACACCTGAATATGTATTGCAGAAAGTCGTTGAGGCTGCGGGGCTTAATCTTTATGAAGACGTACAGGTAGAATGGCTGGCAAACCATGCAGAGGTAAACGCCAAGCTCTTAAGTCAGGAAGGGACTATTGCTATGATTCCTGAGCCGTTTGTTTCTACAGCGCTGGCAGCCGGCAAAGAGGGCGTTGAAGAGGTCTTCGATATGAATACATTGTGGGAAGAAACTACGGGACAGGAGCTGCCTATGGGTGTGCTGGTTGCAACTAAGACATTTGTCGAGGAAAAAGGCGATGACCTTAAGGTTCTGCTCAATGACCTGCAGAGCTCGGTAGACTTTGTAAACGGAAGTCCTGCAGAGGCCGCACAGCTAATCGTGGAGAAGGGCTTTATCGGAAAGGCTGAAATTGCAGA
>JAEDNK010000083.1 GCA_016302545.1 Bacillota bacterium
TGCCGATTTTCGACCTTATCGCCAAGACAGGAAACATCAGCGAACACGATATGTTTAACACCTTTAACATGGGTGTAGGAATGAGTATTGTCGTGTCAGCCGAGGATGCAGGCAAGGCCCTTGAGATTCTCAGAGCTCACGGAGAGGACGCATATCTCATAGGTGAAATAGTTGAATCTGAGGAAAAGGTGACAATATGCTAGGCAAAGGCGGCGGAGCGGCATCAGGAGGAAAGGCACGAATCGCCGTACTGGTTTCAGGCGGCGGAACCAACCTTCAGGCACTTATAGATGCGCAGGACAAGGGAATAATCAAAAGCGGAGAAATCGTGCTGGTAATTTCCAATAAGGCCGGTGCTTACGCCCTCGAGAGGGCTGCAAAAGCCGGTATCAAGGCTGAGACGGTTCTCAGAAAAGAGGCCGGTACGCAGGAAGCCTTCGAGGAAAGACTTCATGAGCTGCTTTCGGAAAACAGGATTGACCTGATAGTAATGGCAGGCTTTATGAGCATCTTAAGCGGCAGCTTTACTGCTCGCTATCCTGACAGAATAATCAATATCCATCCGTCACTTATTCCGTCTTTCTGCGGCAAAGGCTTTTATGGCCTGCATGTTCATGAAGCAGCTCTGGAGTACGGTGTCAAGGTTACAGGTGCCACTGTGCATTTTGTAAACGAAATTCCTGACGGCGGACGGATTATCAAACAGAAAGCTGTTGAGATTCTGGATTGTGATACTCCTGAGGTGCTTCAGAAGCGAGTTATGGAGAAGGCCGAATGGATTATTCTTCCTGAAGCCACAGAGGAAATCTGCGAGGAAATTGTAAGAGGTAAATAGACAATGAACGTATATGAAACTAAAACGGTAAGCCAGCTGCTTTCGGGCAATTCCTACCCGGGAAGAGGTGTGATTATGGGCAAGTCCCCTCTGGGGAAGGCTGCAATCGGCTATTTCATCATGGGAAGAAGCGAAAACAGCAGAAACAGAATTTTCGAGGAAGACGAAAAGGGAAATGTATATACCAAGCCTTTCGACGAATCTAAGGTGGAGGACCCTTCTCTGATTATATACAGAGCCATCGCACAGTATGAGGACAAGATTGTGGTAACCAACGGTGACCAGACAGATACCATCGTGGACGGACTTGCAGCAGGAAAGACTGCAAGGGAAGCTCTCTTTACCAGAGAATTCGAACCTGATGCTCCTAACTTTACTCCCAGAATCAGCGGAGTCTTAACCAAGAAGGGTACTGACTTCGGTTATGAGATGAGTATTCTCAAGAGTGCAGATGCAGAAGGAACAGGATGTAACAGATTCTTCTATGACTACAAGGCAGTGGAAGGCGTGGGACATCTCATTCACACTTATGAGGAAAACGGTTCGCCTCTTCCTACTTTCCGGGGTGAACCAAGAAGAATTGAAATTCCTGAGTCAATAGATGACTTCTTTGAAGAGCTCTGGGGAAGCTTAAACGAGGACAACAGAATTTCACTTTATGTCGAATACTTCGACCTTGAAAACAATGAAAGTGAATCAATAATGATAAATGACAATGAAACGAGGCAGTTCAATGAAGGAATATGAACTTAAATACGGTTGCAATCCAAATCAGAAGCCAGCTAAGATCTTCATGGAGGACGGAAAGGATATTCCGCTGGAGATTATTAACGGACGTCCGGGATATATCAACCTTTTAGATGCTCTTAACAGCTGGCAGCTGGTTAAGGAAATCAAGGAAGCACTGGGAATGTGCGCAGCAACTTCCTTTAAACATGTAAGCCCTACCTCTGCGGCCGTTGGAAATCCAATGAGCCCTGAGCTTAAAAAGGCAATTTTTGTGGACGATATAGAAGGCATCGACGAGTCACCTATCGCCACAGCCTACGCAAGAGCAAGGGGAACTGACCGCATGAGCTCCTTCGGAGACTGGATTGCGCTTTCCGACAAGTGCGACGCAACCTGTGCAAAACTCATTGCAAGAGAGGTTTCCGACGGTGTTATCGCACCGGATTACGAGCCGGAAGCTCTTGAAATTCTTAAAACAAAGAAAAAAGGCGCATATAACATAGTTAAAGTGGACACTGACTATGTGCCGGCAGAAGCTGAGCATAAGCAGGTTTACGGCATAACCTTTGAACAGGGCAGAAACAATCTTAAGATAAATGAAGAACTCCTTAAGGAGATTGTAACTGACAATAAGGAACTGCCGGAGGATGCAAAGCGTGACCTTATCATAGCACTCATCACTCTCAAGTATACTCAGTCAAACTCGGTTTGCTTTGCTGAGGACGGACAGGCTATCGGAGTGGGGGCAGGTCAGCAGTCAAGAATTCACTGCACCAGACTGGCAGGAGAAAAGGCTGATAAGTGGCATCTCCGTCAGCATCCGAGAGTCCTGAATCTGCCGTTTAAGGAGGATGTCAGAAGACCGGACAGAGACAATGCTATAGATGTTTATCTTTCAGAGGATTATCCGGACGTTATCGGCGAAGGAAACTGGCAGCAGTACTTCACAGAGCAGCCTGAAGAGTTTCCGAGAGCAGAGCAGAGAGAGTATCTTGCATCTCTTAAGGGTGTATGCCTTGGCTCCGACGCTTTCTTCCCCTTTGGAGACAACATCGAGAGAGCAGCCAAGAGCGGTGTATCCTATGTAGCTCAGCCGGGCGGCTCCATTCGCGATGATAATGTCATCGAGACTTGCAACAAGTTTGGCATGGTAATGGCATTTACAGGCATAAGACTGTTCCATCACTGATTTTATTACATATTGAAAAGAGGATAAAATGAAAATAATTGTAGTTGGCGGTGGCGGCAGAGAGCATGCCATCATCAAAAAATTAAAAGAAAACAAACAGGTTGAAGAAATCTTCGCTTTGCCCGGAAACGGCGGAATTGCGGCTGACGCTACATGCGTGGATATCGGTGCTAAGGACATACCTGCCATTGTGGATTTTGCGGTGAAGGCAGGAATCGACTTCGCTGTTGTAGCACCTGACGACCCGCTGGTGCTGGGCGCAGTAGATGCTCTTCAGGCTAAGGGCATCAAGACCTTCGGTCCGAACAAAAAAGCAGCAATCATCGAGGGTTCCAAGGCATTTTCCAAGGACCTGATGAAAAAATACAATATTCCTACAGCATCCTACGAGACATTCACTGACATGGAGGCGGCTCTTTCATACATTGAGAATTGCCCGATTCCTGTAGTAGTAAAGGCTGACGGACTTGCACTGGGCAAGGGCGTAATCATCGCAGAGACTAAAGAACAGGCTCGTCAGGCAGTCCGTGACATGATGGAGGACAAGGTTTTCGGCGAGAGCGGTTCCAAGGTAGTAATAGAGGAGTTCCTTACCGGACCTGAGGTTTCCGTGCTTTCCTTCACTGACGGCAAGACTGTGATTCCTATGGTTTCATCTATGGACCACAAGCGTGCACTGGACGGCGATAAGGGCCTTAATACAGGCGGTATGGGTACAATCGCGCCTAATCCGTATTATACAGATGAAATCGCAAAAGTCTGCATGGATACCATATTCAAGCCGACCATCGAGGCAATGAATAAGGAAGGAAGGACCTTTACAGGCTGCCTTTATTTCGGACTTATGATTACGGAAAAGGGACCTAAGGTTATCGAGTATAACTGCCGTTTCGGTGACCCTGAAACTCAGGTTGTCCTCCCGCTTCTGGAAAGCGACCTTCTGGACATAATGCTTAAGATTTACCATGGAAAGCTGGACGAAGCAGAGGTTAAGTTTGCCGATAAAAACGCCTGCTGCGTAGTTATGGCATCTGAAGGATATCCTCAGAAATACGAGACGGGATTTGAAATCACCATGCCTGCGGACAAAAATATATATGTGGCAGGAGCCAAGCTTAAGGACGGAAAGCTAGTTACAGGCGGCGGCAGAGTGCTGGGCGTTACTGAAACTGCCGATACACTTAAGGGCGCAATAGATGCAGCATATGAAACTGTAAAGTCTGTAAACTTTGAGAATGCGTATTTCAGAACTGATATAGGACAGCGTGCTCTTATGGCGGAAAGGAAGTAAAATGGTTTATAGAATTTTTGTTGAAAAAAAGCCCGGTCTGGACAACGAAGCCAGAGCGCTGAAAAGCGACATTAACGAGCTTCTTCAAATCAAGGGCGTAGAGAAGGTGCGCGTATTTAACAGATATGATGTGGAAAACCTTGCAGAAGATCTGTTTAAGTATTCCGTGCATACAGTATTTGCAGAGCCTCAGCTTGATATTGTGACCGAGGACCTGCCGGAGGCTGACTGCATCTTTGCCGTGGAGTTCCTTCCGGGACAGTTTGACCAGAGAGCATCTTCTGCTGCAGAGTGTATCCAGATTATTTCCAAGGGAGAAAGACCGGCTGTCAAGACAGCTAAGGTTTATGCCCTCTATGGAAAGGTATCAGAGGAAGAACTGGCAGCAATCAAGAAGTATGTAATCAATGCAGTTGAAGCAAGAGAAGCCGATATGGCACTTCCTGAAACTCTTGCAGCTGAATACGAAATCCCACAGACCGTAGAGACTGTAGAGGGCTTTTTAGACTTTACGGAAGAGGAACTGGCTGATTTTATTGCAGACAGAGGTCTTGCAATGGACCTTGCTGACATCAAGTTCTGCCAGGAATATTTCAAGAGTGAGGACAGAAACCCGACCATCACCGAAATAAAAATGATAGATACATACTGGTCGGATCACTGCCGTCATACAACTTTTAACACGATTATTGATAAGGTGACCTTCGAAGATGAAGATCTTCAGGAAGCCTACAACAGATATTTGGATGTAAGAAAATCACTTAACAGAACCAAGCCTGTAACACTGATGGACATCGGTACCATTGCGGCAAAGTACCTTAAGAAGGCCGGCAAGATGGACAAGCTGGATGAGTCAGAGGAAATCAACGCCTGCACAGTTAAGATCAAGGTTGAGGTCGAAGGCAAGGAGGAGGACTGGCTTCTGCTCTTTAAGAACGAGACCCACAACCATCCGACAGAAATCGAGCCTTTCGGCGGCGCAGCTACCTGCGTGGGCGGCGCCATCAGAGACCCGCTTTCAGGCAGAAGCTATGTTTACGGAGCAATGCGTGTAACAGGCGCAGGAGACCCGCTGGTTCCTGTATCAGGGACTATTCCGGGAAAGCTCCCGCAGCGCAAGCTGGTCACTACAGCTGCTAACGGCTACAGCTCATACGGAAACCAGATCGGTCTTGCTACAGGACAGGTAGACGAAATCTACCATCCGGGATATGTGGCAAAGAGAATGGAAATCGGTGCAGTAATAGCTGCTGCTCCTGCAGAAAATGTAGTCAGAGAGGTTCCTGCTCCGGGAGACAGAGTCATCCTTTTAGGCGGCAGAACAGGCCGTGACGGCTGCGGCGGAGCTACAGGTTCATCCAAGTCCCACAAGGTTTCATCCCTTGAGTCCTGCGGCGCAGAGGTTCAGAAGGGTAATGCCCCTGAGGAGAGGAAACTCCAGAGACTGTTCAGAAATCCTGAAGCTTCCAAGCTTATCAAACGCTGCAACGACTTCGGTGCAGGCGGCGTGTCAGTAGCTATCGGCGAGCTTGCCGACGGACTTGAAATAAATCTGGATGTTGTTCCAAAGAAGTACGACGGTCTTGACGGTACTGAGCTTGCAATCAGTGAATCTCAGGAAAGAATGGCAGTAGTGGTTGAAGAAAAGGATGCCCGCCGCTTCTGCGCTCTGGCAAAGGCTGAAAACCTTGAAGCTACAGTGGTTGCCAAGGTTACTGCAGAACCTAGACTTTCCATGCACTGGAACGGTGCTAATATCGTAAACATTTCAAGAGAATTCCTCGACTCCAACGGAGCCGAAAAGCATATAACTGTTGAAGCTGCCAAGCCTTCTGATTATGCAAAGAAGCCTTGCGGAACCTTTGCGGAAATCTACAAAGAGCTGGCAGGAGACCTTAACGTCTGCTCCAAGAGAGGCCTTTCTGAAAGATTCGACTCCACCATCGGCGCAGGCACGGTGCTTATGCCGTTTGGCGGCAAGTACCAGAGAACTCCTATTCAGGCCATGGTAAACAAGGTTTCAGTTGAGAAAGCTGATACAAAGACCTGCAGCCTTATGGCGTGGGGATACAATCCTTTCATCACGGAAAAGAGCCCGTACCACGGCGCCTATCTGGCAGTTGTTGAATCAGTTTCAAAGCTGGTAGCAGAGGGTGCACAGTTCAGCGATGTATACCTGTCATTCCAGGAATACTTTGAAAAGCTGGCAGCAGACCCTGCAAAGTGGGGCAAGCCTTTCGCAGCACTTCTCGGTGCTCTGGAAGCACAGCTTGACCTGGGCGTTGCCGCCATCGGAGGCAAGGACTCCATGAGCGGAACCTTTGAGGATATTCATGTTCCGCCGACACTGGTTTCCTTCGCAGTAACTACAGAAAACATCGACAATATTGTTTCACCGGAATTCAAGGCAGCAGGACATCCTGTATATCTTTTCAGACCTGAGCTTAATGATAAGGGCCTCCCTGAAGGTGAATCTCTAATAGCTCTTTACGACAAGGTTACAGAACTTATGAGAAAGGGCCTCGTAAAGGCCTGCTACACACCTGGAATGGGCGGAGCGGCCGAAGCTGTTCTTAAGATGGCTATGGGTAACCGCATCGGATTTGAGTTTGCTGCGGCACCGGCTGAAGGGGCTCTTACAGATGAAGAAATCTTCGGATACTGCTACGGCGGTTT
>JAEDNK010000084.1 GCA_016302545.1 Bacillota bacterium
CTCTCATAATCAAACATTGCAAAAAGTGACAATTGATATCTTGTATCAGAAATAACCATTTATAGCCTCCTATCTGGGCGACTGTACATATTAAAGTCCTCTATTTGCTGCCGCAGCCGTATGCAGTCATTTGCAAGAATATTCCTGCCTTTCTCCGTTAAAATGTAACTCTTCTTTCGTCCATCAACCCTTGTTTCACGTATTATGTCCTCGTTTGTAAACTGCTCTATCAGATTGTACAATGTTCCGGATCCGATTCTGACTCTGCCTTTGGTGATTTCATTGGTTTTTTTCATTACATCCGTTCCGCAGCATTCCTCGTAAAAGCAAAGCAATGCATAGAACATCTGTTCCGTTAAAGTCTGTAATTTTTCTCTAGCCATACTACTCCTTTGTCGAATATCGATATTTCTTTGCTTTTATTATAATCTCGAATATCGACATTGTCAACTGTTTTTTAAAATCTTTTCACTTTCTTCACAGTCTTATATTTTTTAATTTTACGGTCATAATAACACTTATAGCATTTGTCAATAGGTTTTCAGGAGGAAATTCCAATATGAACGATTCTCAAAAACAACTGAGCGCTCTCAGCCTTATAGCCGTAATCATCGGCTCCACAATCGGAAGCGGCATTTTTACAATCACCGCCGACATGGCTGCGGCAGGCGCTCATACGGGAGCCATTCTCATTGGCTGGCTCATCTGCGGTGTGGGTATGCTGGGGCTTATGATGTGTTACTTCGGTCTTAACAAAGTCCGTCCAGACCTGACCAACGGTGTATACAGCTATGCCGGTGAGGGCTTCGGCGAATACATCGGCTTCACTTCCGCGTGGGGCTACTGGGTCAGCGCACTTCTTTGCAATGTTTCGTATCTGACCTTGCTTTTCGGTGCCATCGGCTACTTCATTCCGGCCTTCGGCACAGGCAACAATCTGCTCTCAATTGCCTGTGCCTCCGCATTCCTGTGGCTGATTAACTATCTGGTTTTGCGCGGTATGCAGGAAGCGGCAATCATCAACATCGTTACCACCATAGCAAAACTGGTGCCGCTGCTGGTATTTGTGGTTGCAGTCATTTTCGTCGGCGCCTTTGACCCTGCGGTGTTTATGAACAACTTCTGGGGAGACGGCACTATGGCCCTTGGAGATCAGGTCAAGGCTACCACTTCGGCTACAGTCTGGTCATTTATCGGTATTGAGGGCGCGGTGGTGCTTTCGGGCCGCGCCCGTCGTGCAAGCGATGTGGGAAAGGCTTCAATCACCGCCTTTATCGGCATCCTGGCCATCTATGTTATGACCGCCGTTCTCAGCCTTGGGGTTATGACCACTGAGGAAATGTCCGCTCTCCCTACTCCTCAGATGGCAGGGATTCTGGAATATGCCGTAGGTCCCTGGGGTGCGGCGCTCATAAACATCGGAGTCATCCTGTCTCTGGCCGGCGCCCTGCTGGGCTGGACAATCCTGGCGGCAGACTGCCCGTACTCTGCCGCCCAGCAGGGAGGCTTCATGGAAGCCTTCAGCCGTGCCAACAGGCACGGCTCGCCGGCCTTCTCCCTGTATCTGACCAACGGCCTGATTCAGTTTTTCCTCATAATCTGCTATTTCAGCGCCTCAACCTATCAGGCCTTTTACGCTCTGAGCACCTCCATGATTATGATTCCATATCTGCTCAGCGCCGCATATTATCTTAAGCTTTCCCTCAAAGGCGACGGATTTGCGCGGTTGGGAGAAGGCTCCATCGCAATAGCAAGCGGTTCCGAGGCTCCCGGGGGCTCCCGGGCTGTGGCTCTTGTCTTCGCCTTTATCGGCACCATTTACGGGTTCTGGATGCTATACTCCGGAGGACTGGATTATGTGCTCATCACCACAGTTTTATATGCGCCGGGGCTGCTTGTGTTTATTCGTGGCAGGCATGAAAAGGGACTGCCTGTTTTTACCCGAAAAACAGAAAAAGCCGCTGCTGCGGCTGTTGTAATTCTGGCTCTTATTTCGATTTATATGTTGGCAGTGGGAAAGCTGCAGCCGTTTTAGCTACAGGTTTATATCTGCGCCGAACCGCTCGATACCCTCGCGCTTCGGCGCTTTCCTTTTCTCTTATTCTATTCCCCAATCACCGCTTCCGGGCTGTCCTTGGTAAGTATGTGCTTTTCCACTGTGCCACCCAGCTCTTTCTCTATGAGAGTCTTAAGCTCGTCCAGAGCAGCATCCAGCACATCGGCTCTTTCACCTGCCACGGTTTCGATTACCATAAATGCATTTACCGTGTCCTCTGTCAGCATGGTTCTCACCGACTCGCGCCAGTTAAAGCATCGGCAGATGGCTCCTCCATCGTCCTTATATACCACCTCTCCCGGATAAGGCGGCTCGCTCTTGTCGCTGCCGTAAGTGACGAATTCCTCGCCGCCCTCTGCAACCGTCAGGCGCATATGCCCTTCAAACTTGTCAATGTCCTCGCCGCCTACGGGCACACCGTACTTCAGCGAAATTCCGTTGTAAATGTCAACCAGAGGATTTATGCATCCGATTTCCCCGCCCTTCGATACGCGCTTCAGCAGAGCTTCGATGGAGCATCTGGCTCCTTTCTTGGTCTTGAACTTATAGAAGGCATCCCTCCATGTTCTTATGATAGGATTTTCCGTAAATTCCGGATTTCTAATATACTTTGCAGCCTCCTTCTGCGCCTCGGCAAGATAGGCGGCATAGCTTGTCTCTTCCTTTATATGGTTGTCAATTCCATTGCACACCAGAATTCCTATTTTCGCATCGGGAAATATCTGGAGAAAGTCCTTTTCCATTATAAATTTTTTCATCTGTCTGTCCTCCCTTTCCTCCGGAAATCCTCCGGCATATATTATATTTTATTTATTCAGCAAAAAAATTCCCACAAGGCAGGCGGCTATACCTGCAACCTTTGTCCCTGTCAGGGCCTCCTTGTAAATAAGCACTCCCACTACAAGCAGGGCGATTGCCACAAATATGGCCTGCACTATGTTTCCCACGGAAATCTCCCAGCCCGCCTTGTACATGAAGATTGCTCCCACTTCAAGACCTACCACCGACAGTCCCAGCACAAAGGGCGCCCAGTTGAGCCCGGCAACCTGTTGGGAAACAGGCTCTCCGCTGCCGAGAGTGAAAAATAGCAAGAGGGACACCGCAGCACCTACCAGGTAGGTTACGGTCATGCTGAAAAAGGAATCCACCTGAACCGGCAGAGATTTGGCGGTGATGTGATAAAAAACATTTGATAATACCAAAAGCCCTATGGGCCAGTAAAAACTGAACATATAAATAATCCTCCTCTAAAAAAATCATCCGCTATGAAAAAGGCGCCTTATATCCGAAATCATTTCATCCAGAAGCACTTCCTGATATCCGGCCTTTTTTTGTGCGCGAAGCAAAGCGGCAATCTTTATGAGCTGCGGATGCCTGAGGCGGCTGAGTATCGCAAGCCTGCGCTCGCTGATGTCCTCCTCCGAACGCGAAAGTTCATATTCCGCCGGTCCCATTCTCCATAATGTCACCTGTGACGGATATCTTCTCCAAATCCGATCCGCAATATCCATTCCCTCCGGATCAAGATCACCTGCATAGAATATCTCCAATTCCTCAGAGGCGAGCAAATCCAGCAGCTGCCACGCTGCTTTCCGAGGCTGCCCCATAGTACATATCAGCGTCGGCACACTGTCGTCATACAATTGCAGACACTTTTCGCAAAGATGGCTGAACACCATTTCGTTTTCCACCACAAACACACAGCTCCCCGTGCCATAAGCGCGGGTTACATGCTCCAGATTTTTCTGCATAAGAAGAAACGGTTCTCTCGCCTCACGAAATCCGGCAGCGCCGGGATGGATTCCACCCTCACATTCCAATGAAAGACCAAACACGGCAACCATACTGGATATCTCATCCGGCTGAATTCCATATCGCAGATAAAGTGCCGCCAGCTCTTCTGCTCCAGAAGGAAAATCCGTATCGGCAACCCGACAAAGAGCACAGGTCAGAAGCTGTCCTGCCTTAGTCCCTCTGTCGAAGCAATGTGGATTACCGGAAACCTTGGCTGCCAGAACGGCAAGCATAAGATTTTCACAATCCGTCTCCCCGGTGTCCGGCATCACTTCATTCAGCGCCATACCAACCGCCCGCACTAGTTTTTCTGCCTCTTCCGGCTTTCGCTTCCATGCCTGCAGTATAATCTGATAGCCATATGCCTTTTCCTGCCGGACCGCCCTGATCCAATCCGATGCCGCTTTGCAGACAGTAGTTTGCCCCGTTGTCTCCTGTGAGAAGTTTCTTTGGCATCTTTCAAAAAAGATACGGAGCTGTTCTTCTTTATCTGCTTTCTGCTGCGCATTTGTCTGCATCGTCTCACCGAAGTACAGTTCCAGCAGCTGCTGCAGGTTAAGCTCACAAAACCTGGTTTCACGCAATGCATCCTCAAAGGACCTCACCGAAAAGGATAAAGTTTTTCCGGCAGAGCCCTCCTTTGAATGTACGTCAGAAGCCCCGGCGAAGGATCCGACGAATGATCTTCCGAAGAAACCCTCCAGGGCACGCCGTTCTTCTTCAGTGGCATCAGTCAGCTTCACCATACCTGATGCTTTTCCGTAAGCTCTCCACTTTTTTCGAAGCTGCCGGAAGCATCGGTCAAACCCGGGCGTCTTTCGGAAATATGCATATGCTTCTTTTCGAATATCAGTCATCCAATACCCTTTCCTTTCCATTCCATGTGTAATGAATAATTGTAACAATATTCGAGTTTCCCGGTCTATGCATCTCGCAAATCCGCAGAGCCTGTACCGTCTCGTAGCAGCCCCAGAGAGACTGGGAATTCATGATGTAATCAAAGTCTAGCTGACCAACCAGTTCAAACATACTGCCGATATTCTTATCGTCCACACCGGCAAAGGCCTCGTCCATAGCAACAATCTGCGGGTGATCCTCCCAGATTGCTTTCTTGTACTGAGCATTCAATGCAGCAAGAAGCGGCACATACATGGCCATGGCTTTCTCTCCGCCGCTGAATTTGTTAAAGGCACTGTCCGTCAGCGTCTTTTTATTCTCTTCGCCACGGTAGTAAGACATCTGAAATTCAAACCACTTTCGGTAATCCAACGCATCACGGACCAGATCCATATAATTGACCGACTCGTCTGATTCCTCTGCACGAAGCTTTTCCTGCCTGATTCTACTGCGGAAATGAGCTGCAACCCGCTCCATATCTGCCGCCGTCATAAGCTTCCTGTCTCGCAGAAGGAGCTTTTCCAGTTCTCCCGTGTCCAGCTGTTCCTCGCCTTCTGCCGACCGTGGTTTCCAGTCCAGAGAAAAACGAAGTCCCATGGAGGTTTCCATATTCTTCATCAGTTCTGACATGTCCGCAACCCAGCGTCTGCTTTCCGCAATTCGATCCGTCAGCTGCTGACTCAAGGTTCTGGAAAGGATGTCTTCAAACAGTTCACGATCCTTCTGCTGAATCAGCAGCTCCATCTCTGTAATCTGCCTTTTCAGCGTATCGTGGAATTCCTCCATCCATATCTTTTTACCGTTCCAGACCGCAGTGAAAACCTGCCTTTTGTGGAGTGTTCCCGCAGGGGCAATTCCTCTTTCTCCGTCAAACCAGTCCGTCAGAGCCGTGCCATATGCAATCAGGCTGCTGTTATTTTTCTGGAACACGCTCATAAGAGATGCCGTCAGCTCCGATACCTCTCTGTCCTTGTCGCTGTCACGCAGCTTTTCCTGCGCCGCCCAGGCACATTCTTCCAGTGTTCTGTCTTCCCTGGAAATGACCAGCTTCAGCTCCAGTTCCTCGGCAAAACATTGACACAGCAGGTTTTCCCTTTCGAGATAGGTTTCCAGATTTTTTTCGCTTTCTTCCTGCTCCCTCGTAAGCCGCTCCAGATTGTTTGAGGCTACAGCAAGGCTTTCGCGGAGGGAAGCAATCCTGTCTTCAAGTTCCCTTTTCTCTTTTTTCAGGTTGGTAATTTTCTCCGCTTTTTCCCGATTCTCTGGTCTGTTCAGGATAGCCTCCAGTTCTGCAATCCGGGCATCCAGCGTTTTTATTTTTCTTTTTTCCATGCTCTGCTGCAGTGAGATTTCATCAATTGTATTCTCTTCCTGCTGGATTCTGTCGCGCTCTGTAGTCTCCTGTATGGACAGGTTCTCCAGATTGGAAAGAATTTCTGATACATTTTCCCATGCAGTACTGTATTCCTCCAGTGCATTTTCTGCTTCCAGATAGCTGTCAATAGTACGGCTGTAAGGTAAATTTCTGCAAACGGCCAGCACCTTCTGCAGAACTTCGGTCTTTCTTAGCTTCCATTGATGTTCTTCCTCTTGTACCGCCCTCAGCTGTTTTTCCACCTGCTCCAGCTCCCACGCGGCATGGCGAACCTGTTCCAGTGCATCGCAAAGCATGGCGAAATCCGGAAGACTATCGTACTCTTCCTGCAAAAGCTCCTGTTTTTTCGCGATTCCTGCTGCAGCACCGGTCAGTTCCAGTCTGCGCTCTTCCATTTCGTTAATTTCCTGCTGCAGCTGCGTTTCCATCTGCTTCCGTTTACGTTCACGCGCCAGCACACC
>JAEDNK010000085.1 GCA_016302545.1 Bacillota bacterium
ATGAAAGATGTAATCGTAATAGGCATCGCCGGCGGCACCTGCTCCGGCAAGAGCACCCTTATACAAAAGATAAAGGATGAATTTGGCGACACCATAACCATGCTGAGCCACGACTTCTATTATAAGGCGCATAACGACATACCCTTTGAGGAAAGAAAAAGGCTGAACTACGACCATCCCGATTCCTTTGACACGGACCTGATGATAGAACATATTAGGAAGCTTATGGAGGGAGAGAGCATTGAAAGACCGGTATATGATTTTACCATCCACAACAGGATAGATGAAACCGTAACGGTAATGCCTTCTAAGGTCATCGTAGTTGAGGGAATTCTCATATTTGAAAATAGAGAGCTTAGAGACATGTGCGACATCAAGGTTTTCATCGATACAGATGCAGATGTAAGAATCATCAGAAGAATTGTTCGCGATGTCAGTGAGAGAGGCAGAACTCTGGAGTCTGTGGTGACCCAGTACCTGACTACGGTTAAGCTTATGCATGAGCAGTTCGTGGAGCCCAGCAAAAAGTATGTGGATGTAATCATACCGGAGGGCGGCTATAATAAGGTCGCTCTGGAGATGCTCAACGAGAGGATATACGCTCTTTTGAAAGGTAGTGAGCAGAGTGAGCAGTAATCCGTCCGAAAGTAAGGAAAACAAAACACTGCTGTATATATTGTTTGTGGCACTGGCCCTGTTATGGGGCCTGTCTTTTTTCGGAACCAAAGTAGCCTTGGTTGAGCTGGATCCCATAGAACTTCTTGCAGTAAGGTGGGGAATGTCGCTGATACTCTTCTGCCTGCTCATCGGGACGAGAATTATTAAGGTAAACTACAGAGGCAAAAACATAAAGCTCCTGATTGCCGCAGTTATGGTTCAGCCTTGTGCCTATGCGATTCTGGAGGCTGTGGGCATTGATCTGACCACATCCTCAGAAAGCTCTATATTCATCGCAGTAGTACCGCTGATGGTTGTGCTGGAAAGCTTTGTTTTTCTGAAGCAAAAGGTATCGCGGCGAACGGGCATAGGAATATTGGTGGGCTTTGCCGGAGTAGTGACATCGATTATATTTTCACCGGAGTTCTCAACAGGCGGAAAATTCGCAGGCTACCTGTGCCTTATAGGTGCAGTAATGGTGGGTGCTCTGTATACCTTGCTCTCAAACAGGCTTGGAGGAGAGTTTACCACCATGGAAAGCAGCTTCGGACTTGCTGTCGCAGGAGGATTATTCTTCAATATCCTTTCCCTGCTCAGAGGAAGCGGCCTCCACCCTTATGAGGTCTTTTTTTCCGGGGGTCAAACAATGTGGGCGCTTATTTACCTTGGATTAGGATGCTCTTTTGCAGCATACATAATATTTAACTATACTCTGTCGCGGCTGAAGGCGGAATTGGCCTCCTGCATACAGACAAATTCCATAACTGTGGTGGGTGTGGCTTCAGGTATAATTTTTGGCGGAGATAACTGGGGATGGTACACGATTCTGGGAATGGGAATGACTATTGCAGGAATTTTAATAGCTTCCAGAGATATGAATTAAAAGTTGCATATTGACAATGATGTAACAATATGGTAGTATATTCTTAGGGAAAGAGTTTGAACGCATAGAAATACTATGGGGGAGAACTTATGAAGGATTATCAACAGAAGCGAATGAAGGAACATCTGCTGCCTCAGCCTGTTTACAGACAAGCATTGTGGGCGGTGAAGGACTTACTGCGGCTAAGGAGCAGACTTAGCGAGCTGAGGAGAGCAGCCTATGCAGTAGGCGAGAGAAATTTACTAGATAGGTGCGTCCGCTCCGGAGGAGGTTTTGTGTGTGACTCTACGGGAAATAACGCCGTGGAGATAGCCAATCTATCCTGCCGCATTGACGCTATCGTCAGCGCCTTTGACGCCGTACCGGAAAAGTACAGGGCAGGAATAGAAAGTAAACTGGTATATGATGTTCCGTACAGTGACGATTTCCATCCCAACACATGGAAGCGATGGCAGCAGGTATACCTGTACAATGTGGCAATTAATTTGCATATTCTGTAATTGCAATAAAAAAATTCAAAAAATGATAAAAATTTTTGAAATTGTGCTGTAAGTAACGTTTTTATATGTTATTATAGTATTGTCAAATAATGCAAATAGACGCTTTATCGTCTCAATCGGACGGAAGGCGTCTTTTGTTTTACTTATGTAAGAGAGGATGATGTGAACATGAAAAGAAGAATTGCGGGAATAGTCCTAGTGGCTCTTTCCGTAGGAGCATTAGGCTTCTGGGAGCTTTGGGGAAGAGAAAATATCACATATGACAAGGTGCTGGTGCTGAAGGAAGCTTCGCCTAAAAACACCCTCATTTCGGCCGATATGCTTAGAGTGAAAAAGGTTGACAAAGCGGGGGAGGGAGCTGTTATGGCCGGAGAGCAGGCTAAGATAGAAGGGCTGGAAACGACGCAGTTTATTCCTGCGGGAACTGAGCTGTACAGCGAATATTTTCAGGAATCGATTTTTTCCGTAGGCGAAGAGCAGGGCAAATACATACTTTCCATACCGGCTCAGTGGCTAAGCGCCTTTCCCCAGACACTCAGGAGGGGCGACAGGGCCTTTTTTTATTGCGCGGGAGAGCCTGTGACGGACGCAATAGTCGCTTATGTGAGGGACGGAACCAATCAGGAGGTCCGCTACGGAGATGACGAAAGACTGACAAGCTCGTCCAATGTGAGTCTGATTGAAGTGGTTGTGGATGAAAAGCAGGCAGCCTTGCTGGGAAAGCTTGCAAATAAAGGCAACAAGTTTGTGCTTCTGTATTATTAGCGAGGGAAAGGAGAAAAAAGTGAGCTTTGAGGACGTATGCCAGAATGTTGAGGCGGAACTGGAAATCAGATGGAAATCAGCCGAGGAGACAGAACGTATGCTGCGGCTGGAGAAGGAAAAAAAGGCCATAATGGGATATGACGAGGAAGTAAAGGAATACAGGCAGCTTATCGGGCAGATAATAAGGGATAAGGAGCTTGGCGATGCGGAATGTCCGCCGTGGTACAGAACACTTGAAGAGGGAGTGTTCAATGAAATATACGGTCTGGCAGGTCTCGCCCCGTGGGCCTATGATGAGACGGAAAAATACAGAAAATCCTCTTCGGCCAAGCTTATAGGCGACAGGCTTTACTGTCTCATAGACGGTGTAGCGGAGCTGCAGCCCCAGACCATTGGGATTAGACGTAGACAGCAGCTGAAGCGGGCGCTGCTTATGGCGACGCCGAGGGAGAGGCTGGAGGACGGCTTTCATGAAGTATATCTGCGAAACGGTATCAGAATAACGATTTATTCCGGCGAAAGGACCAAGGAAGGTCAGGACGTAATGGTGTTCAGAAAGTATATCGTGGAGAAAAAGGATTTTGAGGAGCTGGTACGTCTGGGCACTATTGAGGCTGATGCCGCCGAACTGTTTAAGACTATGATAGAGATAGGCTTTAATGTTCTCTTTGCCGGACCGGTAAGATCGGGAAAGACTACATTTATGCAGGTGTGGCAGTGCAGCGAAAAAACTGCTCTGGAGGGTCTGGCAATCTCCACCGATCCGGAAACGCCGTGGCACTTCTTAATGCCTGACACCCCTTTGATGCAGCTTGTGGCTGACGGCAGGGACCTTGAAAATATCACAAAATCTCTGCTGAGAGGCGATAACGACTATGTGCTGCTGGAGGAAATGAGAGATGCTCCTGCTTTCAGACTGGCTCTCGATATAATTTCCACAGGTACCCACAGGAGCAAGGCTACGGTACACACCTCGGATCCTGTTAATCTGCCTTTCAGAATGGCGTCGAGAATCTGCGAAAGGTACGGAGGAAATCTCCATGGCGTAATACAGCAGATTTTCAGCGGCTTCGGGTACGTGCTGGAGCTTTGCAGCAGAGAGGATGACCCTTCGGAGAAAAGGTTAAAAGCCCTTTGGGAGTATTGCTATGACAGCGCAAAGGATATCCCCTCCGTACATCAGCTTTGCAGGTATGACGCAGCAGCGGACAAGTGGCTATGGAAATATCACATGGGAGAGGATAAGAAGCGAATAGGAGAGCTTTCGCCGGAAGCGCTGAAGAGAATGGAGGAAATTATGATAAGACTTGAAAAAAGAAACCCTATTATGGAAAACACGGTTGTTTACCCACGGTATTACAGACCTCAGCTCCTTGACAACCCTGAGAGGGCGGGACTATGACGGAATTGTTTTTAATCGCTTTGCTGGCTTCAGGTCTGACTGTGCTGATGTGGGGAAACGTCACGGAGCTTGCTGAGGCTTGCAGGGAGAGGGTAAAGAAGTGGGCTTTAAGCTTCAAAGAGGAAACAGGGTCTGAAGGAAAAATAAAGTTCAAAGCGGAAAGTCTGCCGGATAAAACATATGACCACATCCGTATGCTGATGCGCCTGACACTGGGAATGGGAACCGACAGGAGCGTTAAAGCCTTTCTGTTGATATCGCTTCTTTTTTTGACGTTGATATTTGCGCTGCTTGTGGGCAGGATTGATTTTCCCCTTGTGCTGTCGGCAGCCTTGGGAGCAGGGATTTTACCCTATGGACTTTTAAGGCTCAGACTTCAGAAGCTTCGCGTAAAAAGCTCCGGAGAAGGTGAAATTCTTGTTAGCGAGCTCTTGGAAAACTATAAGATTGAGTACTGCAATATGCGGCAGGCCATTGAGACCACGGCGGCAGCCATAGAAGACGCTCCCAATTCCAAAAGACTTCTCATAAACCTTGCCAGAGGTCTGAATACTGCGGAAGGAAAGCGCATAGACAGTTTGATGCGTGAATTCAGACTGTCAATAAATACCTCATGGGGAAACATACTGGCATCAAATATGGGGTTTGCGCTGACCGCAGGGGTGGAGGTGACGGAAGCTCTTACGGACCTTGCAGACACTGTGAAAAGAGCAAGACGGGTAAACGAGTTTGCGAGAAGAGAAAACAATGAGGCGTCATTGATTTTAAAATATCTCTTTCCGGCGGCGTATCTGATTACGGTGGTGGGAGGTGTCAGGTTTTTCGGTCTTTCGGCAAGCAAGTTCTTTTATTATCAATTTGAAACGGAGGCGGGACTGACATGGTTTACAATTTCTTTAATTATTTACGGTGCAGGAGTCCTTTTAAACGCCTGCTTATCGGCGGCAAAGCTGGACGTATAAAACGTATAAAACACATAAAAAATATGAGGAGGCTGGAAGGCGAGCTTTACGGAAGTATTATAACCCTGAAAAATCTGGCACTGGTGCAAAAGGAAAAACCCCTCTCGGCAGATTACATATTTGAAACCCTTATGAATAATTCCATGGCGCTGAGGCCGGCTTATGAGGAAATGATAACCCGGTACAGAAACGGCAGAGATGAAGAAGCCTTTAGAATATTTGCCGACAGGATAGGGAGCAGGGCAGGACGCAGCTTTGCCTCGATTTTATCCAAGCTTGACCGAATCAATCCCTCTGAAACGGTAAAGCAGATGGAGGTGCTTCAAAATTTGCTGGCAGAAGAAAGAATGACTGCAGCCATCAGGACGGCGCAGAGAAACAGTGTTCTGGTTACCGCATGGGCATCGGCATCAGTATTTGCGCTTCTTATCAATTTTGCCGTGGTGGTGGTTTTTATGGATACTCTCGGAATGCTGGAGCATCTGTTTTAAAATTTTCAATGTAACTGACTATATTCATTGTACGAGGAGGAAAGAAGTATGAAAAATCTTATAATAATTATAGGAACAATTCTTTTGGGCGCATTAATTGTAAATACATTGGTGCTCGGTGATGATAATTCCCTTAAGTCGGCAGCAAACGACATAATGGAGCAGGGCACCAAAGCCATAATGGACAGCATCAATTTCACCGGTTCGGGAACGGGAGGAGCACAAGGAGGTCAGCAATGAAACAGCTTGTAGTAATTATAGGCACCGTGATACTGGGAGGCATGATTTTCAGTATGATGGTGGGTGACAGTCCCGGCAGTCTTAAAAACGTATCTCTTGACGTAATGGAAAAAGCAATGGAGGAATATGGATAATGAAGGATTTGATAACCGCAATAGGCTCCATACTTATACTTATGATGTTTCTAATGCAGTTTGCGGCTAACCAGATTACATATACGCGCATTATGGGCGCAGAGCACAGTATAAAGGAATTCAGGTTACTTTCCGAAGAAAGGGGCAGCATAAGCAATGATGACATATCAGAACTTAAGGGAAAGCTGTCGGAGGTATTGCGCTGTCAGACCTCTGAAATTTCGGTAGAGGTGGCGGAGAGCGGCGGCGATTATTCGGTAACGATGCCGATTTACGGAGTCATAGGACCCGCCGGAATTATGGGACTGTCTGAGAAAGAAAATATGAGGCTGCATAAATCGTCGGGCATAATAATATTTAAGGAGCAGGAAGAAGATGAAGTAGAAACACCGGAAAAGGAAGAGAAAGAGAAGCAGGAGGACAGCTTATGAAAAATCTGATAATAACGGTGGCTCTTGCCACGCTCTTTGCCATGCTCATTTCTTTTCAGTGGGAGTTGAACAGCCGAAGCTGGCAAAGCCTGAGCAAAGAGAGTATGA
>JAEDNK010000086.1 GCA_016302545.1 Bacillota bacterium
TCTTTCCGGTCTTCGCCTGGGCTGCACTTTCCAACATGCTCCATTATACAGCAGACATCTCATATGCGCAATAAACGCTGCGTAGAGTCTTCCAATAAATCGGGGCGGATTTCTTTTTCCGAAATCCGCCCCTTAACTATATCAAAGCCTGCCGGGTGTTGTCCTCGGCAGGCTTGTATAAACCATAAGGAAACGCAGAGCCGCTATTCCGCCTTATTGCTCTCCACGAACCTCTTGATCTTCTTGCCCGTGGTCTTTTCAAACTCCTCCCGGCGAAGATTTATTCTCTTTATCTTCTTGAAGAAAGGCAGGTTTTCGTTAATCTTATCCACCTCTGTCCAGAGGAGCTTTTCCACCTGAGCATCATCGCCGGCGGCATCCTTTCCTATAGCAGCCTCAACCTCCTCCATGTCAGGCTTTATAGTTGCCACTATAACGGTATCCTGTCCGGACTCGTCTTCCTGAGCCCATACCATAGATTCACTCACCAGACTGCTTCTGCCCAGATAGTATTCCAGCTCTTCAGGGAAAACGTTCTTGCCGTTGGCGGTGATGATTACATTTTTCTTTCTGCCGGTGATGTATATGAATTCCTCATCGTCCACATATCCCAGGTCACCGGTATGGAACCAGCCGTCTTTTATAACCTTGGCCGTTTCCTCCGGCATATTGTAGTAACCCAGCATCACGTTAGGACCTTTGACGCATATTTCACCTACGCCATCCTCATTTTTATCCTCTATTTTCACTTCCATACCCGGAAGGAGATGTCCTACTGAAGAATTTCTCATGTACTTATGCCGGTCCGGATTCAAGGCCGCCATAGGAGCACACTCCGTCAAGCCGTAACCTTGGACAGATATAAATCCCAAATCGTTAAAGAACTCTAAAATTGCCGGGTCAATGGCAGCGCCCCCTGAAATCAGCACTCTCATTCTGCCGCCGAAAACCTTCAGTATGTCTTTAAGCAGCAGCTTGTTCAGATCAAGCCCCACCTTTTTGGTGACCTTATTCAGCGCCAACACCTTGCGCACAAGTCCTTCCTTGCCCTGCTTGCGAACATTCTTCATTATGTTGTTATACAGGCTTTCAAAAATAAGCGGAACGGCCAGAATCATAGTCGGCTGCACCTCAGCCAGGTTCTTGACTATATATTTCAGTCCTTCGCAGTAAGCGATGGATGCACCCTTATACAGCGGCATCAGGAATCCGCAGGTGCACTCGTAGGTGTGATGTACAGGAAGCACAGAGAAGAAAATATCCCAGGTGTTTACATTAAGTATTGTCGGAGCGCTCATCAGATCCTCACAGATGTTTCTGTGGGAAAGCATAACGCCTTTGGCGATGCCTGTAGTTCCGGATGTAAACAGCAGCACACTCATTTCATCTGCATATATTTCAGCATCTATGAAACTTCTGTCTCCGCTTTCAACCAGCTTCTTTCCTTCTTCCACAAGACTTTCCCATGAGAATACCCCTTCGCCGCACTCATCGGCGGGACTGAAGTTCACAAGCATTTCCAGACCGGTATCACCGGAAGCCATCATTTCCTTGAACATTTTTTCATATTTCTTCGCAAAAAGTACTGCGGAAACGTCAGCCTCTATAATCAGCTGTTTAAGTTCTTCAGCAGAAAGCTCCTTATCCAAAGGCACAACCACACCTGTGCCGCATACAGCTGCCAGATAGCTGGTGGCCCACTGATAACAGTTCTCCCCGATTACGGAAATTCTCTTTCCCTTAAGACCGTTGGCAATGAGAGCAGTTCCCAGTCCGTTTACCGTATCAAGTGCTTCACGATAAGTAATCTCTCTGAAAGGTTTATCCTTTTCAAATCTCTGTCTGAAAGCCACATTGTCGCCATAAAGTTCCACGCTTGTATTGAGCATGTGTTTAAGGTCAGTAATTGGTCTTGAGGTCTTATACACGACATACGGATCGCTGCTTGTGTTAAGTGCTTCAACCACAGCCTCAGCTCTCTTCATCTCCGAAGCCTTGAGTTCTTTATAATCCATCTTTCCTACTCCTTTTTCCCATCTAGTATCAAATACTAGATTACCACTTGTTCCTGATAATGTCAACCTTTACATAGGGAAGATTGTGTGTTACCATAGTATATATTCTATTTAATATGCCCCCGGAGGTTAATTATATGACAGGTTACAGTTTTCACATTCCGCGCTGGAATCAGCTTCCTTCCATCGACCTATATATCGACCAGATAATCGCATTGGTGGATGAAAACCTTTCCGCGGTTTTATGTCACCATGACGGCTTTCCTCTGACCAAAAGCATGATAAACAACTATGTTAAGGCAAAGCTGGTTGCTGCCCCAATAAACAAAAAATATCCGCGTATTTCCGTGGCTATGGTTATAGTAATCTGCCTGCTGAAAAATTGTTATTCCACCGATGAAATCGGCAAACTCATACAGTTCGGCCTCGAAGCCGGCCAGCCTGACGTAATGTACGACCGGTTCTGCGATGCCGTGGAAAACGCCCTCAGGGATGTCTTTGCCGGCGAAATACACAGAAAGGACGAAAGCCTCCCTGAAAGAGATAAAAAATATCTCATGGAAAACTTCGCCCTTTCCTTTGCGTGCAAATTTTATGTGCAAAAGACATTTCTCCAAAACGGAGTGTAAGGTCTACAGCAGCATCCTGTCATTGTCGATACTGAATTTTTCTATTAATTTCTCTACTGTCATCTGGCGGCGTTCCTCTCCGCTGATGTCCATCATTATCTGCCCGTCCTTCATGAGAATGGTTCTGTTTCCATGCTTCAGAGCATCCTTCATGTTGTGGGTAATCATAAGGGTGCAGAGTTTCGGATCCTCGGCGAACCTGTCCGTAAGTGACAGTACCTTAGATGCTGCCGCCGGGTCCAGAGCAGCTGTATGTTCATCCAGAAGAAGCAGCTCAGGCCCCGTTATAGCCGCCATAAACAGCGTAAGTGCCTGTCTCTGTCCGCCGGAAAGCAGTTTCACTTTCTGTGTCATCTTGTCCTCAAGACCCATTTCCAGCATTGAAAGCTTTTCGCGGAAAAGTTCCCTGTCCTTAGATGTTATTCCCGGGCTGAGACCGCGGGATTTATTTTTATAGTAGGCGATTGCCAGGTTTTCTTCGATGGTCATATCAAAGGCCGTTCCCTTAAGCGGGTCCTGAAATACACGGCCCATCCACCTTGCACGTTTGTGCTCAGAAAGTCTGGTTATGTCTTTCCCATCCAATACTATGCTTCCCTTGTCCACATTGTGCACTCCCGCTATGCAGTTGAGCAGTGTGGATTTGCCTGCGCCGTTATTGCCTATTACTGTAACAAAGTCTCCTTCTCGGAGGGTAAGGCTGACGGAATTAAGCGCCACCTTCTCATTGACTGTTCCTTCGCCGAAAACCTTGGTGATTTCCTTTATCTCAAGCAGGTTTTTCATCTCTGAACCCTCCTCTTAATGAATTTTGCCGAAAATTTCGTAAGCTTGGAACTCTTTTCTCCCAAAAGGCCCAGGGTCAGTGCAATAACAACTATAATAGCCGATACCAGCTTCATATCCGTTGACTCCATGCCCACATAGAGAGCCTGTGCCAGCAGGATTCTGTAAAGCACTGCTCCCAGCGATGCCGCCACCAGCCTTCTCATAAGGGTCTTGGTTCCGAAAATTACCTCTCCCAGAATTACGGATGCCAGTCCTATGACCATCATACCCGTGCCGCTGTTTATATCCGCAAATGCCTGATTCTGTGCAAGCAGTCCTCCTGCCAGACCTACAAGTCCGTTGGAAAGAGCCAGTCCCAGAAGCTTCATGTTGTCGCATGAAACTCCGCATGCTTTTACCATATCCTCATTGTCTCCCGTGGCTCTGAAAACAAATCCCAGTCTTGTCTCAAGGAACATATACAGCAGTGCGATAATTATAATCAATATTACCAGCCCGAGAACGATTCCTGCATACTTTGGCGGCATCATCTGGTCAGCCAGTTTGTATACCGTAGTACTCTTAGTAAGAGGAATGTTTGGCGTCTTGCCCATAATTCTTAAATTTACAGAGTAAGTGGCCAGCATTACCAAAATGCCGGCCAGTATAGCCTGAATTTTAAGTTTAGTATGAAGCAGTCCCGTTACCAGCCCTGCCGCAGATCCTCCCAGGGCTGCACCTATCAGTGCCAGGAAGGGATTCCCGCCGCCTGAGCATATTACCGCCGAAATGGCCATTCCTGTAACGATAGAACCGTCCACCGTCAGGTCCGGCATATTAAGAGTTCTGAAGGAGATAAAAACCCCCAAAGCCAGAACCGCATATATCATTCCAAGCTCCAGTGACCCGAGAAAGGCCGCAAATGTCATAATCATTTTTTCTTTTCTCCTAAACCATTTACTCGCTGTGCCGCTGCATTACTCTCCCAGCACCTGTGCTCTGTCCAGAACAGCCTGCGGAAATTCAACTCCGATGGCATCAGCTGTGTTCTTATTGATGTATACGCTCATGTCGCTCATCTTCTTTACCGGAATTCCTGCCGGGTCTTCACCGCCGAGTACCTGTGCAACCATAGCACCGGTCTCCTTGCCAAGTACTGTATAGTCGATTCCGTAGGTTGCAAGGCCACCGTCTGCCACCATGGAGTCAGCACTTACGTAGAAAGGAATCTTCTGGCTGTTGAAAACCTCAGTAGCCACTGCCATAGCTGATGCAACCGTATTGTCAATAGGTGAGTAAACCACGTCAACCTTATCTGCCAGATACTGTGCTGCCTGCTGAACCTCGCTGCTGTTTGTTACAGCGGATTCTACTACCTTAAGTCCCTTTGCATCGGCATATGCCTTAAGTCCTGTTATCACTGATGCGGAATTGTCTTCGCCGGAGCTGTAAAGAGCGCCGATTGTTTTGAATCCCGGTGTGATTTCTTCTGCCAGATTCATGATCATTTCTACCGATACCTCATCAGAAGTTCCTGTTACGTTTCCGCCGGGCTGCTCGAGGCTGTCCACCAGACCTGCGTCTACCGGATCGGTTACTGCGGCGAATACAATTGGAATTTCTGTTGTTTCGCTAAGCACAGCCTGTGCTGCCGGAGTAGCTATGGCGATAATCACATCGCACTCGTTTGCCACAAAGGTCTGGGCCGCTGTCTTCATTATGGTCATATCATTCTGACCGTTCTGATAGTCGATGAGCATATTTTCACCGTCCACATAGCCTGCCTCTTCCAGACCTTCGATTATGCTTTCTCTTATGGTGTTAAGTGAAGGGTGCTCCATGAGCTGCAGAATTCCCACCTTCACGGTTCTGGTTTCATTGCCTCCGTCAACAACATTTCCGCAGCCTGCAAAGAGGCTCATTGCTATAACCAATACAAGTAATACTGTCAATACCTTCTTCATTTTCTTTTTCTCCTTTTCAATTTATTCATCGTTCATCTCAAGGACAGGTCAGTACCTGCGGTGTGCTTCTCCTTTCCCCACAAGGCTTGCGCCTTGCAGGGTCCCCGGAATAAAAAAGAGCCCGCCCCATCTCAAGGGCAGGCTCATGCCTGCTATGCCACCTATTGATGCAGAGTGCCAACACACTCCTTTCCCGTAACGCCGGAACCGCGTCTCAGATACTCGCCTTACAGCTTTCCCCTCGCCCTCAGGAGCCCATTATTCTAATCCTGCATCTGCCCGGCTTCCACCGCCCCGGGCTCGCTGTGAGACCGTAAACTAGTTTTACTTCTCCCTCAAAGGTTTATTTTTTAAGTTGTGATGAGTTTACCACGGTTTTTGTGGTGTGTCAATTGTTTTTTTTAGATTTTTTGTGAAATTTTATAGTTCGGCACAATTTCTCCCTATTTTCAGCAATTCTCGCTTTCCGCTCCAAAATAATGTGTGTTCCAAAACCCTCGTTTTTGTTCCAAAAAGGAACATTTTCATATATAATTGGAACAGATAGATAAAAAGGAGCGTACCACCGTGAACACACTCATTCCCTTCATCTGCCTCGCTTTCGGGGCGGCCATAAACTGGCGCGGTCTGCCTGCACCTGTACTGAAGGCCTTCGATATAACCACAAACGCAGCGCTGATTCTGCTCATGGCAGTCATCGGCCTGAATATAGGCACCAGCCACAAGGTTATGGATAATCTGGGCATCATCGGACTGAACTGCGTTGTCATTTCGCTTTCTGCGATTATAGGAAGCGTAATTTTGGTGCGCCTTGCGGAAGCCACTGTTATGCCTCTGGAAAAGATCCGCCTGCAGTTGGCCGAGGAAAAAATGAGTGTCGGAGCAAACAGCTGTGATGCAGAGGCCGCGGCGGCATCACAATCAAAAAGCAGCTTCTCACCCCTTATAATCGTCATGCCTGCCTGCATCGTCATCGGGATTATAGCAGGGTATTTCTGGCTGCAGGATATGAGCCGCAGCATCCTCGACAGGATTCTTACCCTATCTCTCATATTCCTCTACACGGGGGTTGGAGTCAGTCTTGGAGAAAACAAGGAAGTATTTCAATACATAAAGCGTCTCGGAG
>JAEDNK010000087.1 GCA_016302545.1 Bacillota bacterium
GTGAACAAATGCAACAACATCATTATAGGAGTAAAGGGAAAGTCTACTTCGGACCTTATCGGAGAGGCTATAGATAAAATAAAAGAAATAAGCGAAAAATAACAAGAAAATAAGAGATTGCAGGGGTTTTGGAAAGATGATTATATTTGTATTGACAGTAATTTTTGAAATAATACTGAGGGTGTGGACCTTCGGGACGGCTTTGGGCGGATTCAGCGGCAAGGGTTTTCTTATTGCCGTTCTGATGTCTGCCTTTTTTGCTTGCATTTTTGATGTTCTGATGGGACTTTTGGGGCAAAAACACCCTAAAGCGGCAAGAAGAATCACGGTGGGGCTGGTGGTTTTCTGGATGCTCATATATTCGGCGCAGCTGGTATACTACGATATTTTCCGGACTTTCTTCTCCATATATTCCATGTCCAACGGCGGGCAGGTACTTGAGTTTATTGACATAATAATCGTTACCGTCTTTGACAAGATTGTGCCCATACTTCTTAACTTTGGAGCGGCCGGTCTGGCTATATTTCTCATACGAAAGAGAACATTTCCGGTGGAGAACGCAGGAAAGCCACGCGCATTCTACACCGCCATGGCGACTGTCATGATTGTATGCCTGCTTTCCTCAGCGCTGCTGACGGAACTGGGAGACAGGGGCATGGGCACGCCTTACGAGTATCTTCACAGGACTAATGAAATCAAAGGATGTGTGAAGAGCTTCGGGCTTCTTACGGCATCGGCTCTCGACGCTAAAAGACTGGCTTTCGGCTTTAACGAGATGCCGCAGAATGAGGCCGTAGAAGCTATGAACGAGTACTTTGGAGAAGGTGATGTGGCGACCGGAGCAGAGACATCAGGCAGGGATATATCAAGTGGGGACGCTGATAGTCAGACAAATGAAATGACCGGGATTTTTAAAGGCAAAAACCTTATATATATCACCGCAGAAAGCTTCACAGACCTTGCCATAGATAAAAAGCACACGCCGACCCTTTACAAGATGAGCAAGGAAGGTGTTTCTTTTACAAACTTTTATACACCTGTCTGGGGCGTAAGCACTCTGGACGGGGAATATGTTAACTGCACCGGTCTCATACCTAAGGCAGGGGTATGGTCCATGACAGAAGCAGCAGATAACTATCTTCCTTTTACTCTGGGTAATCAGTTCCGCGAGCTGGGATATGTGACCAAGGCGTACCATAATCATGACATCAATTTCTATCACAGAACCAAGTCTCATCCCAATCTGGGATATGACTTCGACGGACAGGGAGGAAGCTATGATTTTGGAGACAGCTGGCCTGAGTCAGACCTTGAGATGATAAATCAGACTACCCCGGATTTTCTGACTGTGAATAAAGACGGTGAAGTCGCTCCTTTCCATGTGTACTACCTGACGGTAAGCGGACATCTCGAATACAACTTCGGAATTCAGGATATGGCGGCAAAGCATGAGAAAGATACGGAGGATCTGAACCTTTCTGAGGGACCGAGAGCATACAAGGCGGCCAATATGGAGCTGGACCTTGCCATGGAGCTTTTGATTGAGAGACTTGATGAGGCCGGAGTACTGGAAGATACAGTGATTGTAATTGCCGGTGACCACTACCCATATGCGCTGAGCAATGAGGAAATCGGCGAGCTGAGGGGATATGAGATAACCGAGCCTTACGAAAAATTCAGGAGTACGGCTATTATCTGGACACCGGACATGAAACCTATGACGATAGAAAAGGCCGCCTCGAATCTTGATCTTCTTCCGACGGTATCCAATCTTTTCGGACTGGATTACGACGGGCGTCTGCTCATGGGCAGCGACATCTTCTCAGACCGGCCGGGACTGGTGGTCTTTGAGGATAAGGATTGGATAACTGACAGAGGAACGCGCAGGGAGCTTGCAGCAAGTGAGGCAGCCTCGGATATTCAATATGTAAAAGAAATCGACAGCCGGGTGGCTGACATGTTCAAGTATTCCGCATGGATACTGGATTACGACTACTATTCAAGTCTGAAATCAAGCTGAACAGGGTTGTGGTCAGAATACCTGAACTGTGTGTCGACTACGCGGCTTGATACAATCTGGATGTTGTCTGATACAAGGAAGCCGTCCAGAGTGATCTGAAAGTTCGTTTCCGGGTCCCACGGCGAGTCTGCGTTCCTGCTGCTGGGAACAGGGTTTCTCTCATCCAGAGGAGCTACAAGGCTGAAGCCGTCAGGAATGCTTTCAAAAGGAAAACTCTTGGCCCAGCTGTAGTCTTTCTTGGAAATACCGAAGTAGACCGAGGAGTCTCCAAGAAGATCCTTATTGAAGTCACCTCCGCAGATCACATAATTGCCTTCGGCATATTCAGCGCTCATGTCCTCATAGAGGACTTCCAGCTGCTGGTTGGCAATTGTAGGGTCTGTGGTATATGCGGAAAGGTGGAAGTTTATCAGCACCAGTTCTTTGCCGTTATCTGTCGGGATGCGGTTTACAACATAGCACCTGTCAAGATCCATAATCTTGGCTGCATCGGTCTGAACAGGCAGTCTGCGGCGCAGAGCACTTTCAATCGAGTAGTCTGAAAAAGTCATCAGGCCGGACTTTGACTTTCCATGAGGTTTTGTAAAGGGATAGAACAGGTAAGGCGAGTCGTAGTTCTGGGCGAAAGTATATGAACGTAAATCCTTATCAGCAAGCCTTGAGGTCAGAATTACACTTTCGTCCACGTGGTGAGCTCGGGTGGAATCGGTGTCAACCTCCTGAATGAGGTAAAAATCCGAGTCAAAGCCTGTAAGCTCAGCGGTGATATCATCCATATTTTCCAGAACAGCTTCCCTGCTGAAAGCGCGAGAGTATTTTCCGCCATCCATAAAAAAGCTGAACTGATCTGTGTATGCAGCAAAGCCGATATTCCATGCGGTAACCTGAAGTTCTTTTCCTGCAGGAACGCCTGATGCAATTAATGCCGAACCTGAAGGCTCAATGACCTGGTTATCGTCTATTCTGTGATAAGAGGTGAAAAGGTATACCAGATATCCGGCGAGCAGAACTATCAGTGCCAGCAGAATAATTCCTGTAATCTTTAAAGCTTTTTTCAAAATATGTACCTCCGTGAAGGGCACCTGCAACGGGCCCGGTTTTATTTTTTGTTGTAATCATTTTACCATGTACAGGTCTTTTAAGAAAGCAGAATTTGTGGTAAAATACTGGATAAGTATAAGCACGAAAGGAGAATCCGATGGCTTTTACACATTTGCATCTGCATACGGAATACAGCCTGCTTGATGGAGCCGCCAGAATAAAAAAATTGGTGGCACGGGCAAAGGAGCTCGGAATGGAGAGCCTTGCCATTACCGACCACGGGGCAATGTTTGGTGTTGTAGAGTTTTACAAGGAGTGCAGGAAACAGGGAATAAAACCTATAATCGGCTGTGAGGTGTACACTGCTGCCCGTAAGATGACCGACAAGGAAGCGGACAGGGACAAGTATCAGGGACACCTGATTTTGCTTGCAAAGAACGAGACCGGTTATAAGAATCTCATTAAAATAGTCTCAGCGGGATATATCAAGGGATATTATTACAAGCCCAGAATCGACAAGGATGTACTGAGAGAGCACAGCGAGGGACTTATCGCACTTTCAGCCTGTCTTGCGGGAAATATACAGCACCGCCTGCTGGTAAAGGACTATGCGGGTGCGAAGGCCGAGGCTGAGGCTCTTCTTGAAATCTTCGGACCGGGGAATTTCTATCTGGAAATCCAGGACCAGGGTCTTGAGGAGGAAATGGCCATCAAGGATGATCTGATCAGGCTGGGGCGCGAACTGAATGTGCCCCTTGTGGCCACCAACGACGTTCACTATGTACGCAAAGAGGATGCCAAGGCTCACGATGTGCTGCTGGCCATCCAGACCGCGACCACTCTCGATGATGAGAACCGAATGCGTTTTCCTAACGATGAGTTCTACCTCAAGAGCGAAGATGAAATGCGAAAGATTTTCGCATATCTGCCGGAGGCTGTGGATAACACTCAGCTTGTTGCCGACGCCTGCAATTTTGACTTTAAATTCGGCGAGTATCACCTGCCGGAGTTCAAGGCCCCTGAGGGAAAGAACAATGCAGAATATCTGAGAGAGCTCTGTGAGGCGGGCCTTCACGAAAGATACGGAGAAAACCCGGGACCGGAGCTGTACGAAAGACTGAACTACGAGCTGAACACCATAGAATCCATGGGATATGTTGAATATTTCCTGATTGTATGGGATTTTATTAACTATGCCAAGACAAACGGCATTGTGGTAGGCCCGGGCAGAGGCTCGGCAGCCGGATCCATTGTGGCCTACTGCCTTAAGATAACCGACATCGACCCTATCAGGTACAATCTGATCTTTGAGCGTTTCCTCAATCCGGAAAGGGTCAGCATGCCCGACATCGATATAGACTTCTGCTATGAGCGCCGTCAGGAGGTAATCGACTATGTTACCCGCAAGTACGGCGAGGGCAGGGTTTCGCAGATAATAACCTTCGGAACCATGAAGGCAAAGCAGGCGGTAAGAGATGTTGCCAGATCCCTGAGTGTAAGCTATGCCAAGGCGGATGACATCGCCAAGGCTATTCCTTTTGAGCTTAACATGACTATAGACAAGGCACTTGCCACCAGCCCGGAGCTTAAAGCCATGTATGAAGAGGACCGTGAGGCCCGTGAGGTTATCGACATGGCCAAGGCCATAGAAGGTATGCCTCGCCACGCTTCGACCCATGCTGCCGGAGTGGTGATTTCCAAGGAACCTATCGACGAGTATGTGCCGCTGTACCTTTCGGACAAGGGGCCTGCCACCCAGTTCACCATGACTACTATCGAAGAACTGGGACTGCTTAAGATGGACTTTCTGGGGCTGAGAAACCTGACGGTTATAAGGGATGCTCTGGAACTGATAGAAATGAACCATGGGGTCAGAATAGATTTCAGCAAGATGACCTACGACGACCCGGCGGTTTACGATATGATTGCGGCGGGCAATACCGGAGGTGTTTTCCAGCTGGAAAGCGGCGGCATGACCCAGTTTATGAAAAACCTGAAGCCAACCTGCTTCGAGGATATCGTAGCCGGAATTTCACTCTACAGACCGGGTCCCATGGACTCTATACCTAAATACATAGAAAACAAGAAAAATCCGCAGAAAATCAAATATGTGGATGATGCTCTGGCACCTATTCTGGATGTTACCTACGGCTGTCTTGTGTATCAGGAGCAGGTTATGCAGATAGTGCGTGATCTGGGAGGCTACAGCTACGGCCGTTCCGACCTGGTGCGCCGCGCCATGTCCAAGAAGAAGATGGACGTCATGCTGGAGGAAAAGGAATACTTCATCCACGGCAAGCTCGATAATGAGGGGAATGTGGAGATACAGGGCTGCGTCCGCAACGGAATATCAGAGTATGCTGCAGAGGAAATATTCAACGATATGGTAAGCTTCGCCCAGTATGCCTTCAACAAATCTCACGCTGCTGCCTACGCGGTGGTTGCCTACGAGACAGGCTATCTGAAGGTACATTATCCGGTGGAGTTCATGGCGGCTCTTCTCACCAGCGTAATGGGCGATGCAAAACAGATTTCCAGATACATAAAAAACTGCAATGATATGGGAATAGAGGTTCTCCCGCCTTGCGTTGCCGCCAGCTATAAAAAGTTCAGCGTGGAAGACGGCAAAATCCGATTCGGTCTGCTGGGCATAAAGAATGTAGGAGAGGGAGCCATAGATGCTATAATACAGGCACGGGAGGAAAAGGGTGTTCCTTCTGACATCTTTACCTTTATCGGAAATCTTGATATTTCCCAGGTAAACAAAAAGGCCATAGAAAGCCTCATAAAAGCCGGTGCCTGCGACTGTCTTTCTGATAACAGAGCAGCCATGCTTTCAGTACACGAGGCTCTGGTGGAGTCTGCTCAAAACACAATGAAGAAAAACGTGGAAGGCCAGATGTCACTTTTCCAGACTGCTTCGGAGACCATGAACACGGAGGCCATCGGCGGCAGACTGCCGGATATAGCGCCTTTCCCAAGGGATATACAGCTGGCTATGGAAAAGGAAATGCTGGGAGTTTACCTTACGGATCATCCTCTGAAGGAATATGAGGAGCGTATAGCCAGAGTTTCATCCATCAGCTGCGATGATATCGCCCATGCGGAGGAGGATGCACATAACGGGGAAAGTGCAGTGCTCCGTGACGGCATGAGCTGCGTAATCAGCGGCATGATAGCGGGCAAGAAGACACTCATTACAAAGAGCAGCAGGATGATGGCTTTCATAGACCTTGAAGACCTTTTCGGCGTCTGTGAGGTTGTGGTTTTTCCTAACGTGTATGAACGATGCGCCGCTGTATGCGAAA
>JAEDNK010000088.1 GCA_016302545.1 Bacillota bacterium
GGAAAGGGTCAATACGGCAGCTGACTTCGGCGAAGCCTACGACGGCAGAGGCAAGCTCCTCATGCCGGCTTTTTACAACTCACACGGCCACTCGCCTATGGCACTTATGCGCGGTTACGGCGAAAACATGGTGCTGCAGGACTGGCTTAACAAGCTGATTTTTCCATTTGAAGATAAACTGGACAGCAATGCGGTGTACTGGGGCACGACCCTTTCCATGGCGGAATCCATGAGATTCGGAATAGTTTCCACCACGGACATGTACTATTTCATAGACGACATGGTGCGCGCCACAGACGATGCGGGGATGAAGGCCAACATCAGCCGCGCCATCGTAAACTTCGATGACTCCGATGTATGGCAGCTTCCGTCAATGCAGGAAATGAAACGGACCTTTGAAGCATATCATAATATGAATGACGAAAAAATAAAGATGGATGTAAGCATACACGGGGAATACACCTCCAACCATCTGGCAGTTGAGGCCGTAGCCGCTTTCGGACGCGAACACGGAGCCAATATGCACATCCACATTTCCGAGACTCGCTCCGAACACGAGGAATGTAAGGCACGCCACGGCGGAATGACCCCTGTGCAGTATTTCAACAGTCTGGGCGCATGGGATATGCCCGCCACGGCTGCTCACTGCGTGTGGATAGAAGGAGAGGACTTCGACATCCTCAAAGAAAAGAGCGTGACCGTAGCCACAAACCCTGTCAGCAACCTGAAGCTGGCAAGCGGAGTCTGCAACGTGCCTAAGCTTCTTGACATGGGCATAAACATAGCCATCGGAACTGACAGCGTGGCCAGCAACAACAGCTTGAACTTTTTCGAGGAAATGAAGGTCATGGCGCTGGCAGCCAAGGAAAAATTCTCAGACCCTACGGCAGTGACGCCGCAGCAGGTTCTGAGAGCCGCAACCGTAAACGGAGCAAGAGGTCAGGGCAGAGCAGACTGCGGACTCCTTAAAGAGGGAAACAGAGCAGACCTCATCGTGGTTGACCTTAACCAGCCTAACATGCATCCGATACACAATCTTACAAACAATCTGGTATATTCCGCCTCCGGAAGCGATATAGTGCTTACTATGGCAGACGGAAAGGTTCTTTACGAAAAAGGCGAGTATAAGACCATAGACATAGAAAAGACTATCTTTGAGGCAGCAAGAGCCACAGAGAAGATATTGAAGCAGCTTTAATTTAAGAAAGGGATTTTTCCTGTTATGTCAAAAAACAGCTTTTTAAAAGGAGCGGCTATTCTGGGAATCGCAGGCATAATCGTAAAGGTTATGGGCGTTTTCTTCAGAATCCCCCTGACCATGTGGATAGGCGAAAACGGCATGAGCTATTACGGCTCTGTCTATCCTATATACACTTTGTTTCTGATAATATCAACGGCAGGCATACCGGTAGCAATCTCCAGAATGGTTTCCGAGAGGATTGCCGTCAAAAACTATGCCGGAGCGCACAAGGTCTTTCAGATTTCTGTCTGGCTTATGGCGGCCTTGGGTTTTATCTCCTTCTGCATAGTTTACTTTAATGCAGGATTTATAGAAGAATCTATACTGCGAAACCCCGGCTCACGGCTTTCTCTGGAGGCAATAGCGCCTTCGCTTATTCTGGTGCCTATAATGTCGGCTTACAGAGGATATTTCCAAGGACGGCAAAACATGAACCCGACGGCTGTTTCCCAGCTTTTCGAGCAGCTCTTCAGAGTAGTGGTGGGGCTGGGGCTGGCATATTTTCTCCTAGATGCAGGCTATGAGGCCGTGTGCGCGGGAGCAACCTTCGGCTCTACGGCAGGTGCCGGAGCAGGCTTGTTTATTGTAGTAATAATATATCTTTTAAGTCTTAAGACCATAAAGCGTTATATCAGGCGAAACAAGTCTCACAGCGAAATTGAAAGCAGCTGGAGCATAATCAAAAAAATCCTGATAATCGCTGTTCCTATTACCATAGGCTCGTCCATACTTCCTCTCATGGAGGCAATAGATTCCTCCATGGTAATGGGAAGACTTCAGGACACGGGCTGGACCATCGCCCAGTCAAAGGCTCTCTGGGGAAGATTCAGCGGATACTGTAACTCCATCATCGGACTGCCCCAGGTCTTCGTTCAGGCGATAGCCATGAGTCTGGTGCCGGCCATTTCCGCCGGATTTAAAGTAAAGGACATGACCGAAGTAAGGGAGAATATGAAATTTTCCATGCGAAGCGCCATGATTATTGGTTTTCCTTGTGCTGTGGGAATTTTTTCGCTGGCTCACCCTATACTCAGCCTCCTTTACAGAGATCCGGACAGGGCGGCGGAGGTTGCGGCGGCAGCGCCTACTCTGCAGGTGATGTGCCTGTGCATAATATTTATGTCGTCCCTTCAGACTCTTACGGGAATTCTTCAAGGAATAAACAGGCAGAATGTGCCGGTAAAGAATCTGGCAATCGGCGCTGTGGCAAAGATAATAATCACATATATTTTCGTGGGAATCAAGGTTATCAATGTAAACGGCGCCTCCCTGGGCACTATTGCGGCATATTTTATTGCAACGGTGCTGAACATGAGAGATATAAAGAAGTACAGCGGAGTTACATTTGACTTTAACATGACCTTTGTGAAGCCTTTCATAGCCTCCGCAATCATGGGGGTCTGTGCATTTTCCTCGTACAAACTGCTTTTCATGGCCACCTCCTCCAACGATATCGCCTGTCTTGGAGCTATATTCATAGGTGTGATTGTTTACGGTATCCTTATACTGGGCTTCAAGGCTATAGCCAAGGAAGAAATAGCAAGACTTCCTAAGGGCGACAAGCTTGTCAGAATACTTGATAAATTTATAAAATAACCGGACAATTTGAGGTAATAATAATGGTAAAAGAAAAGTATATTCATTTATGTGAGGAGGCTTCGGACAACCGGAGTGCAATCGACCGTCTTTATGAAATAGTAAAGGTGCTCAGGGTCCAGTGTCCTTGGGACAGGGTTCAGACCCATGAAAGCCTGAGACCCGGAATGCTTGAGGAAGCTTACGAAACCGTAGATGCTATCGACAATCAAGATATGGTTAATTTGCGGGAGGAACTGGGAGATGTACTACTACAGGTGGTATTTCATTCCATTTTAGGAGAGGAAGCGAGCAATTTCGACCTGAAGGATGTTATTAACGAGGAATGTGAAAAGATGATTCGCCGTCATCCTCATGTTTTTTTGCAGGAAAACGCAAATAATACTCCAAAATCTATTGACAAAGTCCTTGAAAAATGGGAAAATATCAAAGAAAAGGAGAGAGGCGAGGAAAAGACGGCTTCTCGACTTGCCAAGGTGCCGAGAGCCCTGCCTGCGCTGACCAGAGCCTATAAGGTTCAGAAGAAGGCCGCAGAGGTAGGCTTCGATTGGGATGATGTATCGGAAGCCTTTGATAAGGTTCGTGAGGAAACCAGCGAGCTGACGGAGTGCTGCATGGCTGAATCCGCTGATAGAAAGGCTTTGGAGGAGGAGCTTGGTGACCTGCTTTTTTCGGTTGTTAATGTTTCCCGATTTTTAGGCATTGACCCGGAGGCATCTTTGGATTATACTATAAACAAGTTCATAAGAAGGTTTACTCATATTGAAGATAGTGCTTTGGCTTGCGGCAGAGCTCTTGAGGATATGAGCCTGTCTGAGATGGACGAGTTATGGAATGAAGCTAAGGATTTAGAGCGTTCCGTGTAACTATGTACTGGTATTATATTATGTTAGATTATGAAGGAGGAACTTTAAATGAACAAAGCTGAATTAGTAGCTGCAGTAGCAGAGAAAACTAATTTTACTAAGAAGGATGCAGAAGCAGCTATCAATGCTTTAGTTGCAAGCATTGAAGAAGCATTAGTTAAAGGTGATAAGGTACAGTTAATCGGTTTCGGTACTTTCGAAACTAAGGAAAGAAAGGCAAGACAGGGAAGAAACCCTAGACAGCCTGAAGAGATCATCGAAATCGCTGCATCAAAGGCTCCTACTTTTAAGGCAGGTAAAGCTTTAAAGGACGCTGTAAATAAATAGTCAGCGTATAATAATGTCAATTTATTATTGATTGATTATGATAATTAAGGTGAGAAATTACCTTTTTTATAACACGGTCTTCGGACCGAAGAAATTTAAACCTAATAGCTCATTATAGGTTTATGAAAGGCGTTATGAGAATCGATAAATTTCTTAAAAATTCCAGACTGATAAAACGGCGGACCGTAGCGAAAGAAGCTTGTGATCAGGGGCGTATTTCCATAAACGGGAAGCCTGCAAAAGCCGGTACTGAAGTCAAAGTGGGTGACATCATCCATATCGAATTTGGCAACAGCTCGGTGTCAGCCAGGGTTTTGGAACTTTGCGAATCTTGTAAAAAAGAAGCCGCAACAAAAATGTATGAAATAATTCAGTAAAAAAGGCCAGAGATGGCCTTTTTTACTTTTCAGTGCAATATCTGCGTAATCTTATAATCTAAAGAATGTTTGATGCTGAGACTTCATCGTTCTTTTTGAGGAAGGTCAGCTGCTCTATCATGGAGTTCAGCTCGCCGGAGGAGTTGGACACATCCTCCGCCTTTACATATTTAATTGCCCTTGCCAGGGAATAGTCAATTTCATTGACCGTCTGTGTGTCAAGGAAAAGCAATGCCACTTTTTTATACTTATGCCAGTCCTTGTCGAGCTCTTTCATAAGCTGTTTGCTTTCTTCCCATTGCTCAGCCTCCACAGCCGGGATTATCTCCTTTTTTAAGGAGTGTGTGTAGGAGTCGATATTGTCAGAGGAATAATCAAAGAATACAAGCCATGTGCCTATAAGCAGGGCAACTGCTGCAATTGATATAATCAGGTCTCTCATATTTTCACCTCCGATGCAAAAGGCGTTGAGTTATCCGAGCGAAGATATACATGAAAACTCTTGTTTTCGTCGTAAAAAGCCAGAAAAATGTTGTCGTAAGACATAATGCCTGCAGCAGCCAGTTTCTGTTTAAAAAGATCCTCCGGTGTGCCTGAAGCCAGCAGATTTTTCAAATATAGGGTTCCGTCTGAAACTACAATCATGGGAAGCAGTCCTTCATTTGCCGTGAGACCCATATCCTTAGGAGTCAGCGGTTTCTGGTCTGCTTTGGGAATGACTGTCAGCTGTCCGTTGGATTCCATAATGGCGTATTCCACATTGCTGAAGGAAGGGCAGTTTTCAAGCCGCAGCTGTTCCAGCAGGTCGGTGCTGGTTATTCTGAGCTTTCCCATCTCCTTGATGTTAAGCTTTCCCTTTTCGATGAGAATGCTGGGTTTGCCCGAAACGAGATTTTTAAATTTTTCACACTTAATGGAAAGAAATGCGATGAGCACCTGCAGGAACATCAGGGTAAAGATTGCCATAACTCCGTTAATCAGCGATGTGGTGGGGTCGTCGATGGGCATGGCGGCAAGTTCGGCTATCATGAATACGATCACAAGCTGGAAAGGAGACATTTTTGAAAGCTCTGATTTTCCCATTATACGCACGGCTATGAGCACGATGATGTAAAGGACAAAGGTTCTGATTGCTACGATTAACACATTAGCACCTCCGAATTGATATAATTTAATACTTGTTATTGTTTGTCGGCGGCTGATTTGTTATACTATTTTTCATGTAAAATGGCAGGAGTGTAAAAAATGATTAGATGTTTCGCGCTTTATTTCTTAATATATTGTCCCCTTGGAGTTTTGTGTCCGCTGATAGGACAATATCTGAGCTCCATCGGATTTTCAGGTACACAGGTAGGGACAGTCACATCTCTGGGGACAGCTGCAGCGGTGCTGGGAGGAATGTTCTGGGGAAAGGTATATGCCAACGCATCACATAAGAAGCGTGTCATTGCAATTATGTTTGTGGGTGCAGCGGCTATGTCGGTTTCCGGCCTTTCCACGAAAGCTTTCATTATATATGCCGCAATCTATTCGGTAATGTATTTCTTTCAGGGACCGGTTCACGGACTATGTGACTCCCTGGTCATGGAAAGCGACAACAGCTTTGCGGTGGTCCGGGCGGCGGGAGCTCTTGGATACGCTATGGCGGTATTTTTCACGGGACAGTATGCGGAGACTCACGGACTTAGAATTATTTTCTACGTGTATTCGGCGGCCTTTATCATAGCTGCATTTGTAGTAATGGGTGTCAAAGAACCTAACCACTACAGTTCGCCGGAAAAGAAAATAAAGGCCTCGGAGCTTTTCAAAAATAAAAAATATGTACGCCTGCTGATATGCGCTTTTTTCCTCATGGGAACCAATGTGGGAAACAGCACCTACTTCGGATATCTCTTTAGGGAAGGGGGCGGCAGCCTTGGAGGCATCGGACTTGCCTTCCTG
>JAEDNK010000089.1 GCA_016302545.1 Bacillota bacterium
AAATAAGGGAAAGTGAGGCTGGTCATGAGTTATATATTTGATACTCTGGGAAATCTGGCAGCGCAGACGGCCTTGGGAACCCTTACAGCAGGAAATTTCCTGATGATTGCTGTGGCATGTGGATTCATGTATCTGGCTATCGCCAAGCAATATGAACCTCTGCTGCTTTTGCCCATTTCCTTTGGAATGCTGCTTGTAAATATATATCCTCCAATTATGGAAGAAGGCGGGCTGCTGCACTACTTCTATATGCTGGACGAGTGGACTATACTGCCGTCCCTGATTTTTCTGGGAGTGGGAGCACTTACGGACTTCGGACCGCTGATTGCAAATCCAAAGAGCTTCCTGCTTGGGGCAGCGGCACAGTTTGGAATATTTGCTGCATATATATTGGCCATGGGTTTTGGATTCAATGATATGGCAGCCGCTGCAATCGCTATAATCGGCGGAGCTGACGGCCCTACATCAATTTTTCTGGCCATGAAGCTGGGGCAGACCGATATAATGGGACCAATTGCGGTTGCAGCCTATTCATATATGTCACTGGTACCTATCATACAGCCTCCGATAATGAAGGCACTGACCACTGAGGAGGAAAGAAAGATTAAGATGGAGCAGCTCAGAACTGTTTCTAAAAAGGAAAGAATTCTCTTCCCTGTAATAGTAACGATTCTGGTATGCGGTCTGCTTCCGTCCACAACACCGCTTGTAGGCATGCTCATGCTGGGAAATCTCTTCAGAGAAAGCGGAGTTGTTCGACAGCTGACTGAAACAGCGTCAAATGCACTGATGTACATCGTGGTAATCCTGCTGGGAACTTCAGTAGGTGCGACCACCAGTGCTGAAGCTTTTCTTAAATGGGATACAATCAAGATCGTTATCATAGGATTTTCCGCATTCTGCTTCGGGACCGCTGCAGGAGTGATTTTTGGAAAGATCATGTGCAAGCTTTCAGGAGGAAAGATTAATCCGCTTATCGGCTCGGCAGGAGTTTCGGCTGTTCCTATGGCAGCTCGCGTGGCCCAGAAGGTCGGTGCAGAGGCAGATCCGACAAACTTTCTTCTTATGCATGCCATGGGGCCTAATGTTGCAGGCGTAATAGGCACTGCAGTGGTAGCAGGCGTATTTATGGCTATTTTCGGAATATAGGAATTGAGGTGAATTGCAATGAAAAAGCTTAGAATAACCGAGACCGTGCTGAGAGACGGTCATCAATCACTTGCCGCAACCCGCATGAGCACTGATGACATGATTCCTGTCCTGGAAAAGATGGACGAAATAGGATATTACTCCCTTGAATGTTGGGGCGGAGCAACTTTTGATGCATGTCTCAGATTCCTGAACGAGGATCCTTGGGAACGGCTTGGAGAAATAAAGAAAAGAGTTAAAAAAACACCTTTGCAAATGCTTCTCAGGGGGCAGAACCTGCTGGGGTACAGACATTATGCCGATGATGTTGTTGAATACTTTGTTCAGAAATCGATTGCAAACGGTATTGAAATAATGAGAATATTTGATGCGCTGAATGACCTGAGGAATCTTGAAACGGCGGTCAATGCAGCTAAAAAAGAAGGTGGACATGTGCAGCTTGCGATGGCGTATACAACCGGCAGAGCATATACACTTGATTACTGGAAAAAGCTTGCCGATGATATGCAGAGTATGGGTGCAGATTCAATTTGTATTAAGGACATGGCAGGAATACTGCTTCCTAAGGAAGCGCGAAAGCTTGTTGCTGCCCTTAAGGAGACTGTCTCGGTTCCTATACAGCTTCACAGCCACTGCACATGCGGAACTGCTCCTATTGTGTATATGGAGGCGGCAGCTGCAGGATGTGACGGAATAGATACTGCAATTTCGCCTTTTGCTCTCGGGACCAGTCAGCCGGCAACAGAAGTGATGGTAGAAGCTTTCAGGGACACTGAGCAGGATACAGGTCTGGACCAGATAAAGCTGGCAGAAATCGCAAATCATTTTAAAGGCATAAGAGACAGATTTTTAGATGAGAAAATTATAGAACCAAAGGTTATGGGCATAGACTTTGAAGGTCTGCTGTATCAGGTACCGGGCGGGATGCTTTCTAACCTGGTATCTCAGCTTAAAGGACAGAAGGCTATGGATAAATACGACGAAGTCCTTAAAGAGATTCCGCGGGTAAGGGAAGATCTTGGAGAGCCTCCCCTTGTAACTCCTTCATCTCAGATAGTGGGTACTCAGGCAGTGCTCAATGTTCTCAGCGGAGAAAGATATAAGATTATCTCTAAGGAAACCAAGGGAATCCTGAGAGGAGAGTATGGAAAAACGGCAGTTCCGTTTAATGAGGAGGTGCTGAAGAAAGCTATAGGAGACGAAAAACCTGTTACGGTAAGGCCGGCAGATTTAATCCAGCCTGAACTTGACAGTCTGGAGAAGGAGCTTGGAAGCTTCAAGGAAAAAGATGAAGACATCTTAAGTTATGCTCTTTTCCCTCAGGTCGCCTCAGAGTATTTTAAACGCAGAGCGGCAAGAAAAGAAGGCCTCGACCCTGACAGATTTGATTATACAAACAAAGCGTATCCGATTTAAAGGAGGTAGATTACAGTGATTATTGCAAATGAAAACGGAAGAAAAAGTATCGGTGTTCCGGATAAATTGTTCGGAGTATCTCAGAAGGCCAAGGAGAGGAAGGCTGAGCTGGGAAAGGACAAGGTTATAGATTCTACCATTGGCGTTCTTCTTGATGATGAAGGAAAAATTGTAGTGCTGGATTCTGTTATGAAAGCAATCAGGATGCTGGGACCGGAGGATTATGCACCTTACGCACCTATTACCGGACTTCCTGAGTATCTCGAAGCGGTAAAGAACATAGTTTTTATAGACGGAGTACCTGAAGGCTGTCACATCAGAGCCTGCTATACTCCTGGAGGAACGGGAGCAATAAGACATGCTGTTTCCGCATACACAAAACCCGGAGATAAGATTCTCACATCCGACTGGCACTGGAGTCCATATAATATTATCGCACAGGAAATCGGCAGAGAGGTTGCCACATACCAGCTGTTCGATGAAAATAAACATGTAAATTACAAAAGCTTTGATGCTGAACTGGATAAGATTCTGAAAGTGCAGGATGAGACTGTGGTGATTATAAACACCCCTGCTCATAACCCGACGGGATATACTTTTACTTATGCGGACTGGGACAATGTGCTTTCTGTAATCAAGAAGTATAAAAATAAAAAAATTGCTGTTCTGGTGGATATTGCCTATCTGGATTTTTCAGGAGATGCCCATGAATACAGAAGGTTCCTGAACAAATTAGTCGGACTTCCTGAAAATATTTTACCGCTGATTGCATTCAGCGCTTCAAAGGGATACACAATGTACGGCATGCGCTGCGGAGCAATAATGTGTATGGCACCTACAAAGGAGATTGCTGATGAATTCAGAGATGTTGTAAGCGTCCAGTCCAGGGGTTCCTGGTCCAATGGAAACAGAGCTGCCATGAAGGTAATCGCAAACATTCTGGAAAACCCGGAGCTTTATGAGGAAGTAAAAAAAGAAAGAGAGGGTTGGCTTGTAAAACTCCGCAGGAGAGGAACAGCTTTCGTGGAGAGGGCAAAGGAAGTCGGCCTGGATATCATACCATATGATTCTGGATTCTTTATCACAATTCCGTGTGATAATCCTGATGAAATCTGCGCAAAATTGCAGGAAAAGAATCTTTTTACCGTACCTTTAAGCAAGGGTATAAGGGTTTCCGTCGCATCAAACACAATTGACGAATGCAAACGGATGCCTGAAATCATTAAGAGCCTCTTTATTTAAGTTTAACATCGTGAATGATGCGGCTTTCATTTTTTGAAGTTATATGATATACTGTACCTGATTTGACGAATGCTATGATATTTTAAACATGTAATAGACAAGAAGGTCAGTTGGTAATGAAAGCATTGGATACAATAGATAAAGAAATACTTAAAAAACTGCGGGAAAATGCCAGAATTCCGCTGAAAGATCTTTCGGCAGAAGTATTCCTTACAACTCCTGCCGTTTCCGCAAGAATAGAAAAGCTTGAAAAGGAAGGATATATCAAGGGATACCATGCGGAAATTGATATTGAAAAACTGGGATACGTGGTCAAGGCATATATTATGATAACAGTTAACCCTGAGGATATAAAGAAGTTCTATACATTTGTAGGCAAGCAGGAATGCGTCATGGAATGCAGCCATATAACAGGGCCCTATTCCATGATAGTCAAGGCTGCCTTTCCAAGCACAGTGATGCTGGAGATATTCCTGGGCAAGCTGCAGAGCTTCGGCAAGACGGAAACTCAGGTGGTGTTTTCCACGTTTATAGAAAATCATTAAAAGAATCTCTGTTGCGGGTGAAAAAATTTCCCCTGTAAACAGAGTTTTTTTATGGGATATTTCTCCCTGCCGGCGGGTATTAATGATGAAAAGCTTTTCAGAAAAGAAACAGAGGTATAGGTGATGATGAACGAAAGCAGGTTCACTGCTCTGGCAGAACAATATATGGATATGGTCTATCGCATAGCGCTTAATGCTTCAGGAAGTGCAGCCGATGCGGAGGATGTGGTTCAGAATGTGATGCTGAGACTCTACAGGTCAGATCCGGATTTTGAAAGTGAGGAACATGCCAGGCACTGGCTTATACGTGTGGCCGTAAATGAGTCAAAACGCCTTGTCGGGCTGCCGTGGAAAAAGAGGGAGGCATCATTTGAGGAGGTGCTTAATATTGCAGACGGCACAGACGGCCTTCAGCAGAGCCTTCTCATGAAGGTTGCCGGACTGCCGCCCAAGTACAGGGTTCCCATGTATCTGTATTATTACGAGGGGTATTCGGCGAAGGAGATTGCTGAGCTTACAGGAAGTAAAATATCAACTTTACAGACCAGACTTGCCAGAGGCAGGGAAAAGCTCAGAGCGGTATTAGAGGAGGAAATGAAATGAACGAGATAAAAAGTGGGAGAGAGAAAGCAGAGGAAAGCCTGTACAGAAGCGCTTATAGAGATGCCTTTGATCAGGTGAAGCTGGGGATAGATGCCAGAGAGAAAGTTCTCGGCATTGCTGCAGAAGGTAAAGAAAAAAGAAGCTTACACGGCAGAAGAAGGTTTTCAATGGCTATGGCAGTCTGTATGGCGGTTGTGCTTATTACAGGCACGGCATTGGCAGTAACTGCAGGCGGGGGCTTGAAAAGCTGGTTCTCTGATGAATGGGGATACAATAATGACGGTGAAATGCCTGCAGAACAGCAGCAGATAGTTGAGAGCCTTTCCACACCTGTAGGAATCAGCCAGACTGTTGGCAATCTGACAGTTACAGTGGATTCAGTGGCTTACAGTGACGGGTACTACTGGCTTATGGTCAATGCAGAGGGAATGAAGTTTGATGAGGATAACGGGTACAGCTGCAGGAAAAGTGACCTGAGGATTGTGTCCGAGGACGGCAGAGAGCTTGGTCAGTGCGGCAGCAGCATAACTCAGACTGCCAGAGGCGGTTCTTCTTTGAAGATGCTTTTCGAAGGAGAAATAAGTCCGGAATCAGCTGAAGCTGCTCTGGCTGACGGGGGCAATATGCATTTCATGCTGTCAATATCTGATTTTGTGGAAAAGAAGCGCGGTATCGTCACAGGCACAAAGGAATATGTACTGCAGGAGGGGACCTGGAGCTTTGAGTTTGAAGTGCCCGCAGCGGAATCTGAAGAAATGCTGACAGCACCTGATTCGGATGCAGTATTTACCCTTGGCGGCGAGGAGACCATGTGCAGAGTAAGGGATATTCAGATAAACATGGTAGGAATAAAATATATGTTTGAAGGAGAAAACGAGGCTCACAGCGAGCTGCCGAGACTGATTTTTAAGGATGGCAGTGAGATAGGCGTTACAGGCGGAAGCGGCGTGCAGCTTGAAGAAGGCTCATGGCAGATGAAATATCAGTGGTCTATGCCTGTTGATTTGAATCAGGTGGAAGCAGTGAAATTCGGGAAGACCGAGGTTTATGTGGAGGCAGAGGTGGAGTGACCGTTGTCCCCCAAAAAAAGATGAAAAATGCTGATCTGAGTGGAGGAAAAGGGCTGTAGATTGGATAAATTCAGGCATTAAAGCAAAATAATGTAAGAAAAACCTCTGTTTTTTGAGGAGAATCCCCCACCAAACAGAGGTTTTTTGCTGATTTTTGTGGAAACTGCGTCAGACTGGCTTTAAAGTGCCGCCAGTATAGCATCCACGTCTTCCTCAGTGGAGCCCCAGCTGATAACAAGTCTGATTACCGAGCGTGTTTCGT
>JAEDNK010000090.1 GCA_016302545.1 Bacillota bacterium
CTGCAGCGGTTACTGCAGCGGGAAACGCCGGGAAGGAGGCAGCTGATGAATGAAGAAATGAATTTTGACGTGACAGTAATCGGCGGAGGTCCTGCCGGCCTTGCAGCAGCTCTGGAGGCACATAAGGAAGGAGGCAAGGTGCTGCTTATCGAAAGAGAAGAGAGGCTGGGCGGAATCCTGAAGCAGTGCATTCATGACGGCTTCGGACTGGTGCGGTATGAAGAAAAGCTTACGGGACCGGAATATGCGCAGCGTTTTATAGATGCGTTTGAGGCGGCGGGTATAGAATCAATGCTCACGACTTTTGTAACGGATATCGTAAAAAACGGCGGAGGATTCACTATCAAAGCCGTGTGCAGCAGCGGAGTCGGGATCGTTAACACGGGAACCATTATCTTTGCCACAGGCTGCCGTGAGAGGACTGCAAGACAGGTGTTCATACACGGCACCAGACCTGCAGGAATTTTTACGGCGGGTACGGCGCAGCACCTGATCAATATAAAGGGACAGCTGCCTACCAGAAGGTGCGTTATTCTCGGAAGCGGAGATATCGGTCTGATAATGGCAAGACGTCTTACTCTGGAGGGAGCAGAGGTGGAAGGTGTATACGAGATACAGCCTGAACCGTCGGGGCTGGCCAGAAACGTGCAGCAGTGTCTCATTGACTATGACATACCCCTTCATCTGAGCCACACAGTTACCAGAGTATTCGGTCGTGACAGAGTGGAGGCTGTGGAAATATGCGAAGTTGATGAAAATAAGAAACCGATGCCTGAGACTGCAAGGAAAGTTGAGTGCGATGGGCTAATACTTTCTGTTGGTCTCATACCTGAAAATGAGCTGACAGAGTCGGTGGGAGTGACTGTGAATAAAGCCACAGGCTGCCCGACCTGCGGCGAAAACCAGATGACAGACGTGCCCGGGGTTTTCGCCTGCGGAAACGCACTCCGCGTCTTCGACCTGGTGGATTACGTTTCCGCCAGCGGCGAAGCCGCCGGCAGGTCGGCCATGGAATACCTGAGGCGACGATAAAATACCTGAAGGAGATAAGAAACCATGGATAAAACCATAAAAGAAATGATATGCATCGTGTGCCCTAACGGATGCAGGATGACGGCATCGAAAGAAGCACCTGATAAAATAGAGGTGACAGGAAACAGATGTGTACGCGGAAAGGAATTTGCAGTAAAGGAAATGACAGACCCTTGCCGCAGCCTTTCCACAACCGTAAGGACAGATTCAAAGGAATTTCCTGTACTGCCCGTCAGACTTTCCGCGGAAATACCAAAGGACAGGATTTTTGAAATGATGGAGGAAATAAACAGAATAAAGGTGACGGGCTCGGTGAAACCGGGAACAGTGCTGGCAAGAAACCTCCTGGGACTGGGTGCGGACCTTATAGCCTCGGCGGGTACTAGGGCGGAAGCCCCTGCGGAAACCTGCAAATAAATTTTGACATAATACCATGTCGGTGTTAGAATAAAGGCAGTGCGTTTTTTCGGATTTGGCGAACAAAAAATATATAACACAAGAAATGGGGTAACTGTCGATGAAACTTGAATATTTCTTTATAAACACGCTGAAAATAGAAGAGCGCGGACTGGATATAGGCTTTGACCTTTATTGCCCGGGACATCTGATATGGCTTGTGGCTATTGCAGCCGCAGCAGTCGTAATGACCGGATACTATATGAAACAGACGGAAGAGCAGAGAGAAAAAACGAGAAAATTCTTTGCCATAGCCCTCCTTTGCTCGGAAATTCTCAAGGATGCCATACTCATAGTCATAGGCGCCCCTATGAAGGGTTATCTGCCTCTTCATCTTTGCGGCCTTGCTATTTTTGCTATGCTGTGGGACGCTTTCGGCAAAAACAAACGCATTTCCGGACAGATGCTGGCGTATGCTTTTTTACCGGGAGCGATTTCAGCTTTACTGTTCTGTAACTGGACCGAATACCCCTTTTTTAACTTCATGTGCATACATAGCTTTGTTTTTCACGGCTGGATAGTAATCTATGTGGCTATGCTATATGCGGCAGGAGAAATAATGGCTGACTACAAGGGACTTTGGACCACTGCAGGAATTCTGGCTGTCTGCGCTGTGCCGATTTATATTCTCAATACCCTGATAGAGGAGAACTACCTTTTTCTCAACGAGGCATCGGAAGGTTCGCCGCTGGTATTTCTGTGGGATGTTTTCGGGACGCGTTTCGGAGCTCCGGGATATATTGCATCCTTTGCGGTGCTGCTGCTGACAGTTTTCCATGTCCTGTATCTGGTATACAGGTGTATTAATAAAAATAAAGAAAAAAATATAAAGAAAGAGGAAAGTACAGTTGAAAGTGCGGTTGAATTTGAGGAAGCGTAAAACAAAGAGACCTGAAATCTGTCTGTCTCTGTCATGCAAAAACCTTTTAGAGGTTAAACACGAGATTGCCGAATTCGGACAGTATGCCCAGATTATCGAGTGGTGCGCAGATAGTATGGAGGGCGCTTACGGTTACACAAAAGAAAGCTTTCTGGCGGATGCGAAGGAAGTGAAGAAACTTTGCGGACGAAAAACTTTTAGCATTGATTACAAGGCTGCCGATGGAGAAGAAGGAGAAGCGGCTGTAAGAAAGGCCAACAGAGTAATGGGATGGGCTGTTGAAGTTGCTGATATGATTGACATCGATGCTGACAATCCGGAGATTGAAAGGCTCATCAAGATGGCAAAACGCAAAAGAGTGAAGACTGAGGTTTCTCACCATGAGTTCAGTCGCATGCCGGATAGAAATGAAATCGCTGAAATGTTCATCAGACTGGAAAAAACAGGCGGAGATATACTTAAAGTTGCCTGCTTTGCCGCAGAAGAGGTGGACACATACAGCATTCTTGAAGGAGCCTCCGCATATTCGCAGCTCAGCGGCGCCAAACCTATCGTGGCTATCGCTATGGGAGAGGAAGGACGGGTCAGCAGGATATGTGCCGGAGATTTTGGCTCCGTAATTTCCTATGCCTGCGGGTCAGTACCTACGGCTCCGGGACAGTTCAACGCAAGACAGCTTTCCAATTATATGGATAAATATTACAAGGAAGAGAAATAAGTGGATAACATCATAACCATAGAAAACCTGATATTTGAATATACCAGAGGTGATGAAAGTCAGCCGGTCAGGGCCATTGACAATCTGAATCTGGAGATAGAAAGGGGCAGTTTTACCGCTATCATAGGTAAAAACGGTTCCGGTAAATCTACTCTGGCAAAAAACCTTAACGGCCTGCTGCTTCCTACAGAAGGAGTTATCTATGTGGATGGCTTCGATACCCGGGATGACGACAGCATATGGAATGTACGGCAGACTGCGGGAATGGTTTTTCAGAATCCCGACAACCAGCTGGTCTCTGCTATTGTAGAGGATGACGTGGCTTTCGGACCGGAAAATCTCGGCATCGAGCCTGCAGAAATCCGGCGGAGAGTTGATAAGGCTCTTGCCGATGTGAATATGGGTCAGTTCAAGAAAAAAGCACCCCATCTTCTTTCCGGAGGACAGAAGCAGCGTATCGCCATTGCCGGTGTAGTAGCTATGAAACCAAAGTGCATTATCTTCGACGAGCCTACAGCCATGCTGGATCCTAAGGGCAGGTCGGAGATTATGTCTATAATTGACGAACTTCATGCGGAAGGCATAACCGTCATACTTATCACTCATTTCATGGACGAAGCGGTGAGAGCAGACCGTGTTATCATCATGCATGAAGGGCGCATTCTGCTGGATGGAGCTCCTCAGGAGGTTTTCGAACAGGAAGAACTTATAAGGTCTGTTAATCTGGATGTTCCTCTCATGGTAGAAATGGGCGCCAAGCTGCGCAAGGCAGGCATAGATGTGCCAAAGGACATTATTACTGAAGAAAAGATGGTAGAATTCATATGTCAATACGAGTAGAAAATCTGGTTCACATATATGATAAAGGCATGCCTTCGGAGCAGCTGGCCCTGGATAACATATCCTTTACTGCAGATGACGGTCAGCTTGTTGGAATTATCGGTCATACGGGTTCCGGGAAGTCCACGCTGCTGCAGCATCTCAACGGGCTGCTGAAGCCTGAAAGCGGCAGCATAGTAATAGGAGATACAGACATTACCCAGCCGGGAATATCCATGGTACAGATAAGGAAAAAAATCGGTCTGGTATTCCAGTACCCTGAGTATCAGCTCTTTGAAGAGACAGTTGCAAAGGATGTTGCCTTCGGACCCGGGAATCTGGGACTTTCCCGGGAGGAAATCGATGAAAGAGTCCGCGAAGCCATAGAACTGGTTGGATTGGACTATGAGGAAATTAAAGACAGGTCTCCTTTTGAACTGTCAGGAGGACAGAAAAGGCGTGTGGCCATTGCGGGCGTAGTTGCCATGCGTCCGGAGGTGCTTATTCTGGACGAGCCTACGGCGGGGCTGGACCCTAAAGCCCACAAGGACGTACTGGCCATGGTGGAGGAAGTCCACAGAAGGACAGGAAATATCACGATTCTTGTTTCACACAACATGGCCGATATCGCAAGATTATGCGACAAAGTGGTGGTAATAGACAGCGGCAGGCTGGTAACAGCGGGAACTCCTTATGAAGTTTTCTCTAAGAAAGAGGAATTGAGGGCTGTGGGCCTGGAACTTCCTCCTGTTACAGCCTTTACGGAGACTCTCAGAGAGAGAGGAGTGGATCTTGAAGCCACTATTTTAGACACAGATACTGCGGCAGAGCAGATTGCCGCATACTTAAAAAGGAAAGCTAAATGATCAGAGATATAACCATAGGACAGTATTTTGCGGGAAATTCAGTTATTCACCGGCTGGACCCGAGAGTAAAAATAATAGCTACTTTGCTGTTCATAATAGAGCTTTTTATCGTAGATAATTTTATCGGCTTTGCCATAGCAGCGGTGTGTCTGGGAACGGTGATAGCCGTATCCAAAGTACCCTTCAGTTTCATTGTCCGCGGTCTCAAACCCATAATCATAATTCTGCTGTTCACATTTACTCTGAACATGTTTATGATAGACGGCCGCATTCTCTGGCAGTGGGGATTTCTCAGAATTACAGCAGAGGGCCTCAGGACAGCGGTGTTTATGGCAGTGAGACTGATTCTGCTGATTATCGGTTCTTCAATGCTGACTCTCTGTACCAGACCGCTGAGTCTTACAGATGGAATCGAAAGGCTTCTTTCACCTTTTAAAAGAATCGGTGTGCCGGCTCACGAAATTGCTATGATGATGACTATCGCCCTCAGATTTATTCCGACTCTTCTGGAGGAGACGGATAAGATTATGAAGGCTCAGCAGGCCAGAGGAGCAGACTTCGAGACGGGGAATCTGATTCAGAGAGCGAAGAGTCTCATACCGATCCTGGTGCCTCTTTTTGTCAGCGCTTTCAGAATCGCTCAGGAACTTGCTATGGCCATGGAAGCCAGGTGCTACAGAGGTGGCGAAAACAGGACCAGAATGAATGAGATGAAGCTTAAGCGCAGGGATTATGTTGCCTTCGCTTTGCAGGCTCTGTTTCTGGCAGTGATAATCATAGAGTCGAGGATATTTTAATGCGACAGAGAAACATTAAAAATTTAGATGAAAGACTGGCGGCCAATTCCGCCTTTCTCATAGATGACCCGCGTGCCTGCAGAGGCAGATGGGCGGAGGTATTTGGAAACGACAATCCTATAATGCTGGAGATCGGCTGCGGCAAGGGCAAGTTTATTACAAGCCGGGCAGCTGCAAATCCTGATGTAAACTACATAGCGGCAGAAGGGCAGAGCAGCGTGGTGCTCAGAGCCATGGAAAAAGCACAGGAGAGTCAGCTTTGCAACCTGAGGATTTTCATAGATTTCATCCATGATCTGAGAGATTACTTTGAAGAAGGGGAACTGTCAGGACTTTATCTCAATTTCAGCGACCCGTGGCCAAAGGCCCGCCATGCAAAACGCAGGCTCACCTACCATAAAAACCTTGAGAACTACCGCAGTGTGATGAAGCCCGGGGCTGCAATAGAATTCAAGACCGATAATGAAGGCCTGTTTGAATTTTCCATGGAGGAGATAGCAGCGGCAGGCTATGATATCATAGAAATGACCCGTGACCTTCACAGTCCGGAGAGCGAGAAGCTTTATGAGTCTGCACGATACACCACGGAATACGAGGACAAGTTCTC
>JAEDNK010000091.1 GCA_016302545.1 Bacillota bacterium
ATACATAAGCAAGCTCCTCAAAGAGCATCTTTTCCGCATCCTTGAGAAATCTCTCGTCAGCTGCGTGAAGCCTCCTGCCCCGTTCCAAAAGCTCTATCTGGTGCAGATAAAGGGCTCTGGTCATCATCAGCAGGTCCTCACTGGATCCACAAAGCAGAATCTGCTTATACAGCTGCTGTCGCTCCCTGTCATTTTCTACCCACTCTTTATATTGGGACGGCGGTGCTTCAAGAAGCTCCTCAGCCCTTTCCCGAGAAAGTACGGGTCTCATTCTTTTTAATATTTTTTCGTTATTTTTAGGAACGAAAACTGTCTCCGCCTCGTTTGACAACGGGCTGAGCACATAATATTCCGAGGTTTCCTTGCCAAAAGTCCGCTCCGTTATATCGCAGATTTTACAAAGGCCTTCCGTTCCGTAAACTACAATGCTGCCAATCTTGTACATCTGTAAAACCTTCTCTTTCTGCTTATATTATAGCACACTTTTCAGAAAATTTCGAGTGAGAATTTTAAGAAAATTTTTAGTGTTGATTTATCAGGAATAATATGGTAATATGTAAGGTGGTTAGTGTAATAATTTTCTAATAAAGAAAGAAACAGGTGTGTATGAGTTTTATTGATAGAATTAAAAGCGAACTGGAAGTTCAGACTGCAGCTCGCGAACTATGTTATGATGCCCTCAAAAAAATGCCGCAAGGTCGTTTAATTACAAAATGCCGCTCAAATTCAAATCCTGAACATTATCTGCGTCTCTCCACGTCCGTGCCTTTGCAATATCTCGGCAGTAATGACAAAAATCTCATCAAACAGCTTCAGCAGAAAAGGGAATTTGAAAATCAGCTTAAAGCCTTACCAGTGCCGGAATATATGTGCGCTCTAAAGGTGAGGCCATCATAATCGATGTTCTCTGGCAGCGCCACATCCCCTTTTATTATGAAAAGAAGCTTATATTGTTTGATGAAAAGGGGCAAAAGGTTGTTGTATACCCTGACATTACTATTCTGCTTTCTCAAAGAGAACTTTTGCTGTGGGAACATAACGGAATGCTTTCAAACGAAGAATACAGACGGCGAAATAATCGCAAAATGGTCTTATACTTCCACGGCTGTAAATTGAAATTTTTTTGATTTTGTAAGTGCATTTTTATCCATTAAGAATGGCGGCTCAAACTCTATGAAAAAACTCCACCATTTTTGAAAAAAACGCAAAAATGGTGGAGTTGAGGTCTAATCGATGGAATATTTCGGTTGGAAATCTTAATTTTCCAGACCTAAAACATACAAAGCTGGTCAGTCTCCGGCAGTCCGGCGAATACTCCGTGATTGCGCAGGCCATCTACTGCGGTTTTGTTGAGCTTACCGCGCTGCACGGCCTCTTCTATGGTATCAAAAGGTTTTTCTTCATATGCCGCAACAAATGATTTTGCAGCAGTCTCTCCTACTCCCTCCACTGCCACGAAAGGAAGCAGCACCTTTCCGTCCTCAACCCAGAATTTCATGGCAAAGGATTTTCCCAGACGAGCCGGCGCGAATTCATAGCCGCGGCTGTACATCTCATAAGCAACTTCGTAAACGAGGATATCGTCCTTTTCTTTCTGAGAAGCATTGGTCCCCTTGGCTATGATGGCATCCATTTCATCCAGAACTGCATCCGGCCCTTTCAGAATCACTTCCGCATTGAAATTAGCCACTACACTGGTAAAATGGGTGGCATAGAACTCCTGAGGATAGTATACCTTGTACCAGGCCATTCGGAAAGACATCATAACGTAAGCCACAGCATGAGCCCTCGGGAACATGTACTGGATCTTGATGCAGGAATCGATATACCACTGAGGCACACCGTGGTCTTTCATGACCTGCAGCTGCTCGTCCTTCAGCGGCCTGTTCTTACGAACGTCCTCCATTATCTTGAAGGCGGTCTTGTTTTCGATGCCCTTGAGAATCAGATAGTTCATAATGTCATCACGGGTGGAAATAACCTCACGCATGGTGGCAACTCCGCTCCGTATATAATCCTGTGCGTTGTTAAGCCATACATCGGTGCCGTGTGAAAAGCCGGAAATACGTACCAGGTCAGCGAACTTGTCCGGTTTGGTGTCATCCAGCATGGCACGTGTAAATGATGTACCGAATTCCGGTATAGCATACGTACCGTGCTTAAACCGGTAATGCTCCGGATCCTTTATCTTCAGCGCGCCGATACCGTTAAAAATGGACAGAACGGTCCTGTCAGTCAGGTCAACCTGCAGCGGGTCTATGCCCGTCATATCCTGCAGCTGGCGGATCATGGACGGAACGTTATGTCCCAGAATATCCAGCTTCAGCAGGTTCTGGTCTATCTTATGATAATCGAAATGAGTAGTGATTATATCAGTGTTCACATCGTTGGCAGGATGCTGCACAGGGCAGAATTCATAGATTTCGTGGTCATCGGGCACGATGATGATTCCTCCCGGATGCTGTCCTGTTGTTCGCTTTACGCCGGTGCAGTGCTGTGTCAGGCGGTCTGCTTCATACTTATTGATAGGCCGCTGGTTTTCCTCAAAAAACTTCATAACATAGCCGTAAGCGGTTTTGTCTGCCACCGTACCTACTGTGCCTGCCTTGAATACATTTTTTTCACCGAAAATCGTACCCACATACTTATGTGCGGTGGGCTGGTATTCCCCTGCAAAGTTCAGGTCGATATCAGGCTCCTTGTCTCCGTCGAAACCAAGGAAAGTCGCGAATGGAATGGTGTATCCGTCACGCTTCATAGGCGTTCCGCACTTCGGACAGTCTTTTTCCGGCATGTCTATACCGCAATCATAAAGGTTCATGTCTCCCCATTCAAGGTGTTTGCATTTAGGGCATATATAATGGGGTTCCAGCGGATTTACCTCGGTGATGCCGGCCATGGTGGCAGCCAGAGAGGAACCTACGGAGCCTCGTGAACCCACCAGATATCCGTCCTCGTTGGATTTATGTACAAGCATCTGTGCAGACACATACATGACCGCATAGCCGTTATTGATAATAGAGGAAAGCTCTTTTTCCAAGCGTTCTCCGATGCGGTCAGGCAAAGGGTCGCCGTACATTTCATGAGCTTTTTGCATGCATGTTGTACGGAGTGTTTCTTCTGCACCATCGATTTTAGGCGGAAATTTCCCTTTCGGGACCGGAAGAATCTCACCATCGCACATGTCAGCAATAAGATTGGTATTATCTATTACCACTCGTTTTGCCGTTTCTTCTCCCAGATAGCTGAACTCTGCCAGCATCTCATCGGTGGTCCTGAGGTAGAGTCCCGTACCGTTTTCAGCATCTTTGTAGCCCTGCCCAGCCATAAGAATATTTCGGTAAATCGCCGACGCCTCATCCTGATAGTGAGCATCCGTAGTTGCTACTACAGGCTTGCACAGCTTGTCCGCCAGAGAGACTATCTTACGGTTGATTTCCTTCAGGTCGTCATAACCGGAGACACGGTTCTGCTCAATGAGAAACCGATTGTTTATCAGAGGCTGGATCTCCAGATAGTCATATCGACTTGCTATTCTTTCTATCTCCTCCTCAGGCTTTCCGTCCAGCACGGCACGGTATATCTCTCCTGCCTCGCAGGCACCACCCACCAGGATACCCTCTCTGTGGGCTTCCAGCACTGACCAAGGCAGTCTTGGTCGCCTGTAAAAATAGTCAATATGAGAAAATGAAACCAGTTTGTATATGTTTTTAAGTCCTTCCTGAGTTGCCGCCAGCAGGATGATGTGGTTTGTTCCCTTTTTTTTATAGTCAATGGTTCCGTCCTCTCCGATACAGTCGCTGTCATCGAAAACGTATCCTTCCATACCGTATAGTATCTTGATGGGACGGCCTTTTTCCGCCTGTTTCTTGGCTTCCTTGGCCGCGTCCGGGAAGGCCTGAACCACACCGTGGTCTGTGATGGCTACCGCAGGCTGTCCCCATGCTGCCGCTTTGCCCACAATGTCTGATACTTCGTTGAGGCCGTCCATGGCGCTCATTTTGGTGTGTGCGTGAAGTTCCACCCGCTTTCCGAACTCACAGGTGTCCTCGCGGTTGTCTCCCGGTGACTTGTCCGTCTTTTCGATATCCTTCATCATGATGGTATTCATGTTTTCAAAGGTATCAAACTGGACTTCTCCGCGAATTTTCACACCGTCTCCCGATTTCAGCATAGTGTCGATTTCGCCCCACTTTGTTTCTGATGCAAAGCATTTGCAGCAGATTGTCGTCTTCTCATCGGTAATGAGCAATGTAATCAGGTAATTGCCGCTGCGTATAACTCTGTGATCTTTTTTAAACAGTATGCCTTCCACGATTACCGTGCCCAGAGACGGATCTATGTCCATCAGAGCAGTGTTTGCTTCGCCGGCAATATTGCGGCCCATTATTCGGTTGCCTTCTGCAGGAAGCTCCTTCTCCCTACGTTTTCCACGGCCTCCCCAGCCGTTCTGACCGCCGCCGTTTCCCCCCTGCGGACCGCTGCCGTTTCCGCTGCCGCTCCACTGCATGTTGTTGCCGTTTCCGCCTCCCGCCGCTGAGATAGATTTTGCCTTGGACTCTGCCTTCTGTCTGAGATCCTCTGCATGCTCCTTCATGGACTGCTCTATATCTCTGGCTTCGCTTTCCTGAAAATGCTTTTCCTTTTGTCTGTACAGCTCCTCGTTGTTCCTGAACTCCACCTTCACTTTGATTCCGAAGGTCTCGGCCAGTATTCTGCTGAATTCCTGCGCTGCTCTCAGATTGAGCTGCTCTGTCGCTACATTTCCCAGGGAATATATGGTCAGCCTGTCATCCTCAAGCTCAAAGTTTTTCTCCTCTATGGCCTTGGTTATAGCCACAAATGAGCCGTTGAGTATATGTATCATATGGGGAATGTAGTTTCGGATGATTTCCTCCCGGCTTAAAATCATATCCTCATATGTAAATTCGAAATCCACATCCTTGAGCATGTCCAGCTTGTGTAAGATGACTGCCTTGATTTTCTCGCAGTCAAGAAAAGGCATGACAAAATTGAGGGTGACGGGAAGAGTCAGAACTCCTGTATCCTTGTGAATGACGCCTTTTCCTAAAGTGTATTTATATTCGGTTTTATCTCTCTTTCCGTCGCCGATCTGCTCCCAGCTGATGGCGCCGTCAATTATTTCCCGCATATTTTTTCCTCGATAACATTTATAAGTCTGTCGGCGATTTCATCCTCCGGCACATTGGTCATGAGGATTTCGCCTTTGGCAAAGATGATCCCTCTGCCGTCGCCCCCTGCCACTCCGAAGTCGGCCTCTCTGGCTTCTCCAGGGCCGTTGACCGCACAGCCCATTACAGCCACCTTGATTGACGGTCTGCCTTCAGCTGTCAGTTTTTCTTCTATTGGCCGAAGTTTGTTTTCCACCTGGGATGCCAGCCTCTGAAGGTCTATTTTAGTTCTGCCGCAGGTCGGACATGAAACAAGATCTACCGCCGACTTTCTCAGTCCGATGCTGCTAAGTATTTCCCGGGCAAAGACAACTTCTTCCACCGGGTCTGCTGTCAGGGATACTCTCATGGTGTCGCCGATGCCTTCAAGTAGCAGTGCGCCGATTCCTACAGCCGATTTTACCCTTCCTCGGGCTAAAGTACCGGCTTCAGTTATGCCGATGTGTACCGGGCAGTCCGTTCCGGCAGCCAGCAGCTTGTGTGCCTCATAGTTCATCCGTACATCTGACGACTTTATGGACACCACCAGATTGTTGTAATCCATGTCCTGAATTATCTTGAGATTCGCCAGTGCACTTTCTGCAAGTCCCTCTGCGGTGACTCCGCCGTATTTTTCCAGTATGTGTTTTTCCAGGGAACCGGAATTCACACCAACTCTGATAGGTATTTGCCTTTCTCTGGCAGCTTCAACTACAGCCTTAACTCTGTCGAGACTTCCGATATTTCCCGGATTGATTCTTATCTTGTCAGCTCCGGCCCTGATTGCCGCTATGGCAAGGCGATAGTCAAAATGTATGTCTGCCACAAGAGGCACGCGGTTGCCGCTCTGCATCAGTTTCTGCTTCACCCTGCCCAAGGTATCTGCAGCCTCCATATCAGGTACGGCGATCCGCACAATCTGGCAGCCTGCATCTGTAAGCTCCTCTGTCTGCCTGAGCAAAGCCGCCTCGTCACGGGAATCCACATTTGTCATGGA
>JAEDNK010000092.1 GCA_016302545.1 Bacillota bacterium
GTGAGTGAATCATAATGATGAGAGAATAGGCAGCCAGCCGAGTTAAAGCCGTTATTATAAAAGACATATTCATCGTTTGTGTTATCGTTTTTCCAAACGCCATTAACCAACTTTTGAAGGTACACAACAACACTATATTCGTCTGCAACTCTTGTGAATGTGACGTCAACTGTGGCATCCGCTGTTGTGCCACTGGTACGGTTTATGACAAAATACACACTATTGGTATCCAACGGCATTACTCCGCCGTCGCCACTATCAGCGAATGTCGCAGCTGTGCAGCTGAATACTAAAACCAGTGCTAAAGCAATAACTAAAACTTTGTTTTTCATGATAAAATCCTCCTTTGAATTAAAAAACACACACCGGCCCGTCATCAGACCGGCCACCTTCCCCTTAAAAATAACAATTTTCGACTGGCTTGTCAAGTACTGAGAAAAAAACAATAATCGGTGCATTTTGAGGGTTACATTTGCAAAAAAGTGTGGTATAATGTAGCCATAGGTAAGGTTAATTTTTTAACAAGAATTAAAACTCGCATATTTCTGAAAATTAATAAGATTAAAATACTAAAGGAGGCAATTTCAAAATGAAAAAAATTGGCGTATTAGGAACAGGTACTATGGGTGCCGGCATTATTCAGGTTTTAGCTCAGAACGGTTATGAAGTAGTTATGAGAGCCAGAAGAGAATCCTCAGTTGAAAAGGGTCTTGCAACTGTTAAGAAGAACTTAGACAAGATGGTTGCCAAGGAAAAGATCACAGCTGAAGAGGCAGAAGCAATATTTGGCAGAATTCATGGTTCCACAGACATCAACATCATCGCTGACGCTGACCTTGTAATCGAGGCAGCTACAGAGGAGATGGAGTCAAAGAAGGCATTATTCGCTGAATTAGATAAGCTTTGCAAGCCTGAGACTATCATCGCTACTAATACTTCATCCTTATCAATCACTGAAATCGCAGCAGCAACAGGCAGACCTGACAAGGTTATCGGAATGCACTTCTTCAACCCTGTTCCTGCAATGAAGCTGGTTGAAATCATCAAGGGATTAACTACTTCCGAAGAAACCAAGGCAACTATCCTTGAGTTAACTGCAGCTCTCGGCAAGACTCCTGTAGAGGTTGCTGAAGCTCCGGGATTCGTAGTAAACAGAATCTTAATCCCTATGATCAACGAAGGCGTTGGAATCCTTGCTGACGGCGTTGCAGATGCCAAGGGTATCGACACAGCTATGAAGCTGGGCGCTAACCACCCGATGGGACCTCTGGAATTAGGCGACCTTATCGGACTTGACGTGTGCCTTGCTATCATGGACGTTCTCTACACAGAATACGGCGATCCTAAGTACAGAGCTCATACTCTTCTGAGAAAGATGGTAAGAGCAGGCAAGCTGGGAAGAAAGACAGGCGTAGGCTTCTACGACTACAGCAAATAAGCTTTAACCGATAATAAGATGTATTAGGTGAGAAGATATTTAAAACTAAACGGTACATAAAGGCTCCGCACGAAAAATGCGGAGCCTTTTTTCTTGATTTTTTTGCCGCCAGCGTATATTATATCTATGTAATTGTAATATTCTATTTTGAATTATTTTCTGCAATTGATCATTTCTGAGAATTTCTTGAGAAAGGTGCGGTCCCGTGTCTGACCGCAAAGGTAATATGTAATGGAAGAAAAGAATCTTAAAACATCGGCAGAGGAAGTATTGGAAACAACTGAAAAGGAAAAGGAACAGGCGGAAGCATCGACGGTGCCTGAGGCTGCAGAAGCACCGGAAACACAGGAACGCCATCAGAAGCAGGAGCGTCCTGAGGTGGAAGGTATTCTTGAAATACAGGAGGAAAACAACTTCGGCTTCCTCAGATTTTCCAATTTTCTCACCAGCGAAAAGGATATTTACGTTTCGCCGACCCAAATAAGGCGATTTAATCTGAAGACAGGAGATAAGATACGGTGTATAACCAGACTGCCTAAGGAAGGAGAACGCTTCGGTGCGCTGCTATATGTGCTGACGGTTAACGGCGATGAGCCGGGGCGGGCTATCAGAAGGCCGGATTTTGACGACCTGACACCTGTTTTCCCTTATGAAAGGCTGAGACTGGAGGACGGCACCAGAGATCTTTCCATGAGGCTCATAGACATTGTAGCTCCTATCGGTAAAGGTCAGAGAGGACTTATTGTGGCTCCGCCTAAGGCGGGCAAGACCGTGCTGCTTAAAAAAGTTGCCAACGCCATCGAAAAGAATTATCCCGACGTAGAGCTTATAGTCCTTCTGGTAGACGAAAGACCGGAGGAAGTCACTGACATGAAACGCTCACTCATAGGCGGTGAGGTTATATATTCCACCTTCGACGAGCTTCCGGCTCACCACGTGAAGGTGGCGGAAATGGTGCTGGCCCGTGCGCAGAGGCTGGTTGAACACGGCAAAGATGTGGTAATATTATTAGATAGCATAACGAGGCTGGCAAGAGCATACAACATGGTGGTTCCTGCATCGGGAAGAACCCTTTCCGGAGGTCTCGACCCGGGAGCCCTGCACAGACCCAAGAAGTTCTTTGGTGCTGCCAGAAAGATGGAAGAAGGCGGTTCTATCACTATCCTTGCTACAGCGCTGGTGGAGACGGGAAGCCGCATGGACGAAGTTATTTTTGAAGAGTTCAAGGGCACCGGCAACATGGAGCTGCATCTTGACAGGAAGCTTTCCGAAAAGAGAATTTTCCCTGCAATCAGCCTGAATAAATCGGGAACACGTCGTGAGGACCTTCTTATGGACCAGGATGAACTGGAGGCAATCTGGGCAATGCGCCGCGCCATGGCAAACAGACCGACTGCCGATGTGACCGAGGAAATCGTAGAGAACCTGGCTCATACCAGAACCAACAAGGATTTCATACAGATAATCAAAAAAGTTTTGATAGAAGATTAAGAGGACTAAAATATGGATTTGAACAGAATTTTCTTAAAGGGTGCATGCCCCACATCAATAGGCGGACAGGCCATAATGGAAGGAATCATGATGAGAGGCCCGAAGCGCACGGCTATCGCCATTAGGCTCCCTAACGGTAAAATACACATGAAAACCCAGCCCACACCCAAGGGCAGTAAGCTGGGCAAAATCCCGCTGATAAGAGGCGTGGTGAATTTTGTGGCGTCGCTGGTGTACGGAACCAAGGTACTCATGTACTCCGCCGACGTGCTGGAGGCAAACTATCCTGAGGAATACGAAAAAGACAAATTCGATATATGGGTTGAGGAAAAGCTAGGCAAGGAAAAGGCTTGGAATATCCTCATGGTGCTTTCCGTGGTGCTTGCTCTGATCATGTCGGTGGGTATTTTTATGCTCCTACCTACGGTGGTTGTAGGCTGGATGGCACACCTGACAGACAGCGTGCTGCTTCTCAACCTGATTGAAGGGTTGGCGCGAATACTGATTTTCGTGGTGTATATATGGCTGATTTCCATGATGAAGGACATCAGGACAGTTTTTCAGTATCACGGTGCGGAGCACAAGACCATACACTGCTTTGAGAACAATATGGAGCTGACGCCGGAAAACGCTCAGACCTTCTATACTCTGCACCCCCGCTGTGGAACCAGCTTTTTGGTCTTCGTAATGCTCATAGCCGTACTTGTACACGCCTTTATGGGTTGGCCTAACCTATTTCTGCGTATCATAACCAGAATTCTGGTGCTGCCTGTAATCGCGGGGCTTTCCTATGAGCTGCTTAAGTGGGCGGGCAGAAGCGATAACTGGCTTGTGAAGATTCTCAGCCTGCCGGGCATCTATCTGCAGAAGCTGACCACTAAGGAGCCGACATTAGAGCAGCTTGAGGTTGCCATTGCGGCTGTAAAGGCCGTGCTCAACGACGGAGAGGATGTGCCGTATTTTGAGGGCATCTGCGATTTGGAAGGAAAGGCAGTGGAAGGTGAGGTAGAATATTATGAGCCTGCCAATTAAGGAACTGATTAACATAGGGACAAAGCAGCTTGAGGACGCAGGCGTAGCCGACGCGGCAATCGACGCCAGAGAGCTTTACTGCTACATGCAGGGTATCGACAGAACCGCACTGGTGCTCAGATGGCAGGACGAGCTGCAGGACAATCAGTGCGAGGCGTATTTTGATCTGATTGCAAAGCGTGCTGCCAGAGTACCCCTTCAGCATATTACAGGAACGCAGGAGTTTATGGGTCTGACCTTCGAGGTCAATGACAAGGTGCTGATTCCAAGGCAGGACACAGAGACTATGGTGGAGGATGCCCTTGAGCTTATGGAAAAGAGAACCCTGAGAGGACAGGAGTACACCGATAGTCTTAAAAAAGGAGGCGATGTGCTGGACCTGTGCTGCGGCAGCGGAGCTATTGGAATATCCATAGCAAAGCTGGCTAAGGGCGCTCGTGTGACCTGCTCCGATATCAGCAGTGAGGCTCTTGAAACCGCAAAAAAAAATGCCGCGCTTAACGGATGTAAATCTGTGAAATTCGTTGAGAGTGACATGTTCGATGCTTTGGGCGGCAGGCTGGGAAATAAAAAATTCAATCTGATAATTTCCAATCCCCCGTACATACCGCCGTCGGTCATCCAAGGACTCGAGCCGGAGGTCCGGGATCATGAGCCTATGACGGCCCTTGACGGAGGCGAGGACGGGCTGGACTTTTACCGCATAATTGCAGAGAAAGCGCCGGAGCACCTTAAGAAGGGCGGCGTTCTAATGGTGGAAATCGGCTTCGACCAGAAGGATGCTGTGAAGGAGCTGCTTCAGGATACAGGGCGGTTTGAAAAAATCGTAGGGCTTAAGGATCTGGCAGGAAAGGATCGCATCGTCGTGGCAGTGCTTGCAAAAAAGTAAAGTAAAAAATCAACTTCGATGAACTCCAAAATTTGTAATAAGTGAGGATGCCGGGGATATGATAAATCCTATGCTCGATTATGCAAAGGAAAATGGCATCACCCTCACCGGAGAATTTTACGGCAGGGAAGAGACGTTAACCGGAAAGGAGATAGGGTTATGGAGGAAATAAAAAACAAAATAGAAGAATATCTATTACAACATAAAGATGAAATCTATGAGCATCTTAAAAAACGGATGGAAATAAAGAGTATCAGCGATAATGGGGATGTGTGCAAAAACGGATCTTTCATGGAAAAGCGGCTCATAGTTCCACTCCGCAGCTTGGGGAAAATGCCATTCTTAAAATGGCAGCATCCCTTACCTCACCAAAACCTGCTTTTGCCGAGTTTCTTTGCAGATTTTTCCCGGAAGGGCAATACGAGTCACTGCTTTCCATTAAAAGGACAGATATGGTTATACCATTTATGTCAGAGAAAGCCTTAGTCCTATATTTGTTGATGAAAATCAGGAATGGCTTGCGCGTATGATTTGTTCTGCGAAGCTGCTTTACCGGTAGAAAGCGTATAAAAATGTGAAGAAAAAGAGTAAAAAGGAACTACATTGAAGTTTGAGGAGGTAAGAAAATGAAGACAAAAACATTTTTTTTCAGAACAATCGCAATTTGCGTACTTATTGTTTGTGTGACCGTTTTTACGTTCGGATGCGGAAAGGAAGGCAAGGCTTATGATTTGCAGCAGGTGTATCAGAACTTGATGGCGTCACAGCCGGAGGATACGGAGGACTTGAGTGCAGTGATGTTTGAAACGACGGATAAGACTGCCATTGAGACAATATATCCGGGACTCGGCGACATTGAACTTAAGCAGGAAGTGTGCTATCAGCATGCAGTTACCGGTTTTTGCGAGGTAATGCTGGTGGAAACAGCGAACTCCAAAGATGCTAAGAAAGTAATCGATATTTTTAATGGGCGCATAGACATGTCCGCAGATGATACATTTTATCCTGAAACCGCACAGATTTGGGCGCAGAACGCGCAGGTGCAAAGCGAGGGAAACTATGTGGCAATGGTCGCACTTCCAAACGGATACACCGTACCGGACAAAATTTTTGACTGAATTCTTTGATTTTGAAATTGTAAGTCTCATATAAAATGAAAAAAACATGATAAACCGCTTGCTTTTCGCATAAGTTTGTGATAAAGTATAGGGGCTGTAATGGATTTTGCGGCGAAATATCAAAATATGCCGGGCACGGGCCTGAGCAGGAAAGGAAACGAACATGAAG
>JAEDNK010000093.1 GCA_016302545.1 Bacillota bacterium
TGGGAAATATCGGTCACTATGATTATCTTGTCCTCAAGGGCTTCGCCGTATTCCAAAAGTAAATCTTTTGCTTCCTTACCTTCCTTGACGCAGCCCATTACGAAGTTTTCCAGATTGCTGATGACCTTAAAGGAAAGGTCAAGCACAGCTTCCTCTTTGCAATGGAAAACATCTTTTTCCGTCATATTAAAATTATCCAATGCATATTCAAGCTTGCCCTGATATGCACCTCCGAAAATTAAAATCATTATTATATCCTCCTAGCAGAATACCAGCATAGCCACGCCGCAGAATTCTCCCCAGACTATGCCGTAGCCGGCTATATCTCCGCTCATGCCGCCAAGCTGTTTTTTGGCGTATGTTATGGAAATAAAGGTTCCGAGAACCACGGCTCCGTAAACCAGAGCGGTGGATGCATAGTATGTGCTTGCCCAAAAGCCCAGGGCGGTGTAGATTACAAGCTGAATCAGCAGCAGCATGATGCCCTGCTTTTTGGTGGCAGCCGCAGGCTTTTCTTCCGCTTCATCTTGGGTCTCAGCTTCGGTCTCATCTGAAGAGGAAAAGCTGCTTTCGGAAAGAGACGCATACTGACTTGTGCCCAGAGGCTTGCTCAGGAGAACTTCAAGCCCCGCAATTGACCGGCTCAGCACTGTAATAATGACGATATTCACAAAGTCCATTCCCATACTTGCCGCCGTGGAGATAAAGGCAAAATATCCCAGAATCATAAACACTGCACTGATAACAGCAAAGGCACCCGTATGAGTATCCTTGAGAATACGCTGCCTGTCTTCAAGAGGTCTTCTGGACATTATTGCGTCGCTGCAGTCCATGAAGCCGTCCGCATGCATGAAGCCGCAGAGGGCAAAGGGTAGGAAGGCAAGTATAAAGGAGACTACCAGAAAAGGAAAGCTCAGATACACAAGTCCTACGTAAATTCCCGCCCACAGGAGACCGATTATAAGACCAATAGTTGGCAGAAAGCCCAGCATCAGGCTTTTGCAGTTATCGTCCCAGCGCTTTACAGGGCAGGGTAAGGAGCAGAAATTGCCCCAAGTCATCAAAAATCCGGTTAATAATTTCACTTCAGACTACTCCTTTAATTAATCATTTGTATAAGTATTTGAAACCGTAGGAGACTTCTACGACCTGATCGCATAATGCGGCCAGAGTCCTGTCGATAAGCGCAAGCCCCCTGCGGTAGTTCTCTGTGTATTCGTCAAAGAGCCGACCGTCGGAATAGATATAATCGGAAACGAAAACGGTGTTTCCGGTACGATTTGCGAACTCGCTCAGTTCTGCTGCCAGCTTCTCTGCCGCATCGAGGACAACAGTGCCCTCCGGCAGAAACATTTCATTGGAAAGCAGTGCTGTTACGCTGTCAAGGAGGAAAACTCCTCCGGGAGAGACTTTCTCGCCGGACAGGGTAGAACCTATGAGTGCCTCGCAGATGTTTCGCCCTTGTTCAATGGTGTCAAACCCCCAGCCTTCCCGCTCGGAAAGGTGGCGGCGTATGCGCGCTCTGTCCTCATCATCTGTGGGTATCATCGTTGCAAGATAGTAAAGGGGAAGAGACTTTTCCCGGGACATATTCCGTGCCAGCTCCTGAGCGTGATAGGATTTTCCGTTTTTGCAGCCGCCGCTGATAAAAATATTCATTAAAAGAAATTCCCTTTCTTTCCTTCTTCCAGATAGTCTGCGTCGATAGCGCCCTCGGCGAAGGTAGCCATACCGTTCATAGTCGCGCAGGCCGTTTCGATTATCTTAAAGCTGATAGGGCAGCCGCTGCCTTCACCCAGCCTCATGCCCAGATTGAAATAAGGCTTGATACCTAAAGCCTCCACGGCTATCAGATAGCCCTTTTCCTTGGAAAGGTGGGAGCCGAACATGAAATTGATGGCATTGGGAGCCAGTCTGCAGGCGCAGAGAGCCGCAACGGCAGAAATGTAGCCGTCGATTACAACAGGTATTCTGTAATAGGCAGCACCGAGAAAAGCACCTGTCATGGCACATATATCAAAGCCGCCCGTTTTTGTCAGAATATCCATAACAAGGCCGGGGTCCAGCCCCTTGATGGCTTCGTCGACGATATGTATTTTTTTAGCAAGACCTTCATCGTTGAGCCCGCCACCTCGGCCTACCACATCGTCTCCTGTCTTGCCGCAGAGGGCAGCCAGAACACATGCGCTGGTGGTTGTATTTCCTATGCCCATTTCACCAACACCGAAAATATCATAGCCGCAGTCCTTGACTGCCTTGGCGGCTTCCATTCCTGTCATCAGTGCGCGCAGGGCTTCTTCTTCTGTCATTGCAGGTTCTTTGGCAAGGTTTCGGGTGCCGTCTGCGATACGACGGTTTACGATTTTATCGGTAAGATGAGGCATTTTAGCCGTATATGCGATCATTTCATCGGTATACAATGACGCGGGAATTGCCAGCTTCACCCCCGTATCCACCACCAGAAGGTCTATTCCGAAATATTTTGCCATGGAGCTTACTCCTGTATAATGGCGTGTAAAGTTTATAGTCTGGGAAAGTGTCACGGACTGAGGTGCAGAAGCCACACCCTCCTCCACAACACCGTTATCGGCGCTCATGATAACCACTGCCTGGCGCTTCATGGAGTTTTTGACCTTTCCCGTGATGCCGGCAAGCTGAATGGAAATATCCTCCAGAGCCCCCAAGGCTCCCGTAGGCTTTGCCAGCACCTCTTGACGGGCGCGGGCCTCCTTGAGGGCATCCTCATACAGACACCCCTTTTCTTCTATATTATCAATTATTTCTTTGAGTTTTGTGTTCATATTATGTTATCCTCCTAAAAAGCTTTAACACCCGTACATTCTACCACATTTTTTGCCTTAAATCATCTCCGTATTGCAAAAATATATATTTTTTGGTAGAATGAACTCATGGCTTAGTATTAAAGAAAAGGAAGAGAAAAAATGAGCAAAAAAATGAAAAGCAATATTTTATTGCTGCTTACGGCCTTTATATGGGGTTCGGCATTCGTTGCCCAGAAAAGCGGAATGGACTATATCGAGCCATTCACTTACAACGGTATTCGTACCTTTATCGGCGGATTGGTTCTGATTCCGGTAATAATCTTCTTTGCTAAGAAAAACAACAAGCAGAGCGGGAAAAACGAAAAGGCATTTGATTTTGAAAGAGATAAGATTGCCGTTATAGGCGGTATGTTCTGCGGCTTGGCACTGTTTGTGGCTTCCAGTCTGCAGCAGTTCGGCGTAAGCTATACTACGGCCGGAAAGGCAGGATTTATTACAACTCTGTATGTGGTGTTCGTGCCTATTATCAGTCTGGTTTTAAGAAAGAGAGTTAGACCGATTATGTGGCTGTGCGTTGTTTTAGGAGCAGTAGGTCTTTATCTGCTCTGCATGACAGACGCTTCTTTCACCTTGCAGTTCGGCGATATGCTGGTGCTGCTGTGTGCCATAGCCTTTGCCGTACATATTATGGTAATTGACCACTTTTCGCCGAAGGCTGACGGTGTAAAAATTTCCTGCGTGCAGTTCCTCTTTTCCGGAGCTTTAGGAATTATATGCATGTTTATTTTTGAAAATCCGGATCTGGGCAACATCATAGCCTGCTGGCTGCCTATTCTTTATGCGGGAGTGCTGTCCTGCGGCGTGGCATACACATTGCAAGTTGTGGCTCAAGCAGACGCGGACCCTACGGCAGCTTCACTGATTCTCTGTCTGGAATCGGTGTTTGCGGTAATTTCCGGTGCGATTTTGCTTCACGAAAGCATGTCTCCGAGAGAGCTTATGGGCTGCGCGGTAATATTTGTGGCTGTAATCATTTCCAATCTGCCGGAAAAAAAGGTTAAGCTTGCAGATAAATAACACAGATATTTTCAGGAGGATTCGAAAGTATGATTACAAGAGACGAGGCATACGAATTACTTAAAAAATATAACGAGGATGAATTTCATCTCCATCACGGAAGAATGGTGGAAGGTACCATGAGATATTTTGCGAAGAAGCTGGGCTACGCCGACGAAGAGGAATTTTGGGGCATAGTCGGACTTCTCCATGACATCGACTTCGAGATGTGGTCGGAAGAACACTGTAAAAAAGCGCCTGAGCTTCTTCGGGAAGCCGGTGTAGAGGAAGATATGATTCATGCCATAGTGTCTCACGGATATGGACTCTGTGTAGATGTAAAACCTGAACATGAAATGGAAAAGGTTCTTTTTGCCTGTGACGAGCTCACCGGTCTGATCGGTGCAGCTGCTCTTATGAGACCTTCAAAGAGTGTCCAGGACATGGAACTCAAATCTCTTAAGAAGAAATTCAAGGACAAGAGATTTGCAGCCGGGTGTGACAGAGAGGTTATAATACAGGGGGCAGAAATGCTGGGATGGGACCTTGATGAGCTTCTGAATCAGACTTTGGAGGCTATGAAAACCTGTGAGGAGCCTCAGTAGGACTTTATCGCAATAATGCGGAAAAAATATTTTTTAAAAATTTGAAATAACCCTTGAAATGTCTACTCTACAGTGGTATAAATGTAGAGTAGACTTATTTTTTTAAGTCTCATTTTTATTTTTTTTGATAAGGAAAGGAATTTGCAGGAACATGGACAAGTTTTTCAAAATCTCACAGCATGGTTCCACTGTAAGAACTGAGATCATCGCAGGCCTTACTACATTCTTCGCTATGGCTTACATCGTGTTCGTTAACCCTAATCAGGTTACCGGATTCACAGAAGGTCTCGGCGAAATCTGGAACGCAGTTTACGTAGCTTCAATCCTCGCAGCTACAATCGGTACTTTGCTTATGGCTTTATATGCCAGAAAGCCTTTTGCACAGGCTTGCGGAATGGGTCTTAACTCTTTCTTCTTCGTAAGCTTTATCCTGCCTCAGGTTATCTCCGGCGGCGACTGTGTACAGGGCTACCAGGCAGGTCTTGTAGTAATCCTGATTTCAGGTCTCATCTTTATGGTTTTATCCCTTACAGGTGCAAGAGAGTACATAGCTAAAGCTATGCCTGAGTGCCTCAAGAAGGCCATTCCGGCAGGTATCGGTTTATTTATCGCATTTATCGGGTTCCAGAATGTAGGAATCATTCAGGCTAACCAGTACACATTGACTCAATTTGTAGATATTCACGGTGCAATCAACGGTGATGCGGGACTTATCTCCGTTGCCCCTGCTCTGCTGGCACTTCTGGGATTTGCATTAATCGTAATCCTCCAGAAGTTAAATGTTCAGGGAAATGTTCTCATTGGAATTATCGTTACAACTGTCCTTTATTATATAGTTACAGGTACAGCTCCTTCATTTGATGTGGCTCAGATCGGTCAGTCATTTAAGGACTTCGCTGCAGTAGGTATATCAGGAGTTTTCCAGGCTTCATCATGGCAGCATGCTTTCAGCCCTGAGTTTGTTGGCGGATTATTCAGTGTGATTATGTATATAATTACTTTCTGCCTTGTTGATATGTTCGATACTATCGGAACCTTATACGGAACAGCATCACAGGCTGATATGCTTGATGAAAACGGAGACCCTGAAGATCTGAACAAGTGCATGGCTTGTGACTCAATCGCAACTGTTGCCGGTGCAGTTCTCGGTACTTCAACATGTACTACTTTCGTTGAATCAGCCTCAGGTATTGCAGCAGGCGGAAGAACAGGTCTGACCAGCCTTGTTGTATCTATCTGCTTCCTGGCATGCTTATTCTTAAGCCCTCTGGCAAGCATAGTTCCCGGATGCGCTACAGCTCCGGCACTTATCTACGTAGGTGTTCTGATGCTTGGAAATTTCAAGCAGGTAGACATGAGCGATATGAGATCTGCAGCTCCTGCATTCCTCACTCTCATCATGATGCCGCTTACTTATTCCATCGCTAACGGAATCGGTATCGGTTCAATCGCTTACACTGTAATTACTCTGTTCACAGGCAAGTTTGAAAAGAAGGACATCATGGTTGCAGTTATCGGACTGTTATTCTGCCTGAAGTTCATCTTCATCACTATGTAA
>JAEDNK010000094.1 GCA_016302545.1 Bacillota bacterium
TTAGTTGGCAGACCACAGGAGACATGTTTTAACAGATATGCTTGCATGGTAAAAAAGTTTGCGACGGATATTGTATTTTACTTAAAATAGGTGTATTATGAAACAGAAATAGTAGACTTTTTGTGTCATTATTTACTGTAGGAGGGAAAAGAGGTGGCGAAAAACAAAGCCAAAAAGGGTATAAAGATTCGGATGTTAAATGCAGCAATAATAGTTGCTGCGTGTATTCTCTACCTGCTTCTTTTGCATGTGACCGCTTTTAAGAACGCAAGATACTTTGAACTTGCGGAGCAGACAAAAGAGTATATAGCTTGTGAACGCAGTTCCCATGTGCTCTATCAAGCGTCCGATTACCTCACGGAGCAGGTCAGGCTCTTTGCGCAAAACATGGATATAGACAATATGAACCTGTACTTCGAGGAGGCAAATGAAACAAAGCGCCGTGAAAATGCTATTAAGGAGTTGGTGCACATCGGCTCTGACGAAGCCGTGCTGGGCGACCTCTGGTTAGCCCTCGACAGTTCAAACGACCTAATGGAAGTGGAAATGTATTCGATGAAGTTGATTTGCGAGGCTAAGGGCTACGATGAACAACTCATACCTCAAGAGGTCAGAAATGTTCGCATTAAATCAAAGGATGCAGCCCTTTCCTCCGAGGACAAAATAGAAAAAGCCAGGGAGCTTGTTTTTAACAAGGATTATCAGAACGCAAAAAACATTATATATGGGCATCTGTCAAACTTCGTGGATGATGCTGTGGTTTTATCCGGAGAGAAGCAGCTTGAGGGCAAGGAGGTTTTTGAGCGAGGCATAATATATCAGTGGATATTTATCATTATATTAGCCCTGCTTACGGTCTTTAATTTTGTTGCCATAACGAGGCTGGTGGTGAAGCCCCTTGGCATACATGTGGGGCGGGTAAAAGAGAACAAACTGCTGGATGTAATAGGTTCTTACGAGATGAGATACCTTGCCTACATCTATAACGATGTACACGAAATGAACCGCGTCAACAACCGTATGCTTAAGGATAAGGCGGAGCACGATTCACTTACAGGACTGCTGAATCGAAATGCTTTCGAAAATCTCAAGGAATTCTACAAGAACGACGGGATAACCCTGGCCCTTGTGGTGGTGGATGTAGACAAGTTCAAGCATGTAAACGATGGGTACGGTCACGAGGTAGGTGACGAAGTGATCAAAACTGTGGCCGACACCTTAAAAAGAAATTTCAGACCTGAAGATTTCGTCATACGGCTGGGCGGCGACGAGTTTGTTGTCCTCATGACGGAGGTGGGAAAGCTGAGCGGGGATGCGGTTCGGGGAAAACTTATAAGGATCAATGAAGCGCTCAAAAATCCGCAGAAAGATATTCCGCCTGTGACCATAAGCGCAGGAGTTGCCTTTTCCGAAGAAGGATTCACGGAAGATCTGTTCGCAAAGGCTGATAAAGCGTTATATGAAGCAAAAGAAGGTGGGCGCAGCCGATGCTGTTTTGCCGCGGTAGAGGATATAACAGATGAGAATGGGGGGTATTGGATAACTACCTGATAAAATTTAAAATTAAATAAAGAAAGGCAAAAACAATGGTAAAGAGGGTTTTCAGAAATCGCTTTGTCACGGTGCTGATTATTGCAGCAATGGCGCTGAGCCTTGCAGGCTGCCGGGACGGGCGGATTTCTGAAGAAAAAAAGCATGTTTCCGTATATCTGTGGAGCTCGGCTATGCTGGCTGAATATGCCGAATACGTACAGTCGCAGCTGCCCGATTTGGAAATTGAGTTCACGGTAGGCAACAACGATCTGGACTATTACCGGTTTATGGCTGAGAGGGACGCCCTGCCCGACATAATAACCAATCGCAGATTTTCGTTACACGATGTGGCGGAGCTGCAAAATTATCTTATGGATTTGTCGGAAACGGATATTGCGGCGTCGTATTATACGGCATATCTTGAGAATTACCGCAACAGCGACGGAACTGTAAACTGGCTTCCGGCTTGCGGTGAGGTTGATACCGTCGCAGTAAACAAAGCTCTTTTTGAAGAATACGATATACCAATCCCCACAGACTACGACAGCTTTGTATACGCCTGCAGGGAGTTCGAAAAGCACGGAATAAAGGGCTTCATGAGCGATTTTAGTTACGACTATACGTGCATGGAGCTTCTGCAGGGCTGGTCCATATCTGAGCTTACATCTCTGGAGGGACAGTTCTGGCGTATGAACTATGAAAATCCCAAAAAAACAGGCGTTGGGCTTGACGATGAGGTATGGCCCGGTATTTTCAGACGCATGGAGCAGTTCCTGAAGGATGCCAATGTAACTACTGATGAAATCTCATACGGCTTTTCCGATGTGGTTAAAGCATTTTCGGAAAGAAAGGTTGCCATGATTCGTGATACGGGAGCGGTTATTGTAGAATTTGAAGACTGTGATGGTGTAGAGCCGATGCTGATTCCCTACTACTCCAAGGACGGCGAAGGCTGGCTGCTTACATACCCTGCATTTCAGGCAGCTCTGAGCAGGGACATTGAAACTGATAATCGCAAAGCTGATGCGCTGCGGGTGCTTGAGGTGATGCTCTCCGAAGAGGCACAGAACATTCTGGCGAATAATGAGGATGTTATTTCATATAAGAAGGATGTTAAGCTGGAGCTGCGGGATGAGCTGAAAAATTTAGAGCCTTATGTTGACTCCAACCACCTATATATCAGAATGGCGTCAAACGATTTTTTTGAGGTATCAAAAGCTGTGGTGCACAAGATGATTACGGGAGAATATGACGCAGCCCAGGCATACACCGCCTTTGACAGACAGCTCAGGGAAGGGCAGAGAGCTGTGGAAGGCGATACGGTTACTTTGAACAATACGTACCTGCGCAGCTTTTCGGAAGATGGCGGCAGCCCGGCAGTGTCGGCGATTGCGGGTACACTGAGGGAAATGTACGGTGCGGATGTGCTGGTGACTCCTGCCTATAACCTTTGCGGACCGGTGGCTGCCGGAGAATATTCGGAAAAGATGACGGGCTACATGGTTATGCCTAATGCCATGGTAACGGGAATATGCGAGGAGATGACAGGAAAACAGGTTAAGGAGCTTTTTAGATGCATTGTAGAAGGCGACGGAGGCGCCAAGAAGCCTTTTAACCTGAGTACCCTGCCTGCAGTAAGCGGTATGAAAATCGAGGTGGCAGAGGCAGAAAACGGCTATATGCTTAAGAAAGTCAGATATAAGGGCAAAGCCCTTGCAGATGACGGAGTGTATAAGGTAGCATACCTTAATCCGGCAGGGTTCTATAACTTTCTGATGAATCGCTTTGCAGATGAAGAAGGTAATCTTCTGTTTGAGATACAGGAAATACAAACCAGAGCGGCATGGACTGAATATATGAAAGAAGGACACCGGCTGGCGGAGCCGGAGGACTACATTATTGTGAAATAATGATGTTTTCCATTGACTTTCCGGACATAAACAGACTATAATGGAATATACGGGAGTTTTCCGGGAACAAAAAATAAAAAAGAGGAAAAGTAAAAGATGAAAGAAATTTTGCTGAGAGAACTTTTTAGAAACACGGCGCAGTACGCTGATAAAGAAGTACTGATAAAAGGCTGGGTAAGAAATAACCGCAGCTCCAATAAATTCGGATTCATCGAGCTCAACGACGGAAGCTTTTTCAAATCCGTTCAGGTGGTATATGAAGAGGAATTTATTGATAACTTTGAGGAGATAGCAAAGGCTTATGTGGCTACGGCTCTGGCAGTAAAGGGCGTTGTGGTGCTTACTCCGGAGGCAAAGCAGCCTTTTGAGATAAAGGCAAGGGAGATTACCGTAGAGGCACCTTCCACACCTGATTACCCCCTTCAGCCGAAGCGCCACTCCATGGAATTTCTGAGAGAAATCGCTCACTTAAGACCGAGAAGCAACACCTTTGCTGCTGTTTTCCGTGTGCGTTCTCTGGTGGCATATGCAATTCATAAATTCTTCCAGGAGCAGAACTTCGTATATGTTCACACCCCGATTATAACGGGCAGTGACTGCGAAGGCGCAGGAGAAATGTTCAGAGTTACAACTCTTGACATGGACAACCTGCCTAAGAACGAAGACGGAACTGTTGATTACAGCGGTGACTTCTTCGGCAAGGAGACAAACCTGACCGTAAGCGGACAGCTTGAAGCGGAGACCTATGCTCTCGCATTCAGAAATGTATATACTTTCGGACCTACCTTCAGAGCTGAGAATTCAAATACTGCAAGACATGCATCTGAGTTCTGGATGATCGAGCCGGAGATTTCCTTTGCAGATCTTCAGGACAATATGGAACTTGCAGAGGCTATGATTAAGTACATCATCAACTATGTACTTGAAAACGCTCCTGAGGAAATGCAGTTCTTTAACAGCTTCGTGGACAAGGGAGTGCTGGAAAGATTGAATCACATTGTAAACTCAGACTTCGGCCGTGTGACCTACACTGAAGCAGTTGATTTGCTCCTCAAATCAGGCAAGGAATTCCAGTATCCTGTGGAATGGGGCATCGACCTTCAGACTGAGCATGAAAGATATCTCACAGAAGAAATCTTCAAGAAGCCTGTATTCGTAACGGATTACCCTAAGGATATCAAAGCCTTCTATATGAGACTTAACGACGACGGCAAGACCGTTGCGGCCTGCGACCTTCTGGTTCCGGGAGTAGGCGAAATCATCGGCGGCAGTCAGAGAGAGGAACGACTTGATGTGCTGACAGCCAGAATGAAGGAACTTGGACTTAATGAGGAGGATTACTGGTGGTATCTTGACCTGCGTAAATACGGTGGCGTTAAGCATGCCGGATACGGTTTGGGCTTTGAGAGAATTATCATGTATATCACAGGAATGAGCAACATCAGAGACGTGCTTCCGTTCCCTAGAACACCTAAGACAGCGGAATTTTAAGAGCGGTTTTAAAAGCAGCACTGATAAATAAAGTCAATATATGACCCAACCCCCGCGGAAGTGAGGCAGCTTACCGAAGCGGGGTTTCGTGTAGGTATGGAGAGTAGAAAATGGATAAGCGAGGAAGAGGCATAGCGGCGGCTGTAATATCCGCCGTGGTTTTCGGCATGGTGCCGCTTTTTATGAAAATAATTATAGCCGGAGGAGGAACGACCTTAAGCGGAGCGTTTTACCGCTTTGCTCTGTCACTGCCGGTCCTCTTTGCGGTAATAAAATATAAAAAGATTCCAATGGGAATTACGAAGCAGGAATTTTTAAAAATATGCCTTATAACTATATGCGGTTACGGCGGCACAGCGGTGCTTCTTTTTTCGTCCTACAATTTCATACCTACGGGAGTGTCCACAACCATACACTTTGTGTACCCTGTGTTTACAATTTTAGGATGCATAGTTTTTCTTAAGGATAAGGTTCGCCCGATTAAAATTATATGCGCAGTCCTTTGCATGGGCGGAATACTGCTGTTTTACAACGGAGACAGCGCATCCGACCTTCAGGGAATCGGCCTTGCTTTTCTTTCGGGAGTGACCTATGCCTTTTATATCATTTATCTTAAAAAAAGCGGTCTGCAGGGAATGGACACCATAAAGCTGATTTTCTATATGAACTGTGTGGCGTCTGTGATGATTTTTATTATGGCTCTGGCTTCGGGAAGCTTTACGGCTGATATGACAGCGACAGCATGGGTCACCGCAGTATTTTTTGCGGCTGCACTGTCTCTGGTGGGAGTTTACGGTTTTCAGACGGGTGTAAAATATGTGGGACCGGAATCTGCTGCAATTCTCAGCACGTTTGAACCCATAACAAGCGTGATTATCGGAATACTGGCGTACAATGAGGAATTTTCGCTCAGGACGCTGGCGGGCTGCCTGTGCATACTTTCCTCGGTTATAATAGTTGCTAAAATGAAAGAATAAAGGTGTAAAAAGGCGTAAAATTCAAAAAAGTCCTTGCAATTACAAGGCTCAGGC
>JAEDNK010000003.1 GCA_016302545.1 Bacillota bacterium
CAGAGACGGAAGAGCAGGTGTAGAGCATGGATAATTTTACAAGAGTATCTAATAACATGCAGCTTCAGCTGCAGCACCAGCTTACCAAACCTCAGCAGACGGAGTCACAAGGATTTGCGGAGGCCCTTAAAAAGGAGCTTGAAAAGAGCGGCAGCGTGAAATTTTCCAAGCACGCCATAGAAAGAATCCAGAGCAGAGGAGTGGAAATGTCTCCTCAGATGATGGAAAGCCTCAATCAAGCCGTCACCAAGGCCAGAGAAAAGGGCTGCAAGGACATCGCCGTAATCGGTGAAAAGAATGCCTTCATCGTGAGCGTTCAGAACAACATGGTAATCACCACAATGAACGCACTTGAAATGAGAGAAAATATTTTTACAAATATCGACAGCGCTGTATTGTTATAGCCGGACCGGAAACGGAAGCTAAGACGCCTTGTGTGAATGACAGGCGCGCAGAAGTTACAGCAGGTCTGTTGATATACGGAAAGGAAGTATAACAACAATGGTAAAATCAATGAATGCGGCAATTGCAGGCTTAAAGTCTCATCAGACAAAGATGGACGTATTGAGTAACAATATTGCCAACGTAAACACATGGGGTTTCAAGTCCAGAACCACAAACTTTCAGGACGCCCTTTACAGTAATTCGATCAGCGGCTCCGCCGGTAAAATGGAAAACGGCAAGCTGGGCGGCATCAACACCTCCCAGATAGGCTACGGCAACACCGTAAGCTCCATCAGCACCAACTACACCACGGGAAGCGGTCAGTACACAGGCAATCCTCTGGACTGCATGATCGACGGTACGGCCTTCTTTATCGTAGGTCCTTACAGAGATACTGCAGCAACCCCGATTGATAATAAAGGGATAGGAAAAAATGGCCTGTTCCTGTCCCGCGTGGGAATCTTCCAGCCGGACAGCAACGGCTATCTGGTGGACAACACCGGTAACTACGTGTACGGATATAGTGCTACGACAGTTGCAGGTGGTACTGTAACGATTAACAATGATAAACTTGTTCCTATCAGAATCCCTGAGAAGACTCCGGCGGTAGGTGCGAACCCTGCGGAAAGATATGCAATCCAGACCTGGACCATCGGAACCGACGGTACCGTTGTCGGCGTGGATGAGGAAAACATTCCTCATACCATAGGACAGATTGCCGTAGCCTCCGTAGAGAACCCAAGCGGTCTGGAGCAGAGCAACGGTTATCTCTACTCCATCGGAGCCAATGCGGGAAATGTTCTGGCCATGCAGACAACCTCTGCAACAGGTACCATCAAGAGCAATTTCCTCGAAATGTCAAACGTGGACTTGGCTTCGGACATAGCTACCATGATAACCACTCAGAGAGGCTATCAGGCAAACACAAAGATTATCACCGTTACAGATGAAATGCTGGAACAGCTGGTAAATATGAAGAGATAAAATTTACTGAAGGGGATGTCCGGTAACCGGACGTCCCCCATATAAAGAAAACAAGATGATTATACTTACTAAATTAAACGGAGAAACAACCGTAATAAATTCGAGACAGATAGAGCACATCGATGTTATACCTGAATCAAAGATTACAATGATGAACGGCAAGTACTACATTGTAAAGGAAAGCATAGAAGAAATCATAGAAAAAGAAATCCAGTTTAACAGAGCAATTATAGAAAAAGTAAAGGTAGAGTAAAAGGTAAGGAAGATGGATTTTACAACAATCATAGGAATAGTCGGAGGCTTTGGAGTAATAATAGCCGGTATTCTCAACGGCGGCGAATTGGGCAACTTTATTGACCCGGGAAGTGTTCTAATTACAATCGGCGGTACCATTTGCGCGGTAATCGCCAGCTTTCCTGCAAACCTGCTTAAAAACATACCCAAGCACATGAAAAAGCTCATCAAGGCGGACAAGTACAACGTGGAAGAGCTTATAGACACTATGGTGGAGTTTTCCCAGACGGCGAGAGCCAACGGTCTGCTGGCGCTGGAAGAAAAAGCCAACGCCCTTGAAGACCCATTCATGAAAAAAGGGGTACTCTTTGTTGTAGACGCCATGGAAACGGAGAAAATCAGGGAGTCTCTCGAGGAAGAGCTGGATACCATGATAACCCGCCACGAATCGGAAATAGAGATTTACGAAAGGGCGGCTTCCTACGCTCCCTCTTTCGGTATGATAGGTACACTGGTAGGTCTGATAAACATGCTTAAAAACCTGAATCTGAGCGATGGCGCCTCTGACGCTATCAGCACGAACATGTCCATCGCTCTGGTTACCACCCTCTACGGCTGTATGCTTGCAAACCTGCTCTTTAATCCTATGGCAAACAAGCTGAGAATAAGGAATAACGAGGAAATCTTTTATAAACAGATGATAATAGCAGGCGTTCTCGGCATTCAGGCGGGAGACAACCCTAAGATGCTCCGTGAAAAGCTGGCTTCGCTGGTACAGCAGAAGAAGCAGCAAGGCATCATAAGCGGTGAGACCCAGTCAGGTGAAGGAAAGGGCAAGGGAAAGCAAAAAGAGGCTAAAGCCCCTAAGGAGAAGAAAAAAGGAAAGAAGTAGCAATAGTTAAAAATAAGAGGTAGCAGTTGTGAAAAAACGTGAGAAAAAAAAATGGAGCGGAAGTAACTGGATGGACACCTACGGTGATATGGTTACCTTGCTGTTATGCTTTTTCGTCCTGCTGTACTCCATATCCACGATAGACACGGTCAAGTGGAAAAACTTTGTAAAAAGTATGAATCCTAACGCTGAGGATCAGGTTTCACAGCTTGTACTGGATACCGACGCTCCTCCCGACAGAGAGGACGTACCCGGCGGCTCCGAGCTTGAAAAAAGCGCGGACAGGGAGAAAATCGACGAGGATTTTGATGACCTCTACGAGGATCTGCAGAAGATGGCGGAGGAGTCCGGCGGGGAAATTCTGGTTACCGAAGGCGATGATTTCGTTTTCATCATGTTCCGCGACAGGGTAATATTCGAAGGGGACAGCTCGGTGCTTCTTAAGGAAGGCGAAAAGGTAATCGACAAGTTTGCCGAAACCATTAAACCTTACAAGAGCGCCATAAAGGAGCTAAGGGTAATGGGTCACACCACCCAGGCTCTTCCCGATAAGAAGAACCCCATAGAGAGCGACAGGACCCTTTCGGCAATGCGAAGCGCCAGGGTTACTATCTATCTGCAGGAAAAAAAGGCCCTGGAAGCCTACAAGATTGTAAGCTTAGGCTACGGACAGCATCACCCGGTTGCTTCTTTCAAGACAGAGAAGGACCGCTCGATGAATCGTCGTGTAGAGTTTATGATAAGCAAGACAGGCGGATCGGTGGAAAGTCTGGACGATTATTACAGCCAGATTTTCGGCGATACTACAAAGTCCGCTGAAACAACAGATACAAAAAAAGATTGATTAATAAATTGATTGAATTAAGATAAAGTAACGGAGTAATTATGGCAGAGGTATTATCTCAAAGTCAGATAGACATGCTGCTTTCCTCCATGCGCGCCACAAATGAAGCGCCTAAGGAAACAAAAGCAGATGAGAAGACAGAAGAACAATATAAAAAATATGACTTCTACAGCCCGAAGAAATTCACCAACGATAAGCTGAAGATGCTCAAGAGCATCTATGATACTTATTGCAGGATGACGACCTCCAGGCTCAGCGGCGTCTTTCGCGCCAGCTGCGAGATGAAGGTTATCACCGTAGAGGAGCAGAGGTATCATGAGTTCAACAATTCCATGGGTGATAATGATGTCATGGAGCTGATTTATCTGAAGCTGCCAGATGACAGTAAGAATCTGCCTATGATGTTCCACATCTCTCAGAATCTGGTAGTGAACATTATAGACCGTATGCTGGGAGGAGAAGGAGACGAGCAGGATCTGGATGCCAGCTATTCCTACACGGAAATAGAGCTGGGGCTGTATCAGAACATCATGCAGCATTTTTCGGCCATGTTTAAGGATGCCTGGAAAAACTACATCAAAATAGATGTGGGTTCCACCAGAATTTTTGAGTCGCCCAGTCTTTTTCAGGACATAAGTCTGGATGAAACCGTGGTTATCGTCATGCTGGAAATGGTGTTTCAGAATGTAAAGGGATATATAAACTTCTGTATGCCCGGAAACCTTTTGATGAACATTTTCTCACTTATAGACAAGCGCCGCTCCAGTGAGAACATATATGATAATTATGTTCCTGAGAGCAAGGATATCATAATGGAAAAGATCCGCCGGTCGGCGCTGGATGTAAGGGTAGAACTGGGAACCGCACAGCTGAGCTTCCGCGACATATACGATCTGAAGGTAGACGATGTCATAGACTTCAGTAAGAACAAGGATTCCGATGTGACGGTATATGTGGAGCAGCAGCCTTGGTTCAAGGGACAGCTGGGAGTTCACAACAGCAATGTGGCGGTTAAGCTTCATCAGAAAATCAGTGAGCCGGAAGAACTGAAGGGACTGCTGCCCGAAGATATGAGTTTATCCGACAGCAATCTGGAAAGAGTGTAGCAGTACCTGCAAGTACTGTTCTAATATACTAAGAATACAAGAAATTAAGAAAGAGGTAATAAAATGGCTAAAATTATGGTAGTTGACGATGCAGCCTTTATGAGAATGATGGTAAAGAATGCTTTGGCACAGGGAGGTTACACCGATGTATGCGAGGCTTCCGACGGCAATGAGGCAGTGCAGATGTATACGGAGCAGCAGCCTCAGCTGGTGCTCATGGATATCACTATGCCCAACATGGACGGTCTTGAAGCATTGAAAAAGATTCGCGAGATTGACGGCAATTCTCAGGTTGTCATGTGTTCGGCAATGGGACAGGAAAGCATGGTAATCGAAGCGATTAAAGCCGGAGCCAAGGACTTTATTGTAAAACCCTTCAAGCCTGAAAGAATTCTCTCAACAGTAGACGGTTTGATTGGAAAATAGAAAGGAGATGCGGCCATGCCTTTTTTAAGTTCATTGAATATCAGTGCGTCGGGAATGACGGCACAGCGTCTGCGTCTGGATATAGCATCACAGAACATTTCAAATATGGAAACCACCCGCACCGAAGATGGCACACCTTACAGACGGAAGATGGTGGTATTTCAGGAGGAAAAACAGGACTTCCGCACAGCACTGCGCCGTGCAGAGAGTGGTATTTACGGAGACAGAAATCCCGGCGGAGTGGTGGTAACTGAGATTGCAGAAGACCCGTCGGATTTTGAAATGGTATACGATCCTCAGCATCCCGACGCTGACGAAAACGGGTATGTGGCCATGCCCAATGTGGATCTTATAAAGGAGACTACGGATGCCATGGCGGCCACTCACGCCTATACGGCTAATATTACTGCCTTTAACGCTATAAAACTGATGGCACAAAAAGCCCTGGAAATAGGGAAGTAATTCAAACGGCAAAATCTATCGGAAAGAGAGTTAGAATATGGAACAAGTTAAATTAAATGCAATGGAGATAGATGCCATAGGTGAGATTCTGAATATAAGCTTAGGAGCCTCTGCCACGGCGGTATCCATCATGCTGGATGCCAGAGTTGATATTACAACACCCAGAGTCAGTGTGCAATCCAGAGATGAATTTGAGTTTCACAACATTAAACCCGCCATATGCGTAGAGATAACTTATGTAGAGGGTCTTGAAGGCAGAAACATCATGCTCCTTAAGAGGCGGGATGTCAAGGCCATAATCGAGATGCTCATGGGTATGGATATACCTGATGAGGAATTTGTGCTGGATGAGATGAATATCAGCGCCATATGCGAGGTTATGAACCAGATGATGGGAGCTTCCGCTACAGCACTGTCTGAGCTTCTCTCCATGCCTGTGAACATTTCCACTCCTAAGCCTCACGAGGTAGAAAGCGTGGAGCAGTTCAAGGAGGACTTCTTTGAAGATGAGTCTGAAATGGTGGTAATTCATTTCGACCTTAAGATTGAAGATAAGATGCAGAGCGAGTTCCTTAACGTAATGCCTGTTAAGCTGGCTAAAAAGCTGGTATCGGGATTTTTGTCAGAAATGGGAGCAAGTCCCGACGAGGAGGCGGCAGCTCCGCAGGCTCCGGAAGTTCCGCAGGTTCCGGCAGCTTCGCAAGCAGCGGAACAGCCTGCCCCTGCAGCGGCACCGACACCGGAATCCTCTGCGCAGGCTATGCCGGAAGCCCCTTCTTCGGAGGCAGCTGCACCGGAAACTGCTGCACCTGCAGCACCTGCACCCGCACCTGCACCTGCAGCTCCGGCTCAGACAGCACCGGCGCCTTCTGCTCAGGGACAGACCCAGCAGGTGGCTATGGACTCCAATGTTGTAAATAACATGATGCAGATGATGGATATGATGCGTCAGTCCATGGAGATGCAGCAGCAGATGATACAGCAGCAGATAGAGCAGATAAACGAGTCGGGTCCTAGGAGGCTCAAGGTACATTCTGCGCCTAAGCCTAATCTCAACGGAGACGCGGAAGTGAATCCTGATGAAAATCTTGACCTCATCATGGACGTTCCTATGGAGGTATCCGTGGAAATCGGAAGAACCCAAAAATATGTAAAAGACATTCTGGATTTAAACAAGGGCTCCCTTGTAGTTCTTGATAAGCTGGCGGGAGATCAGGTAGACCTGTATGTAAACGGCCAGTGTATTGCAAAAGGCGATGTAGTGGTTGTCGATGACAACTTTGGAATCAGAATCACGGAAATCCTGTGATAAAGGCGCTCTTTGAAAGGAGATTAAATAATGGAAAAAGTATTCACTGCCCTGGGCATATTACTTATCCTGATTGTGATTTTATATCTTTCATATGTTTGCACCAAGTTTGTGGGCAAAAGAGTACGCGGAACAGGCTTCAGCGGTTCTGCCCGCAACATAAGGGTTTTGGAGCAGAGGATGTTCAATCAGGAAGCCTCCGTAGCCCTTTTGCAGGTGAGCGAGCGAATTTTTCTGGTAGGGATTACGCCTCATAATATTTCTTTACTGACAGAGCTTGACGATGAGACTCTGCTTCAGGAAGCATCGCTGCCTGAAGAGGATAATTATGCGCCGCCTTTTAAGGATTTGCTTTTAAAAATGAAAGATAGGAAGTGACCCATGGAATTAGGTAATAGTTTAATAAGTATTAACGGAGAGCAGATGCCTACGCTGGAAATCTTCTTTGTGCTCACCGTCATGATGCTGCTGCCGTCCATTGTGGTCATGATGACATCCTTCCTGCGTATTATAATAGTTCTCTCCTTTACGAGGACGGCAATCGGCGTTCAACAGACGCCGCCTAACATCGTGCTTGTGGGAATGGCGATTTTTCTCACTCTGTTTATCATGAATCCTGTGGTACAGAAAATAGATACGGAGGCTTACCAGCCCTATAAGGCCGGGGAAATCACTCAGGAGGAAGCCATCGACCTTGCTGCCGTACCTATGAAGGAATTCATGCTAAAGCAGACGGAGGTAAGCGCCTTAAATCTCTTTGTGGACGCTTCTGACAGCGAAGCCGTAGAAAATCCCGAGGATTTATCCCTGGTTGTCATCGTCCCTGCTTTTGTAACAAGCGAGCTTAAGAGAGCATTTACGGCGGGACTGCTTCTCTACATACCGTTTCTGCTCATAGATATAATAGTATCCAGTACCCTTATGTCTATGGGTATGATAATGCTGCCGCCGGCCACCATAGCGCTGCCGTTTAAGCTGTTGCTTTTTGTAACGGTAAACGGCTGGGAGCTGCTGTTCGCATCAATAATAAAGAGTTTCTGACGGAGGTTATAAAACATGTTGACTACGGGACAAATCAGCGACATAATGTATCAGCTGTTTGTGTATTCGGTGAAGCTGGGCGGTCCCATCCTTATAATAAGCATGGTCGTGGGTATAATTATTTCAATCCTGCAGGCTGCCACACAGATTCACGAGCAGACTCTCACCTTCGTGCCAAAGCTTATAGTTATAGGAATTATACTGCTTCTTACGGGAAGCAGCATGTTAAAAGCCCTGCAGAACTTCACTGCGGAGCTTTTCGGCCTGATTGCGGGATAGGAGATAGGGTATGCTGTTTTTCTTGATAGCCATGCGTATGTCAGGATTTATCTTCCTGAATCCGGTGCTGGGCAGGAGAAATATACCCTCCATCGCAAAGACAGGGCTGGCGCTGGTGCTTTCCGTTTTGATATATACCGCAGAAGGCGGTGGAGTCAGCGACTTCACAGTTGACTCCTCCTTGGAGTTTGCCGTGCTGCTCCTTAAAGAGTTTGCAGTTGGCTTTCTCCTTGGCTTCATAATGGAGCTGATGGATATGATATTCACCTTTGCGGGAACCGTCATGGACTTTCAGATGGGAATTTCCATGGCACAGGTCTACGACCCACAGAGCGGCGTTCAGATTTCACTGACAGGTAAGATATTGCAGATTTACTACATGCTCATCTTCTTTGCCGTAGACGGACATCTGGTGCTGATGCGGATTTTGTTAAACGCAGGAGAACTGGTGCCCTACGGGCAGGTGGCAATTTCAACCAACGCCGCGGAAATGGCCATGGAGATTTTTTACGACTGCGTGATTTTAGCGGTGAAGCTATCCTTTCCGCTTATCGCTTTTGAATTTATTTTGGAAATCGTCGTTGGGGTTTTGATGAAAATCAATCCTCAGGTTAATATATTTATCCTCAGCATACAGCTGAGACTTCTGTGCGGATTTATTATGATGATTATTCTGGTGGATCCCATTAACAGCTTTATCGGTGATGTTATTTCCGACTTTATGAAATACATGTCTCGGATACTTAGAGTTGCGGGGGGATGAAGGGATGTGAGATAGATGGCAGACAGCTCCGGCTCCGGTTCAAAGACCGAAAAAGCCACGCCCAAAAAGCGAAGAGACCAGAGAAAAGAAGGTAATGTATTACAAAGTAGGGATGTAGCCGGACTTGTTACCCTGGCAGGCACCTTCTTTGCATTAAGTATCTTTTTAGAGGGTGCGATAAACTCCATAGCACAGTTTATGGTAAGGTTTATCGATCTGGCGGGAACGGTGACGGATACGACCATGGGAAATGTAGGCTCCATGAGCAGCATATTCATGGTTACTCTTGCCAAATCCCTTGTGCCTTTTCTCCTCGTGTGCGTTTTGCTGGGAGTTGTGGGAAGCGGAATGCAGACGAGATTCCTGTTTGCCACTAAAAACCTCAAACCTAAATTCAGCAGATTAAATCCTCTGGAGGGGCTTAAAAAGCTCTTTTCCATGCAGAATCTGGTGGAACTGGTAAAGAGCATATTAAAGCTCATAGTTCTCATAGCCCTTACCTACAGTATGCTCAAGGCGGATATGGCAGGCACGGTGAAGACTATGAGTTTGGATATTCCAAGGTCTGTCGCCTTTACCTTCACCATGCTTAAGAACCTTCTGATACGCATCATAATCGCCTTTGTGGCAATCGCAGCTCTTGACTACCTCTATCAGTGGTGGAGCTTTGAGCGCAAGATGATGATGAGCAAGCAGGAGGTAAAGGAAGAATATAAGCAGACGGAGGGTAATCCTGAAATAAAGGGAAGGATAAAGAACATTCAGCAGCAGAGAGCAAGAATGCGTATGATGCAGGCGGTGCCCGATGCGGATGTAATTATCCGAAACCCGACCCACTTTGCTGTGGCCCTTAAATATGATATCGACAAAAACAGCGCCCCTGTGGTTCTCGCCAAGGGTCAGGACGAGCTGGCGCTGAGAATTATAGACGTAGGCGAGGAAAACAAGGTTCCTATAGTAGAAAACAGACCTCTGGCCAGAGCCTTATATCAGGATACGGAAATAAACGGAGAAATACCGCAGGAGCACTACGGCGCCGTAGCGGAAATTCTGGTTTACATATATAAGATGAACGAAAAAATGGAGTAAACATGAAAAATCTGATAATGAATAATGCGGTGACATTATTTGTCGTTGTCATTGTTTTGCTTTTGATTATACCTATGAACGTCTTTTTGCTGGACGTCATGATTATAATAAATATAGCCCTGTCCATGATGATTCTCATTATCAGCATGAACATCAGGGAGCCTTTGGAATTTTCAATATTTCCTTCACTGCTCCTTGTAACCACACTGTTTCGTCTGGGAATAAACGTTTCCTCCACGAGGAATATCTTAAGCAATTCCGGACAGGCCGGACAGGTTATAAAATCCTTCGGCAGCTTCGTACTTCAGGGAAACGTAGTGGTTGGATTTGTAATATTCTTCATCATCGTACTGGTTCAGTTTATAGTTATCACCAAGGGCGCTGAACGAGTTGCTGAAGTAGCGGCAAGATTTACTCTGGACGCTATGCCCGGAAAACAGATGGCAATAGACGCCGACCTGAGTTCAGGACTTATAAACGAAGCTGAGGCAAGAGCGCGCCGCTCAAAAATACAGAGAGAGGCCGACTTTTACGGCGCTATGGACGGTGCCACCAAGATTGTAAAGGGCGATGCCATAATGTCTATCATTATTACCCTTATCAATCTCATCGGCGGCAGCGTCATAGGTATGCTTCAGGGCGGCATGGCATTTTCCGACGTCCTTTCGGTGTATTCCATAGCCACCGTGGGAGACGGACTGGTTTCACAGATACCTGCGCTGCTGATTTCTACCGCCACCGGCATGATAGTCACCCGTGCGGTATCCCAAGGAAGCCTTAACGATGATGTTTCGGGACAGTTCCTGGCACAGCCCCGTGCTATTATGTTTGCCGGCATTGTCCTTGCCATACTGATATTAATTCCCGGTATGCCTAAGTTTCAGCTTGGTATACTGTCCGTTGCACTCATTCTTGTGGGCTTCAGACTTCAGAAGAAGATTACCGAGGCGGCTGCAAAAGCCCAACTTGACGAGCTTAAGCCGGCCACTGAGGGTGCAGGCCGTGAGGCTCAGTCGGAGGAAGAATTTTACCGTGATATCAATAATGTGTATTCCATCATCGGCGTAGAGCCTATCGAGATGGAGTTTGGATACAGCCTGATTCCGCTGGTAGACGAAAGCAGCGGAGGCAAGATGATAAACCGTATCGTCATATTCCGAAGACAGTACGCTCAGGAAATGGGCTTTGTGGTACCGTCGGTCCGTCTCAGAGACAGCTCCGGCTTAAATACCAATCAGTATGTAATTAAGATAAAGGGAGAAGAGGTGGCGAGAGGAGAAATTCTGGTGGACCACTATCTGGCTCTGGAGCCTGAGGATGTGGCAGGAGAGATTGAGGGAATTGAAACCATCGAGCCTGCATACGGAATCCCAAGCAAATGGATTTTGCCGGAAAACAAGGAAATGGCGGAAATTTACGGCTATACCGTAATCGACCCTCTCTCCGTTATGGTTACACACCTCTCCGAAACGGTACGAAAGCATGCTCATGAGCTTCTCAACCGTGAAGAGGTGGTAAAGCTTGTGGATAACGTGAAGCAGCACTCCGGCAAGCTTGTTGAAGAGGTTGTGCCGGGGCTCGTTTCCTACGGTACTCTCCAAAAAATACTTGTCAGCCTCCTTCAGGAGGGAATTCCTATCAAGGACATGGAGACCATACTGGAAAGCATATCCGATTCCGCTTCCGGCGGAGCAACAGATATAACATCTATAGTAGAAAACATACGCATCACTTTAAAGAGGACCATTACGAGCAAGTTCTGCCGCGGAGGTCAGATGCGGGTGCTGACTCTGGATGCGGAGCTGGAAAAGATGATGGTATCCAGCCTGACCAAGGGAGAACAGGGCTACTACATGGCCCTTTCACCGGAGGTAATGCAGAGCGTCGTAACCCAGATAGGTGCGGCGGTAAAGAAATTTGCCGACCTGGATCAGGAGCCTATAATACTCACCAGTCAGGTGATTCGTGTATATGTGTACAGGCTGCTTGAGCAGTTTTATCCGTCGCTGTATGTGCTTTCCTTCCAGGAAATATCCAATAACATACAGATACAGGCAATCGGAAACATAACAGCGTAGTGAATATAACAGCGTAGTGAACAAGGAGTTGGCCAATGGATAATACCATGACAAATGAAGAGCTTCTGGAATTATACCGCAAGACGGGCGATCTGGAAATCAAACAGGAGCTTACGCTGCGCTATCTGTACATTGTAAAGGCAATAGCCATTCAGATGAGAGATGTGTATGTAGGTTTTACACAGCTTGACGATATTATAAACGAGGGCGTTATAGTCCTCATGAAGGCGCTGGATAAGTATGACCCTTCCAAAAATGCCAAATTTGAAACCTATGTTTCCTGGCGAATTCGTGGTATGATAATAGATATAGCAAGGAAGCAGGACTGGGTGCCCAGAAGCCTTCGCAGAAGCTGCAAGGAAATACGGGAAAAGACCATGGAGATCTACACCATGACAGGAGAGACGCCGCCGCCGGAGCAGGTTGCCGAAACCCTTGGAATGGATCAGAAGAAGTACAATGAAGCGATGGAAAAGATGAATCTCTTCTCTGTGCTCTCTCTGGATATGGTTTTGGAGGAATCTCAGGAAAAGCAGCGTGTCTCAGGCATTTATTCCACCGATACGGAAAACCAGCCTGAGGAAAGATATCTGGAAAACGAGCTTAAGGAAACTCTCAAGGAGGGCATACTCAACCTTAAGGAAAAAGAGCAGATGGTGCTTTCCCTATACTATGACGAGGAGCTGACCATGAAGGAAATTGCCTCGGTGCTGGATATAAGCGAGCCGAGAGTTTCCCAGATTCATTCATGTGCAATAAATAAGCTGGAACAGTATCTGCGAAAGCAGATGGCATAATTGTAAGAAAAGGTTGAAGAAAAAGAAAGGGATGAAACAATGTTTCAGGGATTTTACAATCTGACGTCTGGAATGCTGACCCAGACAAGAAAATTGAACGTAATCAGCAATAACATGGCAAACGTCACCACGCCGGGCTTCAAGGAGGATACCTTCACCCAGACAAGCTTTCAGGAAGAGCTGATGTACAGAACGGGCAATATGAATAAAAGAACCCCGGAGCCTGTGGGCAATATGAGCTGGAAGGTAGTTGCGGGAGGAAACGTGACCGACTATTCAGACGGCGGCTTTTCCACCACGGAAAGCCCTCTGGACGTGTGCATTATCGGCAGCGGATTTTTCCGGATAGATACGGGAAACGGCATGGTATATACACGTAACGGGTCTTTTTCTCTGGATGATGAAGGCTATCTGTATTTATCCGGTGTCGGCAGAGTGCAGGGAGAAAACGGACCTATACAGCTGATGACGGACCAGATATACATAGATTCAGACGGCACCGTAAGCGACGGGAATACGGGTCAGTCTCTGGGAAGAATCACGCTGGCGGACTTTACCGACTATCAGACACAGCTGGAAAAGACTGCGGGCAACGTATTTACGGCAAATGTGCAGCCACAGCAGGCTCAGGGAACCCTTCGCCAGAAGGCTCTTGAGGATTCCAATGTGGACGCAATTTCAGAGATGACCGACATGATGACCTCTCAGAGAGCGCTTCAGAGCGCTGCGCAGGTGCTGCAGATGTACGATAAACTGACGGCGAAGATTGTAGAAATCGGACCGGCTTAATGATAACTTTCCATAGGAAGAGTTAAGAGGGAAAGGAGAGTATAATACAGATGAATGCTTCGTTTTACACGGCAGCCAGAGGAGCTATGACACAGCAGGAAAGAATGAACGTAATTTCCAACAATCTGGCTAATACAAATACTATCGGCTTCAAGTCCAAAAGCGCGGTTTTTTCCGATCTGATGTACTGCGTGATGCACGGACAGGAGGGCGTGACCCACGGAACGGGAGTCAAAGTCGAAAGAACCAATACCGACTTTACTTCGGGAGGCATGACGGCTTCCGCGGAAGGTGGTTATAACTATTATATCGACGGTGACGGATTTTTTATGGTTAAGGACCAGATTACGGGAGAAATCAGCTATACCAGAGCCGGAAACTTCTCCCTGTCCGTAAAGGGCGATGAAGTTAATCTCATTACGGATAACAGGAAGCTGGTGCTTGATGAAAACCGGAATCCCGTTCAGCTTGTTGAAGGAAAGCTGACTGCAAAACCGGGGATTTTTAAGTTCCAAAACACAAACGACATGCAGGCGGCAGGCTTCAGCGAATACATACCTGTTGCCAAGAACGGAGAGCCTCAGCTTGCGGAAGACTCAAAGCTGATTGAAAACTATCTGGAGCTTTCCAATGTGGATCTGGCAAAGGAGATGTCCGATATGATTATAACTTCGAGGGCATATTCCTATGCTCTGAAAATGGTTCAGACCTCTGACGAGGTTCAGCAGACCATCAACGGACTGCGTTAAAGAAGCGGACCGCAGGATTATGGAGGTAGAGGGATGAAGATCACACGCTACGAAGATGTGGATAATATATGTAAGGATATGATGAAGGAGATAGGCAGCATAGGAACAGGCAACGCCGCTACGGCGCTCTCCTCCATGCTTCAGACGGAAGTGCGTATGGAGGTGCCGAAGGTGGAGCTTCTGGGTTTTACGGAAGCCGTAGACCATGTTGGAGATCCGGAGGATACGGTCTGCTGCGTGCTGGTGCAGATGGAGGAGGGCATTAACGGCATGATGCTTTTCCTGCTTAAGCTTGATTTCATCAATGAAATTTTAAGAAGGACTCTGGGCAAGGAGATTCAGGATTATTCGGAGCTGGGAGAGCTGGAGCTTTCGGCTGTAACAGAGGTGGGAAACATCATAATATCATCCTTTGTTTTATCCATGTCCAGCCTTGTAGGAGTACAGATAAATCTTTCCGTTCCGGCGGTGGCAATAAACATGCTGGGAGGAATACTTTCGGTGCCTATGGCTGAAATCGGTCATATTTCTGACAAAATATTTATGATTATGGGAAAGTGCAGCATAGGGGGACAGAATATGGAAAGCAACGTTCTCATGGTTCCTGACATCGAGTCTCTCAACTTCCTCATGGATAGGCTGGTGCGCCCTTATGAATAAAGACATAAAAGTAGGAATAGGTGATATGAAGATCGCCAGAAGAGAAGGAACCCTCATAACCTATGCTTTGGGTTCCTGTGTGGGCATAACCTTTTATGACCCCATGATAAAGCTGGGCGCTCTGGTTCATATCCTCCTTCCCGAAGCGGGAGATAACGCTGCGGGAAATATATTTAAGTTTGCCGATACGGGCATTAAGGAAACCCTGCGGAAGCTGGAGGTTTTCGGAGGAGTAAAGAGCCGATATCAGTGCAAGATAGCCGGCGGAGCCAAGATGTTCGAGATGAGCGCCGGCATAGGAAACATCGGCGAAAGAAACGTGAAAATGGTTGAAAAGGTCCTTGCAGAAGAACACATCAGGGTTATGGCAAAGGACGTCGGAGCCAATTATGCGAGGACAATGCTGCTGGATGTAACCACGGGAACCGTAAAGGTGCGTACCTCCGGCCGCAATGAAACAATTTTATAAAAAACGGAACTCATTATATTAAAAAGGAGAAAACTGCCATGGCAAAAACAGAAATACTTTTGGAATCCGGAACTAACGAAATTGAAATTATGGTGTTTACAGTCTACGGAGAGCTGTATGGAATCAATGTTGCAAAAGTAAAGGAAGTCATGAAGGCGGACAAGGTAAAGCCTATGCCTCATGCCCATCCTTCCGTGGAGGGGATATTCAAGCCTCGTGACATTGTCATTACCGTGGTGGATTTACCGTTTTACCTGACGGGAAAGGCGACGGAGAGGGGAGAGAGAGACATATTCATCGTTACAGGCTTCAATAAGATGAACATCGCTTTCCATGTGGAATCCGTCGTGGGAATTCAGAGAATTTCATGGAAGGACATACAGAAGCCTGACAAGACCCTTAATAACGGTGAAGACGGAGTGGTAACGGGAATCGCTCAGTGCGCAGACAGCATGGTTACCATTCTGGATTTTGAGGCAATCGTTGCCGAAATCGCACCGGAGACAACTATCAATTTAGATGAAATAAAGGCCCTCGGTAAAAGAGAGCGTAAAGACAGCAACATCATTTTGGCAGAGGACTCCATACTTCTGGCAAAGATGGTGGAGCAGGCTCTGGAGCAGGCAGGATATCACAATTTGAAACACTTCAATAACGGTCAGGAGGCATGGGACTATCTGAGCAGCATTAAAGGCTCTCCTGATGTTTACGACAAGGTGGCACTTATCATTACCGATATCGAAATGCCGGAAATGGACGGACACAGACTGACTAAGCTTGTGAAGACGGACGCTGTTTTAAAGTCCATTCCTCTCATCATTTTCTCATCCCTCATCAGTCCTGAAATGGAGGAAAAGGGAAGACAGCTGGGTGCGGACGAACAGCTTTCCAAGCCTGAAATAGGCCATCTTGTTACCGTAATGGACGAGCTGCTCAGCCGCGCAGGAAAATAAGGAGGATACTGTGGCACAGACTATTGTATTGACAAACCAGAAAGGCGGGGTCGGCAAGACAACCACCTCGGCGGCGCTGGCCGCAGGCCTTGCAAAGAAGGAAAAGAGAGTGCTGGCAATAGATTTGGACCCTCAGGGCAATCTGGGGTTCAGTTTCGGACTGGACATCGAAAACGGAAACACTCTCTTTGAAGCCTTTAAAGGGGATGTACCCATTTATGACGCTATTCAGCGAAAAAACGGAATCGACTTTATAAGATCTAATATTCTGCTCAGCGGTGCCGGACAGGTGATGAAGGGCGACAGAAGGGAGCTGATGCTGAAAAATCTCATCGCTCCCGTGGAAAAGTTTTATGATTACATCGTCATAGATACGCCACCTGCCTTTAACATACTCACCCTAAACGGGTACAGCGCCGCGGACTATCTTATAATACCTATGTCCGCAGAGATTTTAAGCCTTGTGGGCCTTACTCAGCTTAAGGAGACCTACGAGACAATCCGCAGGACGGTAAACCCAAATCTGAAGGTTATGGGTATTTTGATGACCCGTTTTGATGGTCGCAGAGGGTTGTCCTGGGAGGTAAAGGAGATGGCAGACGGAGTGGCAGCTCAGCTTAAGACTAAGGTCTTTCAGACGGTTATCCGCAACAGCGTGACCGTTGCCGAAGCTCCTGCCCACGGAGAAAACATAATGGACTACGCTCCGCGCTCAAACGCCGCAAAGGATTATATCGACTTTGTGGAGGAGGTCCTGGATATTACCGAAGGAGATAGACATAATGGCAAAAAAGACCAATAAGACAAGCCACGTGCTGAATTTGCTTTCGGGAGCGGAAGAACAGGATGTGGAGGTTAAAAGAGAAGAAGAGCCAAAGATACAGATTGTCAATCAGAATGAGGAGGACTCTATTGCCGAGGGCGTTCAGCAGCTTTTGGAAGAAGAGCTGATGCAGGAGGAAAGGGCGCTGCAGCTACCGGAGGAGCCAGAGCAGACAGAAGCGGAACAGGCAGAACCTGTACCGGTGGAAAAAGAACCCCAATATAAAGAACCACAATATGTTATGGTAAACGTGATGGAAAAACTGGTTGACGAAAAGCTTGACTATTATATGAACAGGTTTGACGTATGCGGCTGTTCCAGATGCAGAGCCGATGTAAAGGCCTATGCCCTGACCCATATGGAATCGAAGTATGTAGTTATGGACAAAGGCGGTGTATCGGCTTTCTTGAATTTCTATTCAAAAAAGTTTTCCGGTGAGGTTATGTCTCACCTTGCCAAGGCATGTATGCGGGTAAATGAAGAACCGCGTCATTGAAATTTTTTCTTAATTTTTTAGAAAAAAAGCCGATATTATATTTAAGATAATGATTTTATATTTTTTGAAATACATTCTGAAACATTAAGAAAGGGTGGTAATGATATGTCTACAGTTTCTTCAGTAAGCAGCAGCCTGACGTCCAGCATAAGGGGATACGGCGGACTTGCCAGCGGGCTTGACCGCGATACTCTTATCGAACAGTTTACTGCCGGGACCAGAAGCAAGATCGCTCAGCAGAAGCAGAAGCAGCAGAAGCTTCAGTGGACCCAGGAGGCTATACGCAATATTACCGATAAGATTTATAATTTTACAAATTCGTTTACATCCTATTCTTCGTCCAGCAACCTTACTTCCACGAAGCTCTTTTCCAGAAGTGTGGTAAACGCTGTGGGAGAAAACAGCAAATATGTGTCCGTCACGGGTACAGCAGCCTCTGCGGAGAACATGTCCATAAGCAGAATCAAGAATCTTGCCACCAATGCCACCATGAATACCGGCTCGGTTTCCGCAAAGACTCTGACCACTGCCGATTTAGGTGTGGGTGGAAGCGGCAAACTGGACGCCAGCAAGGAGGTAAGCACCATTGAGGGTGATACTCTGTACATCAAGTACGGAACTTCCACCTATTCGGTAACCATGGCAGACGGCGGCAATGATGTCACTTCCACGGCCGAGATGATCAACCAGCAGCTTAAAACCGTTGAAATCAGCGGAAACAAGAAGCTGTCCGAAGTGATGAAAGCGGAAGTTTCCTCCGACGGCAAGCTAACCTTTTCGGCAATCGACAATGCCTACGGCAACAGACTGGAGCTGGCAGGGGGTACAGGTGACATTCTGAAGGATCTGGGCTTCCTCAAAGAAGGTGAGGAATTCAGCAATTTGACCGACGCGCAGAAGAACATCGCCCAAACGGGCGGTCTGACCGCAGCGAAAGAGGCAACAGTCACCAAGGAAGAAAAATTATATAACCTTCTCTCGGAGAAGAAAATTACCTTCTCCTATAACGGTACGAAGGCGGATATTACTTTAGATAAATACGATGAAAAAACTACTCTGGATTGGGTAAAAGGGGATTTGCAGACCAAACTCAACGAAGCCTTCGGCAAGGGACGAATCAAAGTCGATACCAACGGAGGCAGCCTGTCCTTTAAAACCATGATGGCAGGTGTCAGCGACACTGAGGATAATTCCTCAACCCTGTCCATCCTGTCTGGCGAAGGTCTTGTGGGAGAAGGCGGAGTCTTTGGCATTGCGGCAGGAGCATCAAACCGCATCAACCTTTCCGCCGCCGCAGATAAAGCAGGCTTTGCCAGTGCGGCATACTTCGGAGCCAGCTTAAGGGATGACGGAAACTACTATCTGTCTATAAACGGTGTGGAAATCGAAGGAATAACCAAGAACAGCACTGTTAACGAAATAGTTGAAAAGATAAACAGCTCCAAGGCAGGTGTGAAGGTGTCATATCAGTCCATTTCAGATCAGTTTGTGATTACCTCCACGGAAAACGGAGCCAGCGGCTCTATTGATTTTGGCGGCGATTCCTTAGACGGCAAGAAAAATCTTGCATCGCTCATGTTCGGAACACCGGATGCAACCAACTATACCAAGGGTCAGGACGCTGTTTTAAGCGTAAAATATCCCGGCTCCAATAAGGAAATAGAAATTACCAGAGGCACCAATTCCTTTGACTTAGATGGGATCAATGTGACGCTGAAAGGTACTTTCGGCTACGACAAAGGCGGTAATGAAATTGATAACACGGAAGCCATTACCTTTACGGCAAAGGTTGATACGGAAACCACAACCAAGGCGGTAAAGGACATGATAGACGGCTTTAACGAGATACTTAAGCTGGTAAATACAGAGGTATCCACCAAGCCTGACCGCGACTATGCGCCTCTTACCGACGAGCAGAAGGAGGAGATGTCCGAAAAGACCATTGAAAAATGGGAGGAAAAGGCTAAAGCAGGACTTCTCTTTGCAGACAGCGACCTTCGCATGATGGCGAATTCCATGAGAACGGTAATCAATTCCGCAGACAGAAACAAGCTGGCCGAGATGGGAATTACCGTTTCCTCAAGCTACAGAGATAACGGCAAACTCGTATTTGACGAGGAGAAATTCAAGACAGCCCTTGAAAAGGATCCCGACGCAGTAAGAGAACTTCTTAACAGACAGGCTTCCTCTACGGGTGACACGTCCCAGGCAGGTCTGCTCACAAGGATAACCACTATCATGGACAATTACGGCAAGACCACCGGCGCTAACAAGGGTATTCTTATAAACCGTGCAGGCTCCGTACATTCGCCTACTTCCGTGCTGACAAACAGCATTCAGAAGCAGCTTGACAGTCTGGACGATTATATTGAAAAGCTCAATGACAGACTTGCCACCGAGCAGGACAGATACATATCTCAGTTCACTACTCTTGAGACGCTTATCAACCAGATGAACAGCCAAAGCAGCTATCTGAGCTCCATGTTCACGTATTAACCCTTATCAAAAAGATAAAAGAAAGTGAGAAAATGCATGGCAATTCACGACTACCAGCAGTATAAATCACAATCCGTTATGACTATGACAGCAGGAGAGATGCTTCTCCTGCTGTATGACGAAATAGGGAAACGCCTGATGAGGGCACAGTTGGCGCTCAAAAAGGAGGATTACCCTCTCTTTGACGCTTCTGTTCAGAGATGTGTGGAAATCGTTCAGTACCTTAAGGATACTTTGGATTTTCACTATGAGATCAGCTTTGAACTCAACAGGATGTATGACTTTTTCCTGTATCAGCTGAGCAGGCTTTCCGCAGGCAGAAACCCTAAGGTCATCGATGAGCTGCATCCGCTGGTTAAGGAACTTCGCGACGCTTTCGAGGAGGCGTCCAAGCTGGCGAATTAGATAGGGAGTGCAGCTATGGCTAATCTTGCAGAAGAGTACAGACCCGTATATAAGGAGATTCTCACTACTCTCCAAAAAAAATATAATTATATGACCGAGGTATGCAGGCTTACCGGTGAGATAGAAGAAGCACTTAAACGTGATGACAGGATCAGCACACAGATGCTTCTGGCTATGAGGCAGGAGGAGCTCGATGGGATTAAAAAATGCGATAAAGACCTTCACCTGCTTATTGAGAGCACCCCGGAGGTCTTAAGACAGTGGCTTGAAAAAGCCGTAAACGGTACAATTCCCCAAAGCGATGAGTACGGCACGGAAGAAAATATGGTTCTTCGCATTTCTGCAAACATACGCAGCGAATGGGAAAAAGCCGTGAGAATCGACAGGCACGTAAACCGGAAGCTGGCAGGTGAGGAATCCTTCTATCACGACCAAAAGGATGGGGAATAAACGAATATAAACCATGCCGACTGATGGCAGGCCTAATGCAATCCTGTACCATGTCGGCATTTTATATTTTGACGGTGTAATGTGATGAAAAAGAAAGAAAAACAGATAGAATGTACGGGAGTAACCGTGCTTTACGGCAGAGACTCCTTCGCGCTGGAGGAGGTGAGCCTGCAGATACATAAGGGCGAGTTTGTTTTTTTAACCGGCAGAAACGGTTCGGGAAAATCAACACTTTTAAAGCTTATGAGCGCTCAGCTTATGCCCACCGCAGGGAGGGTGTGGGTAAACGGCAGATTTACCGATGAGCTGACGGAGGAAACCCTGCCCTTTTTCAGACGGAAGCTGGGAATTCTTCAGGCGGATATCGACCTGCTGGAGGACAGAACGGTGCTGGAAAACGTTGAATTTGCAATGATGGCAATTCAGTATAAAAAAAAGGATATACGCATGAGGGCGGAAAAGGCCCTGAGCATAACGGGAGTGCTTTCACAGAGAGATAAATTTCCCAAGGAGCTTTCCGGCGGGGAAAAGATGAGGGTCATGCTGGCAAGGTGCCTTGTGAACAATCCCAATATATTGATTTTGGACGAGCCTACGGTTTATCTGGATGCCGATGAAGCCTGGGACCTGATGTGTCTTTTGAGAGACATCAACCAGAAGGGAGTCACCGTAGTAATATCCTGCCATGATAGGCAGCTCATTACAATTATGAAGCAGAGGGTCATAACCCTAGTGGCGGGAACCGTAACCGCTGACAACGAACATATGATATACGATATGAAGAAGTCGGATATTTTTATGGAGAGAGAAGTCCTGCGGCAGAGAGAACTTCGCAAAAAAGAAAAAAATACTTAATATTTGTACAAATCTGGCGATATTCTATCTAGGAGCGGATTTTTGTATGTTCGCCTGAGTATGGATGAAAAGGAGAGATTTCTTATGAAGATATATACAGGACAGTCCCTTGTTCAGTTTGAGAACAATTATAGGACGAAGACAGAAACGGTAAAGAAGACGGAGGAAACGGGATTTTCTCAGGATCGCATCACCATCGGAGCGGGAAGCGAGGACCTCAGGGAAAAGGCCATAATAAGCCGCTGCACCGGCAAGCTCATAAACGAGGTACGCATGAGTAAATCGGACGAGAAGCTGGAAATGCTGAAGCAGCAGGTGGCAGACGGAACCTATCGCCCCGATGCGGAGAGAATTGCAGCCAAGATTATGCTTATGGAGTAGGCTTGATGTGAGAGCCTGCTTTGTGCTGTAAAAAAGACTTATACTTAGGAAGGTAATTACATTGGATAAATTTAAGGATATTATCAGACAGACCATCGACGCCATAGAGCAGTTTGCAGCCATAGAGCAGACCAAGCTTGAAGCTGCCGCAGAGGCGAATCTGACGGCACTGGAGGACTGCATGACTAAGGAGCAGGCCATGATTCTGCGGATAAAGGGACTTGAGCAGGAAAGGATGAAGTGGCAGCGGCAAAACGGCAGGGAAGGACTTTCCTTCAGGGAAATGCTGGAGCAGGAGACGCCGGAGCAAAGAGAGGAGCTGCAGCCTCTCTACGACAGACTTTCCAAGTGCATCAATCTCTTTCAGGATATCAGCAAAAGCGCAGAGCAGATTATCAAAACCAACCTGTATGTGGTAAACCGCAAGCTTGAGCAGCGAGGCATGGAGTATAATAAGGACGGAAGCACGGAGACGCCTGCTGAAGGACATCTTACGGACAGCAAGGCATAGGAGCCGTGATTTAGGAGGATAAATAATGATAAGATCGACATTTTCGGGATTCAACACAGCGCAGCTTGCCATGATGGCGAGCCAGAGAGGGCTGGATGTTACAGGTCAGAACCTGTCAAATATAAATACGGAAGGATATACACGCCAGAGGCTGGACCTTACCAGTCTTAACCCTGTAGGAAACAGCATAGGAAGCTCCTCCTACGACGCCAAGGTAGGTCAGGGCGTTATGATGGTAGGCGTAAGCCAGATAAGAGATCCGTTTCTGGATATCCAGTACAGAAACGAGCTGCCTAAGGTGGGTACGGTAGAAGCCAAGGAAAGCATTCTCGAAAGCATCGGAACCATATTTGACGAAGCCGACAGCGAAGCCATCAGAACCAGATTGAGCGCAGTAGTGTCTCAGCTTACAAATCTGGCTACTCCGGAAAACGCCGGTAGCGGCAGCGCCGACGCGTTGGTTCGTTCCGCCTGTGAGGTGCTCTTAGACAGCTTCCATCAGAACGGCACCTCCATCGAAAATGTAAAGGGAGAGCTTATAGATAAAATGGAGCGTTCCGTGATGCCTCAGCTGGAGACTTATTTCACTGAAATAGTGAATCTTAATGTTTCAATCAGAAACAGTCAGATTTTAGGGAACCCCGCTCTGGAGCTTCAGGACCAGAGAAACCAGATGCTGGACGAGCTTGCATCGTATATGCCTATCGATGTTACATACAACACCAAGAACATGGGCGGCGGCATTATCGTTGAGACACTGGAGGTGAAGCTGCGTACGGCCGACGGTAAAAAGCATACTATAATCAACGATGATGAAAGTGGTTCCTTAACCTTTACGGCTGCAGACGGAAAGCTTGAAGCAAAAGATGTAGACGGCAATATTATAGATATAACCGACAGCCTCAGCAACGGCATATTAAAGGGTAATCTGGATATGCTCAACAAGTCGGAGACCTTCGATAATCCGGCTAACGATGTAAAGGGCATAGGCTACTATCAGAAGACCTTCGATATGTTCGTCAATGAATTTGCCACCATGATGAATAGATTAAATTCAACGACAACGCCGCCAACAGCCCCGGATAAACCGCTATTTGTCACAAACGATGGCAATACAACGGGCTTTACCGCATCCAATATCAAGATATCCGATGACTGGATAAACGGAAATGTCAAGATTACACTGAGTAAAGATCCGGACGCAGGCAGCACCGATTACAGCAATGTACTCAAGATGATAAACGCCTTATCCAGCGATGAGATAACCTTTGAAATCCCGCATCCGGACGGAAGCGGCGGAAAGAAACAGATATTTAAAGGCACCTTCTTTGAGTGCTATGACAACATTCAGAATACACAGGCTCTTGAAAGACAGGCGGCGGCCTCTCTTTTGAAGAACCATCAGACTGTGGCGGATCAGGTTGCAAACTCCAGAGAGTCCGTATCCGGAGTGAATATGGATGAAGAGGTTATGGACCTGATGAGGTTTTCACAATCATATAATGCAGCCTCCCGTCTCATGACTACCATGGACGAGCTTCTGGAGCGTCTGATAGTCAACACAGGCGTAGTGGGAAGATAAGGCAGAGAGGAGAATGACGTTATGCGTATTACAACCAGCATGATTATGCGAAATTACAGAACCAGCCTTAACGCTACTATGGTAGATTTGGAAAGAACCAGAAAGCAGGTTGAGACAGGACGCCGCTTCAGCGAGGCCTATGAGGACCCTGCTTCTGCGGCAAAGGGCGCAATTTTAGAGCAGAGATTCGCCAGAAACGCCGACTATCTCAATTCGGCGCAGAATGCCCAGACATGGTTGGACAGCCAGGAGGATGTCCTCAATCAGCTTAACACCATCGCAGTTACGGTTCACGAGGACTATGCACCTTCGGCGATTACCGATACCTCCGGCGCCTCCGGCCGTAAAGCATATGCCTCTACCTTGAGAGAAATGCAGAAGAGCATGATTCATGCTCTTAATACCAAGTACGGAGACTCCTATGTAATGGCAGGCTCCGATGGCAAGAATCCTCCGTTTTCTCTGGATGATGACGGTAATGTTCTCTACAGAGGCGTAAATGTGACCACGGGCGATCCGACAAAGCTTAATAAATATGCTAATGATACCACATATATTGATCTGGGCTTCGGACTTACCATTGACGGCACGGGAACGGTGTCTCCGTCCAGCGCCCTCGATACAGCTCTGCCGGGAATTTCAGCAGTGGGTTACGGTGAAACGGACGGAATCAGCAACAATTTGATGGTACTCATGGGCAACATGGCTGATTTGCTTGAGGAGGATACCTTCGATGCGGAGCAATTCGAAAAATGCTGGATGCGCTTTGCGGATAAGGCCGATGAGCTTCAGGATCAGTTCACTAAGATCGGCGCCAAGGGTAAGCTGCTTACCTCTACCATAAGCAAGCTTGAAACCGAAAAGGAAAATATAGAAAAACAATACAAGGATACCATGGGTATCGACGCCGCAAAAGCCATAACGGATTATTCCTACGCAAACTATGTGTACAATGCGGCTTTAAAGGTGGGAACCAGCATACTGACGCCGTCTTTGCTGGACTTTATGAAATAGCTTTGTGTCAGAAATCTAATGTCACGGCGGTTCATCTGGCAGAAGGGATGCTGCGCGGGAATCTGCAGGTGCTTTAGAAATAGATAAAAGAAAGGAACTGTTGAAAGAGAGGAATAAGCATATGGAACAGTTGATTGAAATTACCACGGTACCAATTAAATATCAGCTTAAGGTGCAGAATGCATCGCTGGAATATAAGAGCAGCCTTGCGGAAGTGGAAATTACAAGAGATAAGGGCGAAATGAAAATCCGCAGCAAGCCTATTAAGCTTAGGATGGATACATTTGATGCCAGAAACTCCATTGCACCTACCACCAGAACCTCCATCGCTCAGGCGGCAGAGAGAGGCACACGGGTGGCCTATGAAGCTACTGCCAATTTTGCCAGAGAGGGTCAGCTTATGCTCAGAGCGAAGATTGGGGAAGGAAGTGAGGTATTGAGTAAGATTTTTGCAGAGAGAGTAGCTCCGGCTCAGGGAGATTTCCAGCTGGACTTCTTGCCTTCTACCGGACCTAATATAGATTGGGAGCCGGCTGAGTTTGACATCGAATACGAGATGGACAAACTTAACTTCAGCGCCAGAATCGGCAAAGGAGATTTTGAATTCGTGCCGGGAAGCATAGAGCTTCAGATCGAGCAGATGCCTGATATTCGCATAGAATACATAGGTAAGCCTATCTATGTACCGCCTAGTGCAGCGGAGCGCTTTGAAGGAAAGCAGATAGACGTACAGGCATAGGAGAATAAATAATGACCCAGGAAAATTTTGAATATATTGAATTTCCCGATGGCATGTTTGGATTCGAAGAAAGCACCAGATTTCTGCCGATGATGATTGAAGAGGGCAGCGACGCGGTTCTGCTGCTGCAGAACATGGAAAACGAGGAACTGTCCTTTATCGTCATGAATCCTTTCATGCTTTGCGAAGAATACGATCCCATTCTTTCGGATGAGGATTATGCCAAGCTCGGAACCAGAAAACAAGAGGAACTGTCTTTTTATGTAATTTGTGTAGTAAAGGACAGCATCGAGGAATCCACGGTGAACCTTAAATGCCCAATAGTTGTAAACGTGGTAACCAGACAGGCAAGACAGGTTATTCTGGAATCAAAAGAATATAAATTCCGTCATTTTCTGAAGGAATTTAAAAAAGAGGAGGCATAATATGTTGCTTCTGAAGAGAAGGGCCGGAGAATCTCTGATTCTTGACGGAAAAATAAAGATTACTGTAGTGGCAAGCGGCACAGAGGGTGTGAAGCTTGCCATTGATGCGCCCAGAGAAGTGTCTGTACTGCGCGAAGAGCTGGTAGAGGCGGCCACCGCCAATAAGGAAGCCACCGTGAAGAAAGAACAGGTGCAGCACTTCAAAGAAATATTAAAGAAAAAGGAAGTCGAAAAAGAGTATGGCAGCGACAAGTAAAAAGCCACAGAAAAAGCGAAAGCCACTGTCAAAAAAGCCTCAGGGAGACCTTGTCTTTGCTTTGGATATAGGAACCAGAAGCATCATCGGCATTGTGGGCAGAGTGGAGGGAGACCTCTTTAAGGTCCTTGCCATCGAATCGGAAGAACACGCAAGACGCTCCATGAAGGACGGTCAGATTGAGGACATCGATCAGGTTGCGCAGGTTGCACGCAGAGTGAAGCAAAGGCTGGAAAGCAGGCTGGGCGTAATGCTGAAAAAAGTCTGTATTGCTGCGGCAGGAAGAGCCCTTAAAACTCAGAAGGCAGATTATGAAATTCAGCTGGAGCAGGTACGCCAGATCGACGGAGAGCTTATAGGGCGCCTTGAGATAGGAGCTGTGACAGCGGCAGAAGAGGCTTTTCATAAGGAAAATAACGCCGAGGACGAAGAACAGGGCAGAGGGTTCTTCCTTGTCGGCTATTCTGTATTGTCCTACTATCTGGATAACCTGAACATATCCAGCCTTAAGGACCACAAGGGCAGAAATCTCAAGGTGGAGGTAATAGCTACCTTCCTGCCTAGAGAGGTAGTAGACAGCCTTTATATGACTATGCAGAAATGCAGCCTGGAGGTAGTCAGCCTGACGCTGGAGCCTATTGCGGCCATAAACGCTGCCATTCCTCAGGATTTGCGGCTGCTTAACCTTGCCCTTATTGACATTGGCGCGGGAACCTCCGATATTGCCGTCTGCCGTGACGGCGGTGTGACAGGCTACACCATGGCCACGGTTGCAGGGGATGAAATCACCGAAGCGCTGATGAAACAATATCTGGTTGATTTCAATACGGCAGAACAGATAAAGATGAATTATGCCGACCATGAGACCGTTACCTTTACCAATATACTGGGAACAGAGGAAACCGTAAAAAGAGAATCAATAGTGCAGGTTCTCAAAGTCCCTGTGGACAATCTCAGCAGTGAAATCGTAAGGTGTGTCGAGGAACTTAACAACGGTGCGCCTTCGGCGGTATTTCTCGCAGGGGGCGGAAGCAAGCTGGCAGGCTTAAAGGAGGCCGTAGCGGAAAAGTTCAATATGGATAAAAAGCGCGTGGCAATCGCAGGAGGAAACTTTAAGCTCAGCGCCTTTTCCGACAAGTACGACCTGAACAGTCCTGAGTACGCCACGCCTCTTGGAATTGCAGTATCTTCGGGACTTAGACTCCTTCACGACAGCCTGCAGATTCTTTTAAACGGAAAGCCCGCTAAAATCTTCAAAAGCGGCACCCTTAAAGTAATAGACGTGCTGATGATGAACGGTTATGTATACGGTCATATTCTGGGACATTCAGGCAAAAATGTCACCGTCACCGTGGAGGGGCAGAAAAAGGTCTTTTACGGGGAGAGGGCAGTTCCGGCCATTTTAAAGCTTAACGGAACGGATGCATCCATCAGCGATGTGGTTCAGGCAGGTGACAGAGTGGATTTCACTCCTGCCGTATCCGGACAGGATGCTCAGCCTGCAGCGGCAGATGTGATGGCGGAGGGATTTATCCCGGAGGACTGGGATATATATGTAAACGGAGAAAAGGTGTCGCCTGAAACCTTACTGAAAAACGGCGATGAAATTTCACTTATAAAGCGCCCTGAAGATTACAGAGGTTCGGAACTGCCGCAGAGCATGGAGCAGACTCCTAAGAATATGCAGGATTTTCAGGAAATGAAGAGTGAAGAATCCGAAGCTGTTTCTGATGCTCCTTCTTTCGGTATCCATGTAACCTTGAACGATAAACCTCTTTCGTTGCCGGCTAAAGACAGCGGAGAGCCTGTATATCTGATGGACCTGCTGGAGTATTCCGAACTTGATTTTGACAATCTCAACACCTCCGTAAGCCTCCGGGTAAACGGCGAGGAAAGCAACTTTCTTCAGGAGATAAAAAACCGCGATATTATAGAGATAAAATGCGACGAGAATACAGGTCTGTAAAATAGGTCTCTGAAAGGAAGAATATTCTTGAAATTTGTCGAAATATGTGATATAAATAAGAATTAAGGAACAATACAAGTACAAGTAAAGGAGAAATTGAGATGTTTAACAAGTTGAAGCTGAAATCCTATTTGATTTCTATGTTTACAGCTATTATACTGATGTCTGCCGTAATCACAGCGGTGGGTACCTTTGGTTTAATACAGCTCAGAGGCAATATGGAAAC
>JAEDNK010000095.1 GCA_016302545.1 Bacillota bacterium
ACCATTGCGGTAAATTACAACTACAATACCAAAAACGACGTGGTTTCAGCCCGTATCAGAAAATACAGTTCTGCCCGTCAGGCTGCCCTTTCCGGCGGCAACATTCCTGAGGAAGTCTACGACAACCTTATCGAGGTGGTAAACGAATATCTGCCTGTGCTTCACAGATATATCGGACTTCGTAAAAAGGTTCTCGGCGTGGACGAACTTAAGATGTACGACGTATATGTACCTTTAGTCCAGCTTCCAAAGAAGGATATTCCTTATGAAGAAGCGCTGAAGATGATGCAGAAAGGTCTTTCTCCTTTGGGTGACGAGTACATTTCACAGGTTGACAAAGGCACGAAGGAGGGCTGGATAGACGTATATGAAAATCAGGGCAAGACCAGCGGCGCATACAGCTTCGGCTCCTATGACAGCAAGCCTTATATCCTGCTGAACTACACCAATACCCTTAAGGATGTATTTACCATAGTTCACGAAATGGGCCACTCAATGCATTCCTATTATACTCGCAAAACTCAGCCTTTCACCTACGGCGACCACTCCATTTTCACTGCTGAAGTTGCTTCCACAGTAAACGAATCACTGCTCATGCAGCATCTTCTGGCAACTGAAACAGATCCGGAAATGCGAAAGTATCTGATAAACTACTATATAGAGGAATTCAGAACAACCCTTTTCCGTCAAACCATGTTCGCCGAATTCGAACTGGCTACTCACAGGGAAGTAGAAAACGGCGGAGTGCTGACGGCAGAGTGGCTTTGTGAAACCTATGATGCACTGAATAAAAAGTATTTCGGTCCTGCACTTGCTGAAGACGAATACATTAAGTACGAATGGGCGCGCATCCCGCACTTCTACAGAGGCTTCTATGTATACCAGTATGCTACGGGGTATTCCGCCGCAACGGCGATTTCAAAGAAAATCCTCACAGAAGGTCCCGAAGCCCGTGACAACTATATCGAATTCTTAAAGAGCGGTTCCTCCGACTACCCTGTTGAGCTGCTTAAGATCGCAGGGGTGGATATGTCCGGACCGGAGCCTATCAGAATGGCAATGGAAACCTTCTCAGGTCTGGTTGACCAACTGGAGAGCCTGTTATAATTTCAGTCTTGAAATAAATTTGCGGAGGCAATTGACAAAATGGAAAACAAGAAGATCTACATTCATGCAAACATCACGGAAATGTCTAAAAAAATCGAAAAAACTCTGAGAAGTAAGCTGGTTAAATCCGGTCTCAGGGTTTTCGAGGAGCTCACAGATGATACGGAGCTTATTATCTGCATCGGAGGCGACGGAACACTTCTCTATCTCATGCAGGAAAAGGATTTCCCGAGCACTCCCGTCGTAGGTATCAACACCGGACATCTGGGTTTCTTTCAGGAAATCCCTCCGGAAAAAATCGACGACTTTATATTTAAATTCAATCAGGGTCAGTATACGGTTCAGTCTTTCAGCACTGTAAAGGCAACGGTTGCCACAGAGCGTGGTACCTTCACCCATACGGCTTTAAATGAAATCGCCGTAAAAGGCGAAATGACCTACCCTGTTCACCTTAACATTTCCATAAACGAGTCCTTCATCGAAAGATTCAGCGGCGATGGCATCTGTGTTGCCACACCTGCCGGCAGCACAGCATATAATTATTCCCTTGGAGGCAGCATTGTAGATCCCAGGCTTGAGCTTCTTCAGGTAACTCCTATTGCCCCTATGAAAAGCATCGCCTACCGTTCATTTACTTCAAGCCTTGTGCTGCCGCCGGACGGTAAGCTAAACATACTTCCCTGTGACGAAAGTGACAGAATGCTAAATGTAATCTTTGACGGCAGGCTGGCATCCTATGATGATGTGCAGTCCATCACAATGGAACTGTCCTCACGCAAAGTCAACCTGGTCAGATTTGATGATTCTAACTTCTGGGACAAGGTCAAGGATAAGTTCCTTTAGAAAGGACGGATTTAAAGAGCAATGGCTGAATTTACATACAAGGTAAAAGAAAGCGACGAGGAGCTTTCCATAAAGGAGCTCCTTTCCCGTAATTTTGGCTTTTCTTCACGCTTCATGACAAGGCTGAAGCAGAACAGGCTGATTTTTTTAAACGGCGAAAGCATGCCCGGCTGGATTCTTCCGAAGCCCGGAGACATAATAACGGTAAGAACTCCCGAAGAAACCAGCGATTTTCCTCCGGAGGACATCCCCATCCATGTTATTTATGAGGACAGCGACCTGCTGGTTATAAACAAGCAGCCCGGCGTGGTGGTGCACCCTACCAAAGGAAAGCCCTGTCATACCATAGCCAACGGCGTCATGAAAAAAATGCTGGATGATGGAGAAAGCTATAAAATCAGATTTGTAAACAGACTGGACATGAACACCTCCGGCCTCCTTATAGTAGCCAAAAACAGCTACGCCCAGGATCATCTGACCAAACAGATGAAGTCAGACCATATTCAGAAGAAATACAAGGCAATCGTCAGCGGCGTCATAACCGAAGACAGCGGCACAATCGACCTGCCTCTGGGACGTCCTGATCCTAACGAGGTGGAAAGATGGGTTGTTCCCGAAGAAGATGGAGGCTACCCTTCAGTCACCCACTTCAAGGTGCTTGAAAGATTCAAAAAAAATACTCTGGTGGAGCTGCAGCTTGAAACAGGCAGAACACACCAGATAAGGATTCATCTCGCTTATATAGGTCATCCAATCGAGGGAGACCACCTCTACTGTCACGGTGACCCTTTCGAGTACCGCCGCATCCACGGAGATCCCAGACCGCCTCTTGACGGCACCCCGGGGCCTCGCATGGAAACCAATCCCGAAATCGTCTCGGACATCATAGACCGTCAGGCTCTCCACGCCTTTTCCCTCACCTTCATCCATCCGGTAACGGGAGAACAGCTTCACCTTGAAGCCCCTCTTCCCGAGGATATGGAAAGGGCTCTGAGAAGCATAAGAGCTCTATAGCCTTTCCGCAAGGTATTTCTGGACTCTCTCGCCGTCAGTGGCGAATTCCATGAGCCCCTCCCTACGCTTTATATGACCGCCTGTACCGCAGCCTGCCAGAACTACTACGCAATTACCAAGCTCGTCTGCTGTCTTAAGAGCAGCCTCAACAGCACGGTCACGGTCGGTTATGATGCGGGCTTTTTCCTTATGCTCAATGTGCTCAAGCACCTCTGAGCATATTTTATTTATATCCTCCTTACCCGGGTCCAGCTCTGTAATAACTACAAAATCAGCATTTTTTTCCGCTATTTCTCCCGCCTCCTTGCGCCTGTTGAAAGCTTTCTCTCCGACACAGCCGAACAAAAATCCCACTTTGCGATCTGGATAATGTTTATGAACATAATCAAAAAGGGCTTCATAGCTCATCTTGTTATGAGCATAGTCCACGATTATATCTACGGATTTTTCCGGAATTGTATAAAGCTCCATTCTGCCGGGAACCTTTACGATCTCAAGTCCCCTTTTTATGTCGCTTACAGGAATTCCTAAAGTAACTGCCACAGCAATTGCCATAAGTGCATTTGAAGCATTGTATGTTCCACCTATGTTTACCGTAAATTCTTCTTCGTAAACTTCTTCTGCTTCGTCCTTAAAGGTGGCTCTCAGCAGGAGCTTTCCGGGCATTTCCCTCAAAGCTGCAGCTCTTATATCTGCACCTTCCCTGAAACCGCAGGTAACAACCTTCTGACACTTCTCACCTGCCCTTTTGATAACGCGGTCAAAGTATTCCGGCGACATATCTGCATTGATGCAGGCTACCTTGCTTTGGTCCAGAATTTTCAGCTTTGATGTGAAATAGTCCTCCATGTCCCTATGCTCGGCATCAGATATGTGGTCTTCGGAAATGTTTAAAAATCCACATACCTCATAATTTAAATCCAGTGTTCTGTCGTATTTAAGCGCCTGAGATGAGACCTCCATCACAAGATATTGGCAGTTATTTTTGACGCAGCCGTCGAGAATTCTGTGAAGCTCTATGGTTTCGGGAGTAGTCAGGACTGATTTTTCCCTGCTCTCACCGTCATAATTGTATATACCCGAAGAAAAGCCGGTTTCACGCCCGCAGTGCACATCTAAAATGGATTTAATCATGGTAGCGGTGGTGGATTTTCCCTTGGTTCCCGTCAGCCCTACCAACTTCAGACCCTTGTCCCAGCTCCTGTCAAAATACAGGGATGATATCTTCGATATTGCGCGGCGTATATCCTTTACCCCAAGGCATGGTATTTCTTTTAAAATATCCTTCTGCTGCAAAAGCCAAGGCGCTTTGCTGTCCGCAACGCATCCGCAAGCCCCCTTTTTCAAAGCGTCTTCAAGGTATTCAGCCTTAAAATTCGCGCCCTTACAGATAAACAGTGTACCCTCGCCGCAGAGCATTGAGTTATATGAAATATCCTTTACCGACGCTTCAAGTTTTTTATGCCCATCTGCGCCAATGACAAAATCCAGCAGGCCCTCTTTTTCAAGCATCGAAACATATTCTCTTATCATTTTAACTTCCATAACAGTTCGTCTCTCCGTTTTTCGGGCAGACGGCAATGCATTCCGCCGCCTGCCTTATCCTCAATTAATATAATATCACATTTTTATCATATTTCAACCAGTTCATTATACAGCTCTTCTGTGAGAGCGCTTATTCTGGTAAAATTCATATTGGGGATGTACATGCTTTCTACCTTAAGATGAGCGTCTTTTGCTGATTCCAGAGCTTTAACAGTCCTTCCCAGCAAAATTTCAAACTCCTCCTTCAGGGCCGACATGAGCAGATAGTTTTCCTCCAGAATATGCTGCTTCATGTAATCGTTGATATCAATAAGTGTAATCTCTTTTTCCGCAATTCTGTCAGTTCCGTCTTCCTCAAAGAGCTCCCAAGGCTCAATATCGTGGTACTCATTGGCGGTTACAAAGGCAAGACCCAACTGCGGTACGATAATGTGGTCAATCTTTTCCTCAGGACCCATAGGACAATAAAAGATTTCCGTGTCAAAGCCTCTGTATATTGCCCCTTCCTTTAAAATCTCCATAAAGCTGTGATTTGGAAATCCCTCCGGAACGCTGACGATGTAAACCTTTGTAATATTTTCCAGAAGGCTCCCCAGATAATTTACCAAGCCCCCTGCTGTGATAGCGCCGGCAAAAAATTTCTTCTGCCTGCCGGGTCTTAGACATATTGGATGACCACTGTATTCCGCAGCTACTATGTCCGCTGTAATTCTGTATATTTCGCTGTCCTCAGCGGCCCTGCCATATACCTCCTCTAAGCTCCTGTAAACGCTTTTAGCTGCGTTTAGATAGTTGTAGGCTATTCTGTACCAGCGGGCGCTTTCCTCGTTTAAATCTATTATCTCTTCTTTGTTTGAGGCTATTCCTTCTTCATTCCAGAACTCTCCCAGATTGATGATTTTGTCTACGGCTCCCGGTGTGACCGGGTCCGTTATATGAGGGCTGGTCCCGTCTATCAGGGCTATTTTTCGGTTTTTTAAAATTACGCCGTCCAGAGAATTTTCATCTGCAGAACAATGCAGATAATCTATGTCCTCACCTAGCTTTGCAAACCTTTGCCCTATGCGCTTCATAAATGTGGATTTTCCTGTGCCCGGTCCTCCTTTGATGCAGATAATCCTGTTAGCCTCCCGCTGCCCGAGAATGTATTTGTAATAAGAAAAAAATCCCTGCGGCGTGTTATTGCCCGGGAAATAGTGTCTTTCTGTGAACAAGGTACTACCTCCTGGTAATAAAGATATTTCATACTATGCACAGGGCTTGTAAAAGGTACGGGAAAGGAAAAAGCGGACAGCCCGCCTCAAAATCTGGGAAACTGTCCGCATACATTCCGCATACATTCTTAAAACTATATTATTCCGGATTGTCATATTCCGGATTGTCGTATTCCGAGTCTTT
>JAEDNK010000096.1 GCA_016302545.1 Bacillota bacterium
CGGCTGCAGGCTTTTCCGCAAGCGCATGGAATGTGCCATTATGCTGCAGGTGGCAGAGAGGAAAGAGTTGGGCTAGATATTCTCCATAGCATCCAGTATGGTCACCTGTTCCTCTGCAGGAAGCGATACATCCTCCTGCTCGCGGTAGCTCTTCATAATGTCAGCGAAAATCTCAGCCGTTGAAGGCGGTGTGTAGCTTATGCAGTCAGCACCGGCTTCAATGGTAGCCAGGATGCTTTCAGGAGTAGGTCCTCCTGTGGCGATGATAGGCACCTTAGGGAACTTCTCTCTTATCTTGCGCACTACTTGAGGAGTCCTTGCCGCCGCTGACACATTAAGAATTGAAACTCCCGCGTCCAGCCTTGCCTGAACATCAACGCTTTCGTGAATAACCGTTGCTATGATGGGAATGTCAACAACATTGGCTATCATCTGTATATTTTCATTGGTAACAGGTGCATTCACCACCACGCCCCATGCACCGTCGCCTTCAGCGTCCTTGGCAATCATTGCAGAGCGCATACCGTTGGTGATGCCGCCGCCGACGCCTACAAAAACAGGCATAGGTGCCACATTTATAATTGACTGAGAAATAATCTGCTGAGGTGTAAAGGGATATACTGCCAGCACCGCATCGGCATTGCAGCTCCTTATTATAGCAATATCAGTGGTAAAAATCACAGATTTAATCCTTCTCCCCATTATTACCAGGCCTTTTGCCCTGTATATTTCCTCGGGCATTTCAAGGTACTTTGATCTGAGGTTTCCTTCTATTCTGGTCAGCTCTCTCTTGTCCATCCGTTTCTCCTTTCGATTAAGAAATCCCAAAATTCTATAATCACCATTAATGCAAGTTAGTTAAATATAAATTACGGCTTCGATGACAACCTTCCCTTTGCGAGTTGTCCCTCTTTCTCCTGCGTAGACAGCCTTCCCCCGTCCACGCAGAACCACTTTTTCGCCGCCCTTAAGAAAGAAATCAGGCTTGGTCATCTCAACACCGTCTACGAAGACTTTTCCCCTTGAAACGGCCTCCTGAGCATCCTTTCTCGAAACCCCGAAAACTGCTGATACTATATTATCAATTCTCGGTGAAGATATGGTGAATTTCTCGTTTTTTGTGCGTGTTTCTAACTGATTTAATTCAAGAATTGGCAGTATTTTAGCAGTCAGGCTCACTCTGCCAGCCTGACGATAATTCTGCAATAGATACTCTGCAAGCTCTGCGGCAACTACAATCTGCGCACCGTTATCGTTCACAATGATGTCTCCGATCTTTTCTCGGCGTATTCCCTCTCCCATAAGTGCACCCAGATAGTCACGGTGTGTCAGCTTCCCTTTTTCTGCCGCGGGAATTTTCACATCCAGCAGCACCATCGGGCACTCATCGGGATTTCCCCGGAAATATTCAAATGCTGACTTTTCATCATCTACACCGGTATAATCGGGCATGAAAAGCACCTGTTTTCTCTCTGCTTCATGATAGCCGCCGAAAAGAAATACCCCCTCGCCTCTATGCGTCCTGAGAAAGCCCGCCAGCATGCTCTGCTGCTCCATAGCCAGAAAGTCGCTGTTCATTGGGGTGTAGTAATCCTGAAACCTTTCGTACCTTTCCTCTATTATCTTCAAAAACAATTTATTTTCGTCCATACTATATGATTTTCCTTTAAAAAGTGCTATAATAACTAAATTATGTTTAATCGGTTTATTATACCATATCAGGCTATAATTTTGAAAGGAGAATTGCAATGAAATTTGAATACAGACCTGCAGGTGTTTGTTCACGCTGTATATATCTGGACGTTGAAGGCGGTATAGTTAAAGATGTTGAGTTCGTAGGGGGCTGCAACGGTAACCTAAAGGGTATCTCCGCTCTCGTTAAGGGGCTTTCCTGCGATGAGGTAAAGGAAAAGCTCAGCGGCATCCGCTGCGGACTTAAACCCACATCATGTCCGGATCAGCTGGCGAAAGCAATTGATGAGGCCATGGCGACATGCAGCAGATAATAAAGATGTTGTGGAAAAACAATTCAATCGGAGGCATTTATGGCAAATTTTTTGTTTAAAAAATTTATAAAAAACTATGAAGATGTTAAAGATCCCAAAGTCCGGGACAGTTACGGCAAGCTGGCGGGAATAGTCGGCATTCTGTCTAACCTGCTGCTTTGTGTTATGAAAATGCTGGTGGGCCTCATCTCCGGAAGCATCGCCATTGTCGCCGATGCCGTAAATAACCTGGCCGATGCATCTTCTTCAGTCATCACCCTGGCAGGCTTCAAGCTGGCAGCTATGCCCGAGGATGAGGAACACCCTTACGGTCATGCACGAATTGAGTATATTGCAGGTATGGTGGTATCACTCATTATCATAGTTGTGGGGGTAGAGCTCGGAAAAAGCTCCTTTGATAAAATCCTTCATCCCGAACCCCTTGAATTCAGCCTTTCCGTGGTCATTGTGCTGCTCATCGCTATAGGCATTAAAGTATGGCAGGCAATGTTTAATATTTCTGCGGGAAAGAAAATAAAGTCACTCGCACTGATTGCAACCGGCACAGACAGCCGCAACGATGTAATTGCCACCTCCGCAGTGCTCATCAGCATTATCGCCGGATATGTTCTGGACATGCAGATTGACGGTTATATGGGGGTGGTGGTAGCGCTGTTTATCATATGGTCCGGTATCAGTCTGGTCCGTGAGACCATAAGCCCTCTGCTGGGCGAAGCTCCCGATCCGGAACTGGTACAGCAAATCGAAGATATCACCCTCAGCTATGACGGCGTAATAGGAATCCATGACCTCGTTGTCCACAACTACGGACCGGGAAAGATCTTCGCCTCTATACATATCGAAGTTGATTCCTCTGTAGATGTTATGATAAGCCATGATCTGGTGGATAACATAGAACGGCGTCTCAACAAAGACCTCGATATCTTTGTTACCGCCCACATGGACCCTGTGAATTTAGGCGACCCTAACAGAGAGCCCCTTTCCCATATAATAGGCGAAGCCTTATCTGAGCTTGAAGGTGTCGTGAATTTTCACGACTTGAGGATTGTCCCGGGGCCTACTCATACTAATGTGGTGTTTGATGTGGTATTATCACCGGAATGCAAGCTGGGCAAAGATGAGATTACCGACCTCATCTGCGGCAAAGTGAAGAACTATAATCCTTCTTTTTTCTGTGTCATCAGTTACGATATGAGCTATGCTCAAAAAACCAGTAGCATATAGTTTTAAACAATGATATAATTAATTTGATATTAAAGAAAAGGGGGAACTGTATGAATTTATTTGGAATCACTGTAAGTATGATCGTTGTCTGGCTTGCTGTTGCTTTGGCTATGCTTGTCATTGAAGCATTGACCGTTGGACTGACGACCATATGGTTTGCAGCAGGTGCACTTGTTGCCCTTATTGCAGCTTTGCTGGATTTGTCCATTGCTGTCCAGATAGTGGTTTTTCTGGCTGTGTCCATCTGTCTGCTGGTGTTTACACGGAAGATTTTTGTGGAAAAGCTTAAAGCCGGCTCAGAGAAGACTAATGTGGATGCACTCGTTGGAGAAAAAGCCATAGTTGTAAGTCCCATTCGCCCCTATGATGTAGGTCAGGTGAAGGTAGGAGGGCAGGTCTGGTCTGCAATAGGAAAGAATCCGGAGGAAACTTTCGCTGTGGATCAGCTCGTAAAAATACACGCTATCGAAGGTGTAAAGCTTGTCGTTACACCTGCAAAACACGACTAAACAGTTTTTTGAGAGAAAGGAAAAGTTATGGAATTTATTAAATGGTTTGTTTTAGGTGCTTTAGTACTTATCGCTATCGGTCTTCTGGTGACAAACATCAGAATCGTGCCGCAGGCGAGAGCATATGTAGTAGAAAGACTTGGTGCATATCACGGAACCTGGCAGGTAGGTCTCCACTTTAAAATTCCTCTGATCGATAAGATCGCCAGAAAGGTTTCTTTAAAGGAAAAGGTTATTGACTTCCCGCCTCAGCCGGTTATCACCAAGGATAATGTAACCATGGAAATTGATACGGTAATATATTTCCAGATTACCGACCCTAAATTATATACCTACGGTGTAGAAAGTCCAATGGACGCTATCGAGAACCTTACAGCAACCACATTGAGAAACATTATAGGTGAACTTGAGCTGGATGAATCCCTTACAAGCCGTGAGCACATCAACTCCAAGATCAGACTGGTTCTCGACGAGGCTACTGACCCTTGGGGCATCAAAATTAACCGTGTAGAGGTAAAGAACATAACTCCTCCGCGCGACATTCAGACCGCCATGGAAAAACAGATGAGGGCAGAGCGTGAAAGACGAGAAGCCATTCTAATCGCAGAGGGCGAAAAGAAATCGGCCATCCTCATCGCCGAAGGTCAGAAGGAAGCTGCAATTCTTCAGGCTGAAGCTAAAAAGCAGACCGCAATCAAAGAAGCGGAAGGTCAGTCTGAAGCTATCCTCATGATAAACAAGGCCACTGCAGACGGTCTCAAGCTGATTAAGGATGCTCAGCTGGATGATGCGGTTATCAAGCTGAAGAGCCTGGAAGCTTTCCAGAAAGCTGCTGACGGTCAGGCTACCAAGATTATTATCCCGTCGGAGATACAGGGTCTGGCAGGACTTGCATCATCTGTTAAGGAACTTGTAAAGGAATAGCTTCCGCAAAAGCACACAAAAAACATTCTGATTTATCCGGCTGTCCCATGGGGCAGCCGTTTTTGATTAAAAAAAAGGATAGCACTCTCTAGCGCTATCCTCTTGGTGCGGTCGACAGGAATCGAACCTGCATGTCCTGGGGACACAAGATCCTTAGTCTTGCGCGTCTGCCAGTTCCGCCACGACCGCATATCTGTCTTTTCTCGACTTATTAATTCTACTATTTTTGCGGAGCTTTTGCAAGTGTTGTTTTTGTTTTTTGAAAAAAATTTTAATTAAACCGTGCCCTTTCGGGTTCGAATCCCCTCATCTGTATGCACATAACAAAACAGGCACCCTAAAGGATGCCTGTTTCGTTATGGTGCGGTCAAAGGGATTCGAACCCCCATGGTCTCCCACACGGACCTGAACCGTGCGCGTCTGCCAATTCCGCCATGACCGCTTGAATTGAACAGTCCTATTATACAACATCTGAAAGCAAAATGCAAAGGAAATTTTGTTATTTTTATTAAAAAAAATGTTGAATAAAAAAGTTGATTTGCTTTAAAAATCCAAGAAAATATATATTGTAATGGCATACATGCTTGCATTATAGAAGATAATGTTGTATAATTATAAAATGGAGGGATGACATCATGGGTAAAATACACGACAAAACAAAGAACAACTTCAAAAAAGGCTCTGTAGAAATGCTTATGCTCCACATTCTGCAGGAGTCCGACTGCTATGGATACGAAATAGCTCAGAACATCAAGGAGCGTTCAGAAGGACGCATCACAGTCCTGGAAGGATCCATGTATCCTATACTCTATCGTCTGGAGGAAGCAGGCTTCATAACACAGTATGAAAAGCTGGTGGGTAAACGTCGTACCAGAGTTTACTATCATCTTGAAGAAGCAGGCAAAGCACAGCTCCAGTCACTTTTAAACGACTACAATGAAGTCAGAACCGGTATTGACATGATACTGGAGTACAAGGGCAAATAGTCCCGCAAAAGTTAATTGGCACATAAAAAAGAAGGTTTTCAATAAGCGAAAACCTTCTTTTTATGTTGGCGCTCTAAATTATCGTGTGGGTGTGGGTGCTCTCTAAACTATCGTGTGGGTGA
>JAEDNK010000004.1 GCA_016302545.1 Bacillota bacterium
CGAAATACGGAATCACCATCTGAATAAAGCTCCACAAAAGTTTCAGTCCGTAGAATATGATTACTATACCGCAGACGATGTTGATTACGCGGAGAGTCTTATCGGTAATTTTGGCACTGAAGAGCGATATAATAGTTGAAATTCCAAGGAACCACAATACAGATGCGCTGGCAAAGCCGCCAACGAAGAAGAAGTCGGTGCCTTCAGGAAGAGTCGCTTTAAATGCCCCCAGCATCATTGAGCCGTCTATAAGAGCCTGAGGATTGAACCATGTTACCACGCAGGCGGTGGTGATTACCTTAACAATAGGAATATCCACATTGGTGCTTGTGTCTAAGGTGTCTTTAGCGCGGACAAGACCCTGACCAATCCATATTACGATAACGCTGCCGACAAGCAGAATAGCCATCTCCAGCCACGGCGAGGCGCTCATTACAGCACCGATTCCGAAGAAGCAGGCAAGCCCCAAGGTCACATCAAAGAAAATGACTATCAAAGCAGTTGCGTAAACCCTTTTGCGTGGCTGTGTAAGTGCGGTGTTGATTACAAACAGATTTTGAAGACCTATGGGCGCCACATAGGCCAGACCCATAGTAAGTCCCTGAAGATAGATATCCATAATTTTTTCTCCTTACATTAAAAAACAAACTTGCTCTTTTTTTCTTACCTGCTATAATTATAGTATCACTGACAGCAAAGTCAATAACGCAAATTTTTATTATCAAGTAATAAAAAACTTACTGCCGGCAAAATTCTTACGGCAAAAAAACTTACCGCTGCCTGAGAGTGCAGGCAGAGCGCAGGCAGAAGGTAGGCAGGAAGGAGGCCCATATGATAGAAACACATTACGATTGCCCATGTCTTGAAAAGTGCCCGCTGAATTACACCATGTCCATAATCGGCGGAAAGTGGAAGATGCAGATAATCTGCTCGCTGAACAACAAGGGGACCATGCGTTATAACGAGCTAAGGCGCAAGCTGGACGGTATTTCAAACACAGTGCTGGCAAGCTCCCTGAAGGAGCTGGAGGAAGAGGGGCTTGTGGAACGCAGAGAATACCTTGAAGTGCCTATCAGGGTAGAGTATTCTTCCACGGAAATGGCGGACCGCCTCATGCCTATTCTGGAGCAGCTCAGCGACTGGGGCGAAGAGATGATGAAGAAGGAGGCAAAGATATGCGACTGATTTCATGGAATGTTAACGGGCTGAGAGCCGTCATGGGGAAAAACTTTATGGAGTTTTTCAACGATATAGATGCGGATATTTTCTGCCTGCAGGAGACCAAGCTGCAGGAAGGGCAGATAGAGATGGACCTGCCGGGATATTACCAGTACTGGAACTATGCGGATAAGAAAGGTTACTCCGGCACGGCGATTTTTACAAAAAAGGAACCTGTCAGCGTGTCATACGGCATTGACATTGATGAGCACGGCCACGAGGGCAGGGTGATTACACTGGAATTCAACGATTTTTATATGGTTACCGTGTACACACCTAATTCTCAGGACGAGCTGAAAAGGCTGGATTACCGCATGAAGTGGGAGGACGATTTCAGAGCATACCTGACAGCTCTCAATACTAAAAAGCCGGTGATCGTAACAGGCGATATGAATGTAGCCCACAAGGAAATCGACCTTAAGAACCCTAAGACCAACAGACGCAACGCGGGATTTACCGACGAGGAAAGGGGCAAGATGACTCAGCTTCTGGAAAGCGGATTTATCGACACCTTCAGGTATTTTTATCCGGATGCAGAGGGAATATATTCATGGTGGTCTTACCGTTTCAAGGCCAGAGAAAAGAATGCAGGCTGGAGAATAGACTATTTCCTCGCGTCAAGAGACATGGAAAGCCGCCTCAAGGGCGCAAAGATTCACACTGAGGTTTTTGGCTCCGACCATTGCCCGGTTGAGCTGGAAATTGACTAAGGAGAAAGAAAGATGAAAAAATTCGGATTTATAGGAATGGGAAATATGGCACAGGCTATGTCCGAGGGCTTCATTGCATCGGGAAAGGTAGCATGTGAAAACATATATGCATACGCACCTAATCAGGAAAAGCTGAGATGTAATGGGGAGCGCATAGGCTTCACGCCCTGCGGATCTATCAGGGAACTGGCGGAAAACTGCGACACATATATAATGGCATGCAAACCCTATCAGGTGGAGCAGGTGCTTTTGGAATTGAAAGAGATCAGAGTACTGAAAGGCAGGACGCTGCTTTCCGTAGCGGCAGGATGGGATTTTGAGGCCTACGCCGCTCACATAGACTGCAGAGAAACAGCAGTGCAGTACATTATGCCGAACACTCCTGTGGCTGTGGGCAAGGGCACTTTCCTGATGGAGGAAACAAACAGTCTGACGGATGAGGACAGGCTTACCATAACAGATATTCTGTCAGCCCTCGGAACGGTTATAAACATGCCTGGCAGGCTTATGGATGCAGCAACGGCTGTATCAGGCTGCGGCCCTGCATTCTTTGATATGGTGATAGAGGCTATCGCCGACGGCGCAGTAAAGAACGGAGTACCCCGCAAGACAGCCTATGAGCTTGCCTGCAGCACCATGGCGGGGACGGCAGAGCTCATGCTCAGGACGGGTCTGCATCCGGGAGAGCTTAAGGACAGAGTATGCTCCCCGGGAGGAACCACCATTAAAGGTGTTGCAGCTCTGGAGGAATGCGGCATCAGAAGCGCCTTTATCAAAGCGGTGGATGCGGTACTGAAATAACCGGCAACCGATTGGAGCCGCAGGGCAAAACAATATAATGAGACAAAACAATAAGAAAAGAGATGAAATTAAAATGAGAGAAGATGTTTACGGCTTTAAGAGCTATATCAATGTTTACAATGTGGATATGAAAAGAATGGCGCGTCCGGCGGGCCTGCTTCGGGAAATGCAGGAGTGCGGCTCGCGGCAGATGGCGGACCAGAGACCTTCCTACGATGAACTGCTGGACAAGGGACAGGCCCTCATGCTGAGCCGTCTTGACATGATAATACCTCGGGAGGTATATCTTGATGAGCCTATAGATGTATACACATGGCCCTGCCCCAGCGTGAGAGCCACTTTTTTGAGGAATTATCTCGTGCGCAAGAACGGGGAAACAGCGGCTATGATTTCAAGTCAGTGGAGTCTGGTGAACTCTGAAACACGCAGGATAATGAAGGTGGAGGATGTGGATTTTTCCAACTTCACTATGGACGAATATGTGGATGTAATGCCGGAAAGCAAGTTTAAAATAAGCAGGGAGGATGCAGATGCACTGGCAGAATCAGAGCCGGTGGGCTTCAAGGCAGTCAGACTCAGCGATGTGGATTACAACGGCCACATGAACAACACCAACTATGTGGACATGCTCTGTGATTATATTCCGGAGCTTACAGCGGGAACACACAGGGTCACAGCGATGAGAATACATTTCAGCAAGGAAGCCCCTCTGGGAGAAACCATAGAAATAAAAAGGATCAGAACCTCAGAGGAAAAATTTCTTTTCAGAACTTTCCGCAGCGACGGCGAGCTGAATGTGGAAGCCGAGTTTACACTGGAGAAGCTGAATAGATAAAAAAATCCCCGGACTTCACTTTTCACTATACAATCGAAACAGTGAAACCGGGGACTTTTGATGTGCAAAAGCACTGATTATTCAATTGACTTCAGAGACTCAGTCATACTTATCTTCTCAAGTCTGAAGTACATTACGAAGTTTACTATTCCTGCAAAGACAAAGGTCATCACTACAGAAAGCACATAGCTGAAAGGCTGTATGTGCATATTGAAGCTCATCATGTCGATCTGTACCTGATTGATGATGAAGGAATGCAGGATTTTGCCTAAAGGAAGCCCCACCAGAGCGGCGATGGCAGTGAGCATTATGTTTTCACGGAATACATATGCAGAGGTTTCGTTAGGGTAGAAGCCCAGAACCTTGATAGTGGCAATCTCGCGAATACGCTCTGTAATATTGATGTTGGTCAGGTTGTAGAGGACTATGAAAGCCAGCGCCCCGGCACAGCCCACTACCAGCATGATTATGTAGTTCATGCTCTTCATCATATTGGAAATACGGTCGCGGAAATCCTTTGTGACGGAAACGGAGGCAACATTGTCCGCCTTCATCAGCGAAGCGCCGTCTGCACTTGGGTCCGAAACCTCGCCGTCATCTCCGGCAATCCCCAGGACGAAGGCGGTGTTTGTTTCCATATGTCCCCACTGCTCCTCATAGGAGACCTTGTTAAGGTATACGTAGTTGTATACATAGTTCTCGCAGAGTGCCGAGATTTTAAGATCCATTTCTTTCATATCGCTGTCAAACAGGGTGAGGGTATCACCGACTTCAAGCCCCAGAGTTTTGGCAAGATTTTCGTTGATTACGCATTCTCCGTCACCCGGAAAGGCGATAGGACCGTTTTCGTTGTGTAAATCGATAAACCTTTCTATTGGGGAGTCCTGCTCAGCCACCACCATATTGACAGACTTCACTGCATTTCCGGCTCTGGCATCTGCCGAAAGAGCGTTGAGGAAAAGGCAGTCCGACATTACGCTGCTGTTCTCATCTATGAATTCCTGCTGTTCGTCTGCTGTTAGGTCCTTATCAAAGGTAACGGTATAGTCCACATGGAATATATTGTCGTACTGGTCGGAGACTACATTCTTTATGGAGTCGTTAATGCCGAAGGCCGCTACCAGCAGAGCCGTACAGCCGCAGACACCGATTACCATCATGAAGAAACGTTTCTTGTAACGGAAAATGTTCCTCAGGGAAACCTTGCGCAGGAAGGAAAGCCTCTTCCAGATGAAGCCTGCACGCTCCAGCAGAATTCGCTTGCCCATGGCGGGGGTCTTCGGTCGTATAAGCTGGGAAGGCACCTCCGACATTTCTCTGTAGCAGGAGAAAAGGGTACTTCCCACGGCGCATAACAGAGCCGCCAGAATGGAAATCAGCCCCAGCTGCCAGTCTATGACGAATATTATATCGGAAAAGTTATACATCATTCCGTAAGCGTACCATATTACCCAAGGGAAGGCGTAGGAGCCTGATATAAATCCTGCAAAGCCCCCGATGAGGGTTGCGCTTGCCGAATAGGACACGTATTTTTCAAGTATTGCATTTTTGCCGTAACCAAGAGCTTTAAGCACACCTATCTGAGTGCGCTGCTCGTCAACCATTCTTGTCATGGTGGTCATAACAACCAGTGCAGCTACGATAAAGAAGAATATAGGAAAGACTTTGGCGATTCCGTCCACTATGCTTGAATCGTTTTCAAAGCAGACATAGCCGATGTTGGTATCTCTGCCGAGAACATAGGTGTCGGGATGCTCGATGTCGTCGATTTCGTCTCTGGCATCGTCCAGCTCTTCTTCGGCGTCGGCTATTTTTTTCTTGCCGTCAGCGATTTCCTGCTTGGCATCGGCGATTTTCTGCCTGCCTTCGGCAAGTTCCGCTCTCGCGTCTTTAAGCTCCTGCCGGCCGTCAGATATTTTTTTCTCGCCGGCCTCTATTTCCTTGCGACCATTTTCAAGTTCTTCCCATGCGGCCTCAAACTGGCTGTCTGCCTGGGCCTTTGCCTGGGTATACCGGGCAAGGTACTGTTCGTAGTAAGGCGTTCCCGCTGCGGCATCTACCTGAGCCTTGAGGGCATCAAGCTGTGCGTAGGCGTCGGTTTTTTCACTGTTATATTGGGCAACTCCATCCTCATATTCTGCTTTTGCCTCCATGAGGTCTTTTTCGGAGTCGTCAAGCTTCTTTTCGTTGTCCTTTATTTCCTTTTCGGCGTCGGTCAGCTTTTTCTCATTGTCAGCCAGCTTCTTTTCACCGTCGGCGAGGTCTGCTTTGGCATCAGCCAGCTTTTCTTCCGCATCTGCAAGCTTATCGTTGGCTTCGTCCATTATTTCATCGTATCTTGCGGTGCCGCAGCTTTCCAGAGCCTCTGTGAGAGGGTCTTCCATGCTGTCTGCGATTTCATCGTATTCATCGCTGAAAATAGGGGCGGACCTGTCTAAATCCACATAGATTTCAGTGTAATAATCGCAGTCCCAGCCATCGGGGGTAATGTATATGAATGCGGCTACCTTGCCGTCTCCCAGAGAGGTGGAGCCGCGCTCGAAGTTAAGATAAAGAGGGGAATTTACAAGACCTGTTATGGTATACTCCCGGTATGCCAGCATATCGAGGGTGTCCTCTTCGTTGCCGTCGGTAATATGTACGGTTTTGCCTATGTCCTCAGAGCTGAAATGCAATGCATCCACTACACATTCGTCGGCACTCTCAGGCATATGACCCTCCACCAGAGAAAGAGTGCTTATTTTTTCGCTGACCGTATGCAGCTTGGCTACCTTTTCTCCGTTTTCCGTTTCTTCTTCTTCAAAGAGGACGTCGGCAGATCTGGAGCCCTCGGCATATTTAACACCCTCCACGGCGTTTATGGTGCCAACGCTTTCTTCGTCAAGACCCAGAGTGGAAATAAGCTCATAGTCAAAAAAGTTATGTTCATCGAGATAAGTATCTCCCGTAAGGGTAAAGGCGTCCTTGCAGACCTTCAGACCGCAGAAAAATCCAACTCCCAGCATGACGATGGCAAGAATGGCAAGCCAGCGGCTGAAGCTGCCTTTAATCTCTCTGAGGGTAGATTTCGTCATCATATTTCTCATAGCGCCTCCGACCTTTCTACCATTCGATTTCTTCTACAGGAACCTTTTGCTCGTTAATCTCTACGGAGGAGACAGTTCCGTTTTTTACGCGGATAATCCGGTCTGCCATAGGAGTGATAGCCTGGTTATGGGTTATTATTACTACGGTCATACCTGTTTCGCGGGCGGTGTCCTGAAGCAGCTTGAGAATAGCTTTGCCCGTATTATAGTCCAGTGCCCCGGTAGGTTCGTCGCAAAGCAGAAGCTTAGGATTTTTTGCCAGAGCCCTTGCAATGGCAACGCGCTGCTGTTCGCCGCCGGACAGCTGAGCCGGAAAGTTATCAAGTCTGTCGGCAAGACCTACCTTGGTAAGAGCTTCGGCGGAGTCCATAGGATTTTTGCATATTTGAGTGGCAAGGGAGACATTTTCCAGTGCGGTCAGATTTTGTACCAGATTATAGAATTGAAAAACAAATCCGATTTCCTGTCGTCTGTATGTAGTCAGCTGTCTGGACGAATAGCCTGAAATTTCACTGCCGTCCAGATAGACATGACCCTCGGTAAGTGTGTCCATGCCGCCCAGAATGTTAAGCAAAGTGGTTTTACCGGCGCCTGAAGGACCGACAATGACACAGATTTCTCCTTTTTCTATTACAAAGGAAGCATCACACAAGGCTTCTATGGAAACCTCACCCATATGATAAACTTTTTTTACATGATCGAATTTAACAAAAGCGCTCATTTTTTCCTCCATAAATATATATTAAAATTCTGTCGGTCACGTTATTTGATGAATATATATTATATCATCTGCGGAGCTATTTTAAAAGGATAAATCTGTGTCTCCAGGCTGAAAAAATGGTGAAAAAACAGGCCGTCAGGAGAAACATAAGAAATATTGATACATTCTGTGACATGAGAAAGGGAACATTTGTATCAGCTGAGGCTTTAGTCAAAGCGCCGGCAGAGACAAGACCCAGAGGGAAGGCAGTCCAGACAGCCCCAAGGCAGCCGTTATATCCGGCAGGACCGTAGATATAGTATACGGCAATGGGGATTACCGCTGTCATGGCGGAGAGAAACAATCCTTGGGAAAATGTATTGACAAACAGCTGCATGGTCGTGTTTCCTGCTCCGAAGTAAAACACGGACAGCTCTGCAAGAAAAATAACCAGTATGCATCCGCCGTAAACGCTTTTGAATTCGGAAAGGAGAGCTGCAGCAAAAGCGCCAGCCATAAGACCCAGCAGGAATACACGATTTGCAGATATTGAAGAGTCGAAGGCCTGGGAATTCATGGGGCTAAACAGCGAAAGCCCTACGGCAAAGCTTACTGCCATTATGAAAAGAAAAAGCCTGACTGCGGCAGCCCTTTTTACTGACCTGAACTTTTTATCCCAAGACAAAGCAGACTCGCCCCAAAAAACCGGCGGGCGCTGAAGAAAAAACAGGCAGCCTGTAAGCATCATTATCAGGCTCAGGGAAAGCGTAAGATAAGTATGCCTTTCCATGAGTGCTGTCAGAAGAGCTCCCGCAGTTATGGAGATGCTGAAAACTGCTCCTAAAAGCAGAGTTTTGCTCGCTCTGAACCAGTTGACCATAAGGTTTGCAGGAACTACGGCAGCCAGACCTCCCGCGTAAAAACCCACAAAAGCCATTCCCACTGCTTTTGCGGCAGCTGCGCCCCCCAAGGCACCTTCGCCGCGGAGAAGCAGAGCGCCGAGGCATACGCCGATGCAGGCAAGACCTGTCCAAAGTCTAAAGTTAATCAGGCGATAGCAGGCTGAACCCAATGGAATTCCCGCTGCGATAGAGCATAAAAAAATCATGGAAAGGGTAAAATTATAATCTATATATAAAAATCCGACAAGCGGACTGATGACAAGGATTAATCCTAAAATATTTCTGGTATGGTAAAAGAATCTGATCATATTACTTTATCTCCTTCGTTTGTCTTCGTTCCTGTAATGATTTGCAGACAGGACGAGAGTCGGTATCCTAAAAATATTATTTTTTAGCATTCAAATAATATACTGTGCATTTATTGTAAATCAAGGCTGCCTTGCATTTTTTTTATTCCTTTAATTTGACAGAAATATAGTCTTTGTTGTATAATCTAACAAATGATAGATTTGGATTTCAGGCCACGTTTAAAATGGCAAAGGGAATGAGCGATGAAGGATTTTTTGAAGGACAGGCTGTTGATTGAATTTAACGGAAACTGGAATCTCAGCGAGATTGTGGCGGTTGCTATTTTGCTGGTGCTCGTGGTGATTGCAGTACTTGGTATTGTTAAACTTATTAAGAGGCTTATAAAATCGGCTAATCCCCGCAAGGACACCATTTTCAGCCATCGCAAGAATAAGTATAAAAACAGCATCGGTAAGAAAAATAAGTATTGATAAGCATTAATAAGCAACTGATATGTAACCCCGCTTCTGTGCGGGGTTTTGTTGTGGGGAAAACACGGATCAGAATCTGAAGCCGTTGGTTTCGCAGCACTGACATGCAGGAATCTGCGCTCTTTCATTTGCTTCACCGCGTCTTCTTCTCCGACCGTTGTTATCGTTTCTGTCTCTGTCGCAGTCCCTGTCTCTGTCTCTGTCGCAGTCCCTGTCGGCGCATCGGTCTGAATGAGGCGCGCACGGGTCGCACTGCCCCAGATTATCACAGCAGATATCCACCTCCTGAGCGTTGAGGGCAAAGAGGGAAGGTCTCACAACCTGAAGATTTATTCTAGGAGTAAATACGAGATTGCCGCGGACAGTTATGTCTCTTGACGGGCAGTTGTCTTCACTTTCCGTTGATACGGAGACTATCGGATTGAGGAGCATTGCACAGCCCTCAAAGTTGAACCTGAGCGCCGGAGCAATTCCCTGACTCTGGCAAGGAATTTCTACACATTGAATACCGAAGTTGTTGGACGCCCCTATAGTCACAGGACATCTGCCTGAGGAATCGTTTCTGGTCTTGATACAGAGCTTAAAGTCTCTGGTGCAGCTGCCGTTGGATACAAAGCCCTCCAAGACTATTGTAAAGAGAAGCTCCCAAGGACCCGGAACCTCGGCAAGGAAGAAGTGCCCGTCTCTGTCGCAGTCATTATCACATTCTTTTTTGCAATCTCTGCGGCATTGACAGCCGTCATCGCAGATGTGGGTGCACCTAGGGGTGCAAGGACATCTCGTTATATCTGCCATGATGCCGGAAAGGTCGGCAAAATATCTGCCGTTCTGAAAATCAAGATCCGTAACAGGGAATCCGTCTATGGTGACGTCATCGGCAGAGAAGGTTGAATTAGATGCCTGAAGGGCTGAAGTAACGGTCACACAGGAATTGGTAACGGTAAATTTCGCATTGCAGAGATTAAAATCACAGTCTCTGTTTCCTCTGCAGCCACAGTCGCAGTCGCAGTCACAGTCCCTTTCTCTGTCGCCGATGATGAGCTGCTGAGAGAAATTGCGATCGTTTGTAACAATTGGTGTAATCACCGGACAGGAGGAAGCGGTGTTATCGAAAAAAACCTTGCTTAGAAACACAAGGTTTTCCATAGTACAGTTGGAGTCATTTTCCATAAAATTCATTTTATTTATTACCTCATTTCATAAATATAGGTACTTTCATTATATGCCGAAGCGGTAAGGCGGGTGCAGTGGTGGATTTTTTAAAATATACTTAAATTTTATATTGAAAAGTGTTTAAAAGTGGTGTATAGTGGTAGTATAAAAACTCACCGCGGAAAAAATTTATTGACAAGAAAGGGCAACGACCATGTTTATGGGCACGTCATACAACTCAATAGACGATAAAAACAGAATGATCGTGCCTTCAAAGCTGAGAACAGGTCTGGGAGCAAGGTGTATTCTGACCAAGGGACTGGATCGTTGTCTGTACATCTATACCTCGGAGGACTGGGACAAGCAGATGGAAAAAATCGCCGGACTACCGGAGTCTGACCCTAAGGTGAGAGCTTTCATAAGACATTTCTGCGCCAACGCTGCGGAATGTGAATTTGACAAGCAGGGAAGGATAATCATACCCCAGGAGCTAAAAGTCTATGCGGGAATTGAGAAGGAGCTGGTGACCATGGGAGCCATGTCTAAAATAGAGGTGTGGAGCAGGGAGGTCTGGGACGCTCCCGAAAACGAAAGCAAAATGGAAAATGAAGATTTTGCCAGAGCACTGGCTGAGTATAACTTCTAAGGCAGGTGGAATGAATGGAATTCAAACATACATCTGTGCTCTTTGAAGAATGTATGGAGGGTCTCGCTATCAGACCTGACGGAATATATGTTGACGGAACTCTCGGAGGCGGCGGTCATTCGGAGGGAATATGCAGCAGGCTGGGAGAAAAGGGACTGCTCATAGGCATAGACCGCGACAGAGACGCTTTAAACGCAGCAGAAAAAAGGCTCAGAAGCTATACCTGCCGCAAGGTATTCGTTCAGAGCAACTATTCAGACATTAAGGCTGTGCTTTCAGAGCTGGAAATTGACTGCATAGACGGAGCTCTGCTGGATTTGGGAGTTTCCTCTTTTCAACTGGACAACCCCGAGAGAGGCTTTTCCTATATGCAGGAGGCTCCTCTTGATATGAGAATGAGTCAGGACGACGATTTCACAGCTTATGATGTGGTCAATACCTATGGCGCAGATGAGCTTAAGAATATAATCTTTAAATACGGAGAAGAAAGGTGGGCGTCGAGGATTGCCGATTTCATCGTCAAAGCCAGAAAGGACAAGCCCATAGAGACAACCTCTCAGCTTGTTGACATTATCAAAGCGGCCATACCGGCTTCGGCAAGGCGTGACGGCCCTCACCCTGCCAAGAGAACCTTTCAGGCTATCAGAATAGAGGTAAACGATGAGCTGGGTCAGCTGGAAAAGGCTGTGGACGAGTTCTGCGATGTACTGGCGCCGGAAGGAAGGCTTTGCATTATAACCTTCCACTCATTGGAGGACCGCATTGTAAAGGACGTCATCAATAAAAGAATCAATCCGTGTACATGCCCTAAGGAGTTCCCTGTGTGCGTATGCGGAAAAACAGGAGATATAAAGAAAAGATCCAATAAACCTATATCGCCTACGGCAGCGGAGATTGAAAGGAATCCTCGGGCCAGAAGCGCCAAGCTGCGGGTGGCAGAGAAAATATAGACTGTCGCGGCTTAAATTTGAACGTTAATGCAAGTGATTACGAGGGACGAAATGACAGCAGCAGAGAGAGCATATACAAGAGAGTATTCATATGTTGCACCCAGCGCCTATGCAAGAGAATACGCAAGGCAGCTGCCAAGCGGCGCAGGCGACCCTCGCAGAAGCAGCGGAGGAAGAAAGGGCCAAGGAGGGGAGATGGAGCTTTTGCCCGAAAGAGGGCAGAGAAGTATCATTTCCCGCGCGGTTTTGCTGCGCTCCGTACTGATTCTGCTGACTGCCGGAGCTCTTCTTGTGGGAACGGTGTGGATGAGCGCCAAGGCGACCCAGATTAAGTATTCTATAAACAGAACCAATAACGAAATACGCCTTTTGGAAAACGAGATAAATACTCTGAATATAAAAATCCAAAGCGCAAACGGCATAGAATACGTGGAGGAATACGCCATCGATAAGCTGGGAATGAGATATCCCAAGAGCAATCAGTGCATATACATTGAAGAGGGTGCGTCGGTCAGAGCTGACCTTGCTGCCGAAATAAAGGAAAAAGCATATAGTAACATATAGTAACTCCTAAGAGAATATAATAGCTTCAGAATAATTTCATATACAAACGAGCCAGACAACTTAATACAGCCATTGGTGGTCTGGCTTTCTGTTTGCAAGGGAGACTCGTAATGAAAGCACCGGTAACGTTAAAACATAAAAGAAGAATAGCAATAGGATTTTTTGTCATCGCCATGCTTTTAATCGTCCTGACCTTCAGGGTGGCGTGGATACAGATTGTAGACGCGGAGGAATACACGAAAAAGGCAACTCTTCAGCAGACAAACGACACGACCATTCAGGCAAAGCGAGGCATCATATACGACAGAAACGGCAAAGAACTTGCCACCAGCACCACCTGCTACACTCTGTGGGTGTGGCCTTCTCAGTTTACCTATGAAAAGACCGATGCTGAGATAAAGGAAATGTGCGCCAAAATAGCCGAAATCATAGATAAGGATGAAGAAAAGGTTCTTCAGAGTGCTACAAAGGAAACTCTCATGGTGTCTCTTGCAATGTATCTTGACAATGAGACGGCAGACAGAATAAGAGAGCTTGAATACGACGGCATTGAGCTGGCAGAGGGCACAAAGAGAAACTACCCTTTGGGCAACTTCGCTTCTCATGTTCTGGGCAGCGTAAACGTTGACAATCAAGGCAGAACAGGTCTTGAGCTTCAGTATGATGAATATCTCAGCGGTGTGTCGGGAAGATGGGTAAAGAATACCGATTTATCGGGAAACGAGCTTGTGGAGGGAAGAGAGGAGTACCATGAGGCACAGGACGGTCTCAACGTGATATCCACCTTGGATGAGGCAATTCAGCATTACGTGGAGAAGGCAATCGACGAGGGCATGGAAAAGACCGGAGCAAAGAGGATCATGTGCCTGATTATGGACCCAAAGACGGGGGACATACTTGCCAGTGCCGTGACACCGGGCTTCGATCCAAACAATGCGACGGTTCCCACAGATGAAACCTATCTGAAGGAATACGAAAAAGCAGAAAACAAATCCGATGTTCTGTCAAAGATGTGGAGAAATCCCATCGTCAGCGATACCTATGAGCCCGGCTCCACCTTTAAGCTCATCACAGCCTCCTCTGCCATCGAGGAAAGAGCCATAACCACAACGGAAACCTTCAGCTGCAATTCAAGGATAACCATAGCGGGAACAACACTCCACTGCTGGAGCAACAGGGACCACGGCACCCAGACCATAAGGGAAGCCATAGGAAATTCCTGTAACCCCGTTCTTGCCAAGGTAGCGTCTAAAATGGGAAAAACCACTTTATATAAATATCTTGACCTGTACGGCATTACAGAAAAGACAGGGGTTGATTATCCCGGAGAGGCCGGCTCCATAGTGCAGAGTCTGGAAAACGTGGGACCGGTGGAGCTTGCTACCATAGGCTACGGGCAGGGTATTTCGGTTACACCTATACAACTTCTGACTGCCATCAGCGCAATCGGAAATGACGGCCTGCTGATGCAGCCAAGATATGTCAAAGCCCTTACGGACAGCGACGGTAAGGTAGTCAAGGAATATGACCCTGTCGTTGTGAGAAAGGTACTCTCCGCCAAAACCGCTTCCGAAATGAAGGAAATAATGGAATATGTGGTATCTGAAGGCGGCGGCGGCAACGCTAAGATTACAGGTTACAGAATAGGAGGCAAAACAGGTACAGCCAACAAGGTTGAAAACGGAAAATACGGAGAAAACTATTACAGCTCCTTTATCGGAATGGCGCCTATGGACGATCCGAAGGTTTCCATTCTGGTTATTGTAGACAGTCCCAAGGGCTCCTATTACGGCTCTATCGTGGCTGCACCTATTGCAAAATCAATACTTTCCGATGTGCTGCGCTATATGAACATCACCCCTGAGTATACAGAGGAGGAAAAGGCGGCGATAGAGGGAAACTATACCGTGGTGCCCGACGTAGTGGGAAAGGAATTCAGTGAGGCGGCAGGCATAATCGGAGGAAAGGATTTGAAATACAGCCGTCCGAAGGCGGCAAAGGATGACGACAGCTTTACGGTAGTGGATCAGTACCCGAAGGCGGGAACAAAGGTCAAAAAGAATTCAGTGGTTTACGTATATAAGGAGTAAGGAGGTAAATCATAGCGATGAGGCTGGAGGTTTTGTTTGACGGTCTTGACATAAAGATCGTCTGTGGAACTCCGGACAAAGACGTTAAGGCGTTAGTTTACCATTCAGCAAAAGCCGTGCCCGAAAGCGTTTTTTTCGCCATAGGAGGCGCGGAAAGCCACGGAAAAGATTTTTTAGAGGAGGCCGTAGAGAAGGGGGCAGAGACGCTGGTAACAGATGAAGAAGACGAAGAGACGGAAAAGCTGCTTCGCCGCCTAAGCCGCACCTACGGCATTACGGGAGTCAGAGTAAGGGATGCGAGAAAGGCTTTGGCTAAAGCGTCATCCCGGTTTTACGGCCATCCCGATCGAGACCTGAAGCTCATAGGAGTTACAGGCACCAAGGGCAAGACGACTACAACCTTTATGATAAAGGAAATACTGGAGGAGGCGGGTATAAAGACGGGCATAATCGGCACGGTGGTTTCCGGTTATGACGGCAGCTACAGCGAGGCGATTAATACGACCCCCCAATCCGAAGATATACACAGAGCCCTCAGGGATATGGTTAATGCCGGCTGCCATGCCGCCGTCATGGAGGTATCCTCTCAGGGACTGATGCAGCACAGGACCTATGGGCTTGATTTTGACACGGCGGTATTTACCAATCTGTACCCCGACCATATAGGAAAGGGAGAACATGGGAGTCTGGAGGAGTACATCTATTGGAAAAGCATGTTGTTCAGACAGACAAAAACAGCTATAATAAATATAGATGACAGTCACTGGCGTGAAATCATCTCGGAGAGCACAGCCGAAAGGCTTCTTACCTTTTCGGCGGAGCAGCCCGGGGCTGACTTTGCGGCTGAGGATATAGTGCTGCGCAGGAAGAAGGATTTACTGGGAGTGGATTTTACCATGGGCGGCAAAGCCTTCTTTACCGGAATGCCGGGAAAATTTAACGCATACAATGCTCTGGCGGCTGCCTCCTGCGCCGCGTCCATGGACCTTCCCATAAGCTGCATACAGCGGGGACTGTCGAGGGTAAAGGTAAGGGGCAGAGCGGAGGCTGTCAGCTTGGGAGAGGACTTCACCGTTTTGATAGACTATGCTCACAACGGACCTGCGCTGGAAAGTCTTTTGAAGGCTCTCAGAGAGTATGAGCCGGCAAGGCTGATTGCTGTTTTCGGATGCGGAGGAAACAGGGACAGAAACAGGCGGTTTGAAATGGGGAGAGCGGCGGCTCAGCTGGCGGACTTTTCCGTAGTAACCTCCGATAATCCGCGGCACGAAAACCCCATGGATATAATCAGAGACGTAACTCAAGCAATGGCAGAGGAGCAGGGAAGCTACACCGTGATTCCCGACAGGCGCAAGGCCATCGGCTGGACCGTATCTCAGGCGCAGACCGGCGATATAATCGTTATAGCAGGCAAGGGACACGAGACATATCAGATTTTGGGCAGCGAAAAGAGACACTTTGACGACAGAGAAATTGTACTTTCGGTCATGGAAAGAATATAAAAGAGGAAGAGAAAATGAGACCATTTACTGTTGAAGAAATAACGAAAGCCGTAGGCGGAACTCTGGTATCCGGCGACAGCGAAAATATAGTATACAATATCTGCACGGACTCAAGAAAGGCAAAGCCGGGAGACCTGTTTTTTCCCCTTAAGGGCGAAAATAACGACGGACATGACTTTCTGGGGCAGGTGCTCGAGGCAGGCTGCCGTACTGTGGTGGTTTCCGACGAGAGCAAAATACCCAAGCAGGCATTTGCCGCACAGCCCGGAGACGCTGATATAATCACAGTGGAAAACACCACCGAGGCACTTCAGGCTCTGGCGGCATACTACCTTGACTGTCTGCCTCTCAAAAGCAGGATTGCGGTTACGGGAAGCGTAGGAAAGACCAGCACCCGCGACATGCTTTACTATGCAGCCGCGACCTCCTTTAAGACGGGGAGAAATCCAAAAAACTTTAACAACTATTTCGGGCTGCCTCTCAGCGTCATGGATTTTGAACCGGACACTGAGGTAGCGGTCCTTGAGATGGGTATGGCTTCGGCAGGGGAAATAGAGACCTTGGCGCGTATTGCAAAGCCTGATATTGCCGTCATAACCAATATAGGCGTGTCCCACATTGAAAATCTGGGAAGCAGGGAAGGTATATTAAAAGCTAAGCTGGAGGTTACCTGCTGCTTTGATGAAAATTCCACCCTGATAATAAATGCGGACAACGATATGCTCACTCCCGAAAGAGTAAAGGGACCCTACAGGGTAATTACCGTGGGAACCGGCGAAAACTGCGATTATATGATAAAAGATGTTTGCGATTTCGGCGATAAAGGTATAGAATATACATTATGCCATGAGGGAAAAGCCTATCCTGTCAGACTGCCGGTACCCGGCGCCCATAACGCTGTCAACGCCTCCCTTGCAGTGGCGGCGGTGGGACTTATAGGAATTGCGCCTGAAACAGCCATAAAGGGTTTTGGGCAGGCAGAGCTTACCGAAAAGAGGTTAAATATAAGGAAACAGGGCAGAATTAAGGTTATAGACGATACCTATAACGCCTGTCCCGAATCCATGAAGTCGGCTTTAAACACCCTGATATCCACATCAGGAGAAAAGGGCGTAAGAAAGGTTGCTATACTGGGTGACATGTTTGAGCTGGGAAAGGAAAGCGCTTCGTCTCATCTTGAAGTGGGAAGATACGCAGGCGAAAAGAAACCGGACCTGCTCATTGCGGTGGGAGAGGATGCCCGCTACATCGCTGAGGGGGCAGCTTCTTTGGGAAAAGAAAGAGTGCTTCATTATGAAACGAGAGAGGCTCTGGAAAAAGACATTGACCGTATTATCAGACCGACGGATATAATTCTGGTCAAGGCTTCCCGCGGCATGGAAATGGAAAAAACTGTAAATAAAATACTGAAAGACAAATAACTCAGAGATAGGAGCAGAAAAATGCAGAATTTGATATACCCTGTAATTGCAACGGTTATAGCGTGGATTTTAGGTGCGCTGTTCACAAAAATGCTTATTCCGTTTTTGGAAAAGAAGCAATTCAGACAGTTTGTAAGAGAGGAAGGACCTCAATCCCACCTTTCCAAGACGGGAACCCCCAGCATGGGAGGAATCGCAATCATAAATGCTGCCGCAGCGGCGGCACTGGCAGTAACGGCAGCCGCAGGGGAACTGGATATAAGGGTAGTAGGAGTAATCCTTCTCATGTACCTCTTTGCTCTTATCGGATTTATAGATGATTATGAAAAAGCAATAAAAAAGAACAATGCAGGCATAAGCCCCAAGCAGAAAATAATCATGCAGTTCGGTTTTTCGCTGGCTTTTGCCCTGTTCGCAGCCTATTATTCCTATGCAGCCTTTGGAATGGTGGGGGGGACGGAGGTATGGATACCGTTCATAGATAAGTATGTGGATTTCGGAATCCTTTACATTCCTTTTGAAATCTTCGTGCTGGTGGCCTTCAGCAACTCGGTAAATCTTACCGACGGTCTGGACGGACTGGCTTCCGGCGTCACAGCTCTTGTCTGCATTTGCATGGTAGTTGTGGGGACGGCCTTTCTATTTAAAGGCGAGCCTATCATTTTTGGTGCCGTGGCAGGAGGATGTCTGGGATTTTTAATGTTCAATAAAAACCCTGCAAAAATCTTCATGGGAGACACAGGCTCCATGGCTTTGGGCGGCGTACTGGCCGGGGGAGCGATTATGATGAAGCTGGAATTTCTCCTTGCCATCGCCGGACTTGTGTACGTATTAGAGGCGCTGTCTGTAATCATTCAGGTAGCATATTTCAAGAGAACGAGAAAGAGAATTTTCAAGATGGCTCCGCTGCATCATCACTTCGAGCTGTGCGGAATGAGCGAGAGAAAGGTGGTTGCAATGTTCTGGGCGGCTACTCTGGTATTCTGCCTTCTTGCCATCTTAATAATGAACATATAGGAGTGATCGCTTATGTATAACATGAATCTGGAAAACATAAAGGACAGAAGAGTACTTATAGTAGGCATGGGCAAGTCGGGGGTAGCCGCGGCACAGGCCATGCTTAAGCTGGGCGCTAATGTAACCATACAGGATTCCAAGGAAAGGGAAAAGACCGATGCTCAGCTTCTCAACTTTCTGGAAGGAAAAAATGTAAAATGCTATTTTCATCAGCTTCCTGAGCATGTGGCAGACTTCGATATGATAATACTCAGCCCGGGGGTTAATCCGGAGCTTGACTTTATAAGAGAGGCTGAAGCCGACGGAGCGGAAATAGTAGGAGAGCTGGAGATTGCTTACAGGGTGGCGAGAGGCACCTTTGTGGCAATAACGGGCACCAACGGCAAGACCACCACCACCACTTTAGTAGGGGAAATATTCAAAAATGCCGGAAGAAAGACTCATGTGGTGGGAAATATAGGCGTTGCCGTAATTTCAAAGGCCCTTGATGCTGACGAGGATGACTGGCTCATAACGGAGACCAGCAGTTTTCAATTGCAGACAATCAAGTATTTTAAACCGGAAATATCGGCAATCCTTAACCTGACACCCGACCATCTCAACAGACACCATACCATGGAGGCCTACGGCGAGACCAAGGCGAGAATCTTTGAAAACCAGGATTCAAGCGGTTACTGCGTTGTGAACTATGATGATAAGCTTTGCTATGGACTGACAGAAAACTGCAAAGCTAAGGTTGTACCTTTCTCAAGACTTGAAGAACTTGACTTTGGAGCCTTCCTCAGAGGTGATATGCTGGTTATTAAAAATGAGGCAGGAGAGCTTGTCGAGCTCTGCAGCAGAAACGATCTTAAGATAATCGGCGACCACAATGTGGAAAACGCTTTGGCTGCAGCTGCAATATGCTATTTTGCAGGCATAGACAAGGATGTAATAGCTAAAACTCTGACAGAATTCGGCGGAGTTGAGCATAGAATAGAGTATTCGGGAGAAATAAACGGTATAAAATTCTACAACGATTCCAAAGGAACCAACGTGGATGCAGCCGTCATAGCTCTGAAGGCCATAAAGAAGAATATTATCCTCATTGCAGGAGGAGACGGCAAGGGTCAGAGCTTCGACCAACTTATTGATAATTTTGGAGGCAGGGTAAAGCATATGCTTCTGCTGGGCAGAGACGGTGAACTCATCGCGGAAGCCGCCGACAGAAAGGGCTTCAAGGCTTACAGCTTTGCCAAGGATATGCCTGAGTGCGTCAGCAAAGCCTTTGAAATGGCTCGGCCCGGAGACACAGTGCTCCTTTCCCCTGCATGTGCAAGCTGGGATATGTACGATAACTTCGAGCAGCGAGGCGACCATTTCAAGGAGTGCGTGGCAAGGCTGGGATTTTAGAATGTGAAGGAGCTTATGGGAAAGAAGGCTATAGGAAAACAGCATACAGGTGATTTGTCCGTCGCGCTGCTGGTGACCATTCTGACCGTTTTCGGTACGATAATGATATTCAGCGCCAGCTATTACTATGCCCTCAGCGAAAGCGGAAACCCCTATCACTATCTGACCAGACAGCTTATCTGGCTGGCTATCGGGTTTGTGGTAATGTGGATATGCTCCAAGGTGGACTACCACTTCTGGGTTCGCTTCTGGCTCATAGCATATATAGCGGGTATGATCCTTCTGGTGCTGGTGCTTACAAGCTTGGGCAAGTCGGCATTCGGAGCCACCAGGTGGATTCAGATTGGACCCATCACCATAATGCCCGGCGAGATAGCAAAGGTGGGAATTATTCTGTTCATAACGGGATATTTTTCAAGGCATCCAAAATGGATTACGGATGTGAAAAGAGGTATTTTGCCGATTCTGCTTGTAACGGGCATTTACGGCGGTCTTATCATGCTGCAGCCTAACATGTCCACAGCCTTTACCATCTGCTTCATAGTAGGAGGTATGCTGCTGGTAGCAGGTGCGAAGTGGCTTCATCTCGCTACCCTTGCAGGCGGGGCAGTGGCTGCGGGAGTTGCGCTGATTTTTTCCGATACCACCGGATACAGATACGCCAGATTCCTCAGCTTTCTGGACCCATTTGAGGACCCTCTGAATACGGGATGGAATGTGGTTCAATCCCTGCTGGCCCTGGGCACAGGAGGTCTTACAGGCCTTGGACTGGGAAACAGCGTGCAGAAGAACCTTTATCTGCCTATGCCACAGAACGACTTTATTCTGGCCATAATAGGGGAGGAGTTGGGCTTTGTGGGAATTCTTGCTCTGGTTATCCTCTATCTCCTTCTGGTATGGAGGGGCTGTCACATAGCCATCAATGCGGCGGACCTTACGGGACTTCTCCTTGCGGCGGGTATAACCATAATGGTGGGAGTACAGGTAGTCATAAATATGGCTGTGGTAACATCCTCCATGCCGCCTACAGGAATTATCCTGCCCTTTATAAGCTACGGGGGAAACGCTCTTCTGATTTTTATGGCAGCCATGGGAATTCTGATTAACATATCCAAATCGAACTGAAAGGGAGCAGCTTGTCTATGAGATTGATTGTAACCGGCGGCGGAACGGGAGGACATATCTATCCTGCCATCGCGATAGCCGATAAATTTAAGGAAATGGAGCCGGAAACGCAGATTCTCTATGTGGGAAACGATGAAGGCATAGAAAAGGACGTAGTGCCTAAATCGGGCTATGAGCTGGCTCTGGTTGACGCCAGATGGCTGGATAAGTCCAGCCCATGGCAGCTGGTAAAGACAGGTGCAAGAGTTGCCAAGGGTACTCTGGAGGCTCGCCGTGTAATAAGAAAATTCAAGCCTGATGTAGTTGTAGGTACGGGAGGCTATGTATGTTTTCCTGTGATCATTGCCGCAAGAATGTACGGAGCCAAAATCTTTCTTCATGAGCAAAACGCTTATCCGGGCCTTGCCAACAGGACTTTGGAAAAGCATGTTGACAGAGTGTTTCTGGGCTTTAAAGACGCGGAGAAGTACTTTAAGGAGCCGGACAAGTGCGTAGAGGCGGGAAACCCCGTGCGGAACAGCTTTTTTACTCTCGACCGCAGGGAGGCGAGAAAAAAGCTGGGCTTCAATCAGGAGGATTTTATAGTTTTTTCCTTTGGCGGAAGTCTGGGAGCCGAAAAAATAAACGAGGTGGCTTTTGAACTCATGCAGTTGCTCAACGGCCACGAGGGGACGGCTATGGTCCTGGGCACGGGAAAGTGGTATTATCAGGATACATTGGATAAGGCTGCCGAGCGCGGCATTGAAATAAAGGATAACATCCGCATAAAGGATTATATAGAGGATATGGAAAACTATCTGGCGGCCTGCGACCTTGTAATCAGCAGGGCGGGAGCTCTTTCCGTGGCGGAAACCACCGTCTGCGGTAAAGCTGCGGTGCTCATACCGTCCCCTAACGTCACAGGCAACCATCAGTACTATAACGCCAAGGCGGTAGCTGACAGAGGAGGTGCGGTGCTCATCGAAGAAAAGGATCTGACCGCAGAAAAACTGATCGGCGAGGTCATGAAACTGAGGAACAACCCTGAGCTGCTTTCCGAAATGGGGCGAAGCAGCCGTGCATGCGCTCCCGATAAGGCTCTCGACATAATATACGGCACGATTAAAGAAGTGTCGGGAAAGTAACTAAAGACACGCCTTCCACATACTATGATGGTATAGTTGGGAGGTGTTTTTTTGGATTGCTATCATATACGGGGAGGAGTACCCCTCAGGGGAGAATATCGAATAAAAGGGGCAAAAAACTCCGCTCTGCCCATTCTTGCCGCCGCAGTGGCAAGATCGGGAAAACACGAAATACACGATTGTCCCAGAATAGGCGATGTGCTGGTAATGGAGGAAATATTGAAATCTCTGGGCGCGGTTACCTCCTTTGAAGGAAATTGTTTTTCCATAGATACGGAAAACATTGAAAAGACGCTGGTGCCGGGGGAAATTATGAGTAAAATGCGCTCTTCGGTTTTCCTGATGGGAAGCCTGCTGGCAAGATGCGGTGAGGCGACAATCCACAGACCGGGCGGCTGCAGAATAGGGAAACGACCTATCGACATACATATTGAGGGATTGAAGCAGATGGGCTTTACCGTGGAAACCCACGACGAGGAAATAAGGTGCAGCGGGAAAGCCCGGGGCGGACGTGTCAGGCTTACCTATCCCAGCGTAGGCGCTACGGAAAATCTTATGATGGCGGCTCTCTCCGGAGAGGAGGAAACGGTAATAGAAAACTGCGCCAGAGAACCGGAAATCGTCGATTTGCAGGGCTTTATGCGAACCTGCGGCTTTGACGTGGCGGGAGCTGGCACCGGCAGCATCGTCGTCAGAGGCGGGGACAGAAGGAGAACCGATTCTATGTACTTTATAGTGGAGGACAGAATTGAGGCGGCTACATATATGGCGGCGGTTATGGCTGCCAAAGGGCAGGCTGTCTTTCACAATATAAGGTGCGAGCTCATGAAGGAGGTGCTGAAGGTTTATGAGCGCATGGGCGCTGTGGTCAGAAGCTTCGGCAATGCCATAGAAATAATCGCCCCCGAAAGGATTAAAAGCCCGGGCTTTGTGGTGACAGAACCATTCCCCGGCTTTCCCACGGACTGCCAGCCTCAGTTGGTTACGTTGTGCACGGGAGCCGGCGGTCTTACCACCATCAGAGAAGAGGTGTTTGACAGTCGCTTCACTCATAAAAAAGAATTGATTAAAATGGGCGCAAATATTGAAATATGCGGGAAAAATGCTATAATTAAAGGGAAAACTCCCCTCAGGGGCGCGGAGGTTTACGCAGCAGACCTGAGAGGCGGAGCGGCTCTTGTTTTGGCAGGTCTTATGGCTGAAGGTGAAACCGTAGTAAAAGACATATATCACATAGACAGGGGATACGAAAATTTAGATGAAGGCTTGAAACAGCTGGGTGGAATAATTGAAAGAAGAACGAGCGATTAAAAGAAAAAAAAGAAGAATAAAATTCGTTGTGAAGCTGGGGGTTTTTCTGCTCATCTGCGGCACGGTGGTTTTCCTGCTCAAAGCCCCTTTCTTCAACGTGACAAAATTTGAAGTAGAAGGAAATAATTACTATACGGAAGACGAAATTCTGGTTATGGGAAACTGTAAGACCGGAGGGAATATTTTCATCGGCACAGATATCGGCGATATAAGGACAAGGCTGGAAAAGGACGCATATATGGCCTCCGTCAAGGTGAAGAGAGTTCTGCCGTATACCATCAGAATTGAACTGGATGAGCGCAGGCAGACGGCAGCCATCGTATACGGCGAAAAGTATGTGGTTGTGGACTCAGATGGAACGGTACTGCGTAAAACCGGTGTAATGCCTCAGATTACAGTGCTTAGAGGGCTTACCATCAGCAAGCTTTCAGTGGGAGAAAAAATCGAGGCGGAGGAAAAGGTTCTTCTCAGACAGACCCTGCAGCTGCTTAAGGTAATGGAGAGCAGCAACATGTATTTCAAGAGCATAGAGCTTTCGGAGGGAAAAATCAAGGCGTACATTCTTGATAACCTCATCTGCAGGGGAACTCCCGAAAACATTATGAAGGCCATGGAAGAGGACAGCCTTCAGCTGGTGGTGCAGGAGCTGTTTGACAGGAAAATCGAGAGGGGAACCATTCAGATAAGCGGAGAGAAAACCATCTCCTTCACCCCGAAAATAGATTAGCTTTTTACTAAAAAAATGGTGCATTTAAGTGTAATGTATGGTACAATTAAGGGTAATTGGGAACAATCGAGGAGGTAGGATTGAAAATGCTTCAATTTGATACAAATTTGGAAAAATCAGCAGTCATTAAGGTCGTAGGCGTAGGCGGCGGCGGCTGCAATGCGGTAAACCGCATGGTAGAAGCCGAGCTTAAGGGCGTAGACTTTATCGCTGTTAATACAGATAGACAGGCTTTGAACAGGTGCGTGGCGGAAACCAAGGTTCAGATAGGCGAAAAGCTTACCAGAGGACTGGGAGCCGGAGCCAATCCTGAAATCGGTCAGAGAGCGGCTGAGGAAACTTTGGACGAGATTACTTCGCTGCTTGACGGGACAGACATGGTCTTTGTCACCGCAGGTATGGGGGGAGGCACAGGCACGGGAGCTGCGCCGATAATAGCCAAGGCAGCCAAGGACATGGGAATACTTACCGTAGGCGTTGTTACAAAGCCTTTTTCCTTTGAGGGCGCCAAGAGAAAGAAACAGGCAGAGCTGGGAATCAATTTCCTTAAGAAATACGTTGACTCTCTGGTAATAGTTCCGAATGACAAGCTCCTTCAGAACTGCGAGAGAAACACCTCCATGCTCCAGGCCTTCCAGATGGCTGACGATGTGCTTCGTCAGGGTGTTCAGGGTATTTCCGACCTGATTTCCGACTTTGCTCTGATAAACGTTGACTTTGCCGACGTAAAGTCTGTAATGACGGACAGAGGTATTGCCCACATGGGTGTCGGCAGAGGAACAGGAGAGAACAGGGCTCAGGATGCCGTAAAGAGTGCCATCGAAAGCCCGCTGCTTGAAACCACCATTCAGGGAGCCAAGGCTATTCTTCTTTATGTGGCAGGCGGTTATGACCTGGGTATGCTTGAGGTAAGTGAAATTGCAAGCCTTGTTGAGGAGCAGGCGGACAGAGACTGCATACTCATCTTCGGTGCGGCTGTCAACGAGGAAATGCAGGATGAGATATCCATCACCGTTATCGCCACCGGCTTCGATGAAGGTCTTGAAGGCGCTGCGACAGGCAGCAAGGCGGCTTCTGAAAATCCTGACGGAAAGGACCGGAATAAACAGGGTCTTGGGGGCTATGACGACATTTTCGGCAGAGTTGAAGGTCTTGAAGGGATGGAGGTTACCCTTCAGGACATCCTTAAGAAAGAGGAGGAGGAAAAAGGGACTTCGCGGTTTGAAATCCCGAGTTTTCTGTAGATGAATAAACCAAGCCGGCTTATCTGCCGGCTTTTGTGGTAATAGTGAAAGGAAAAAAACGAAAGGAGAAGGAGCCCTGTGAGGACCATAAGCTCTAAGGACAATAAAATATTCAGGCTTTGTCAGCAGCTTTCCCACAAGAAATACAGGGATAAGCTGGGGCTTTATCTCATCGAGGGTGAAAATCTCCTGGAGGAGGCCGTAAAGAACGGGGCTGAGATAAAGACCGTTCTGGCAAGACCCGATTACGGAGGCAGCTTCTTCGGCATGGAAGAAAGGGCCTTTTTCCTTGACGGCAGGCTCTTCGAGCAGCTTTCTCAGACAGAGACAAGTCAGGGGATTATGGCGATAGTGGAGAAACCAAAGCTTTCTTGGGAAGGCTTTAAGAATATAGACGGCGGGAATTTCATCGTTTTAGACAGGCTTCAGGACCCGGGCAACATAGGCACCATCATACGGACTGCCGATGCTGCGGGCTACAAGCTGGCAATAGTAATGAAGGGCACGGCTGACGTGTTCTCACCTAAGGCAGTAAGGGCGGCGACCGGTTCACTCTTTAGAATGCCGGTTGTTTTCATGGACTCCGCCCATGAGCTTGCGGAATTTACCAGGGCAGCCGGCAAAAAACTGGTAGCGACCTGTTTCGATACGGACCGTTACTACTACGATGAGGACCTTAAGAAAAACATAGCGCTCATTATCGGAAACGAGGGCAATGGAATTTCGGGGGAGCTTATCGAAGGCTCAGATGTGAAAATAAAGATTCCCATGTACGGAAACATAGAATCGCTTAACGCTTCCGTGGCGGCGGGAATTCTGATGTATGAGGCCGTAAGGCCATAGCAATTTTTACAAAAAAACAGAAAATTAGAAAAGCAGAAAGGTTTGACGAAAATGCAGGAAAGATTAAAGCTGATTTTAGAAGAATCAAAAAAACGTTTACAGGAAGCAGCTTCGATTGAAGAAGCCGAGGAAGTAAGAATAAAGGTTTTGGGCAAGAAGGGACAGCTTACGGAAATCCTTCGCTCCATGGGAAAGCTTGCTCCCGAGGAGAGAAAAGAGCTGGGACTGGCAGCCAATCAGGTGAGAGCCGATATAGAAAAGATGCTTGATGCTACCTTCGAGCAGCTGAGCAGAAAGGCAAGAGAGGCTAAATTCAAGGCCGAAAAGATAGACGTTACGGAGCCTGGCAAGCTTTACAAGCTGGGTACCAAGCACCCTGTAACCATTACAATTGAGGAAATTTCAAGAGTATTCAAGTCCATGGGCTTCACCCTGACAGAGGGACCTGAGGTTGAGACTGTTTTCAATAACTTCGACGCCCTTAACGCGGGCCCTAACCATCCGGCAAGGGACTGGACCGATACCTTCTATGTAAATGAGGAAGTGCTTTTGAGAACCCAGACTTCACCGGTACAGGTGAGAACGCTGATGAACCAGAAGCCGCCTATAAGAGTTTTTGCTCCGGGAAGATGCTTCCGCTGCGATACTCCTGACGCAACTCATTCTCCTATGTTCCATCAGGTAGAGGGACTTGTTGTGGACGAAGGAATCACCATGGCGGATCTTAAAGGAGTGCTGGACAGCTTTGCCAAGCAGATGTTCGGCCCTGAGGCGAGAACCAAGTTCAGACCGCATCACTTCCCGTTTACTGAACCGTCGGCAGAAATGGATGTTTCCTGCTTCAAGTGCGGCGGCAAGGGCTGCAAAGTGTGCAAGGGCAGCGGCTGGATTGAAATCCTGGGCTGCGGCATGGTGCACCCTAACGTGCTCAAGGTAGGCGGAATCGATACTGAAAAGTACACAGGCTTCGCTTTCGGTATGGGCGTTGAAAGAATTGCAATGCTCAAGTACGGAATCGACGATATCAGACTGCTGTACGAAAACGACATGAGATTCATCGAGCAGTTCAAGTAGAGAAATTGCCAATATAGCATGGAAAAGGAGACGAAACTGAAATGATAGTATCACTGGAATGGTTAAAAGATTATACAGAAGTTAACGTAAGCCCCGAAGAATTCTGCGAGCGCATGATTATGTCAGGCTCCAACCTTGAGACTATGGAAAAGGTGGGCGAAGACATGGTCAAGGTCGTAGTGGGCAAGATAGTAAAGATAGATAAGCACCCAGACGCAGACAAGCTGGTGGTGTGCCAGCTTGACGTGGGAGAGGCAGAGCCGGTTCAGATCGTAACGGGAGCTCCTAACGTGTTTGAGGGAGCCTATGTTCCTGTCGCCCTTCACGGCAGCAGAGTTCCGGGACCTCTTCACGGACAGCCTAAGCAGGAGGGAGGCACCAAGATTACCAAGGGCAAGCTCCGCGGCGTAGTATCCAACGGAATGCTCTGCTCTTTCGGAGAACTGGGCTTTGAAGACAAGGTTGTTCCTGTAAATCAGAGAGACGGAATCTGGATTCTGGG
>JAEDNK010000097.1 GCA_016302545.1 Bacillota bacterium
ATCGTAATAATATGTTATTGCTGCAGCTGAACCAGGGTCTGCCTCTGACATATATGCTGCTACAGCAGCAGCCTTTGCAGCTCTTACGTTAGCATCATCTGTAGCCTTTCTAGCATCATCAAGTTTACCAGTAAAGATAGGAATTGATACTGCTACCAGAATTGCGAGAATTGCTACTACGATAAGCAGTTCTGCCAGGGTGAAGCCTTTTTTAGTGAGCTTCTTGTTCATTAATTTCATCATTGTTTTTTCCTCCGTTTTTTAGAAATTTCCCTTTATCCCTTTATGGGATATTAATGTACATTTATGCAAACGGCATAGGGTTATAATGCCGGATTTGACTTAGATAAGATTGTAGACCGTAAACATAGGCAGGTAAATTGCTATGACTATGAATCCGGCTATTCCTGTAAGAAACAGCAGCATGGTAGGTTCCAGCTTGCTGAGAGCCTTGGTTGTGGCATGCTGTGCCTCGTTATCGAAGTAGGTTCCTGTAGTTTCCAAGGTCATCTCCAGTTCTCCCGTTTCTTCACCCAGAGCACACATCTCTACTAGAGTTTTAGGAAAGTACTTGCACTCTCTCATACAGTCTCCCAGTCGCTTGCCCTCTTCTATGCTTCCTGTCATCCTTGAAGTCTCAAGTCCAAGTGTGTAGTTGTCCATAACCTGAGAAGTGATTTCCAGTGCATGTCCCACTGTCAGTCCCGACCTGATGAGAGTCGCCATGGTATTGGCAAACTGTCCAGAGCCGTTAAGTTTATTGATTCTGCCAAGCACAGGTATCCTAAGCATGAATGAACTCCACCTCTCTCTGCCTTTTTCCGTATGTACCCAAAACCTGAAACCCATTATAAGAGCCAGGACTGCGATTATTATAAGTATTATGTTCTTGCTTAAAAAGTTGGATGTGGCTATCAGACCTTTTGTTATGCCAGGCATTTCTCCGCCAAGGTCTGCGAAGGTCCCTGCCAGTGTAGGAACTACCTTGACCATAACTACCATCAGTACTACCGCTGCTACGCAGAGCACAAAGATAGGATAGCTCATGGCCTGCTTTACCTTCTGCCTGGTCTTATATGCCTTTTCATAATATTTCTCCAAAGAGGCAAACGACTGGTCAATAGTTCCCGATTCCTCACCGGCTCTGATTGTTTCCACGAATGTTACCGGAAGCTCCTTGCAGTTTCTTTGAAAACTGGATGCAATGCCGCTACCCTGCTGCACATCCGCAGCCGCCTTTTCCAGCATCTTCTTAAGCTTCTTATCCTGAGTCTGGTCCGTTATCAGCTCCATACACGTGGTGATAGGAACACCCGACTTGAGTATGATTGCAAACTGTGAGCACATGACAGAAAGAGCCTTGGTGTCGATTTTTTTGCTGCCGATTTCCATGGTCAGAAGATCCTTCTTTTCCTCGACAGGTTTTATCTGAAGGACTATGGGACAGGTCTGCTTGATTTTTTCTACTGCTGCGTATTCATCAACTGCCTGAACCACTCCGCGGGTCTTAGCCCCGTCGGCGGTCATAGCCCTGTAATGATAAGTTATCACTGCCAAAATCTCCTTTCTGCCTTAATCTGTCCCTCGCTACGAGGCTACATACCGCTTCTTGACAGATATGACTTGTCGTTGGCGGCGTTGATGGCCGTTTCTCTTGATATGACGCCTGTCTGCACAAGCTTGATGAGGAAGTTGTCCATGGTGATGCTTCCTTCCTTGGCTGAGCTGAGCATGGCCGATGTCATCTGCGGTGTCTTACCCTCTCTGATCAGGTTCTTTAAAGCGTTGGTCACTACCATAACCTCGCAGGCTGCAACTCTGCCGCTGCCGTCTTTCTTAAGAAGGAGCTGCTGTGCCAGAACTGCATTCAGGCATCCCGAAAGCTGCAGTCTGATCTGCTGCTGACGCTCTGCCGGGAAGACATCCACAATACGGTCGATGGAGTCCACCGCCGAGTTGGTGTGGAGTGTGGCGAATACCAGGTGACCTGTCTCTGCCGCTGTAAGGGCGGTTTCGATGGTCTCAAGGTCACGCATTTCGCCTATGAGGATTACATCCGGGTCCTCTCTGAGTATGGCTCTCAGACCCTCGGCATAGGAAGCGGTGTCCTTGCCGATTTCTCTCTGGTTGATGAGACACATATCCGGCTTATAGATGTACTCTATTGGGTCCTCAAGGGTGATGATGTGTTCCCTCCTGCTGTGATTTATCTTATCCAGTATGGCTGCCAAGGTGGTGGATTTACCGCTTCCTGTTTCGCCTGTTACCAGAATGATTCCTTTTTGCCAGGTGCTGAACTGCTCTACTACCGGCGGAAGTCCCAATACTGAAATATCGGGGATTCTGTCGTTTAGAATACGGATGGCCGCCGAAAGGCTTCCCTGCTGGCGGAAAAGGTTTATTCTCACTCTGTGGCCAGCAATGGTTGCTGCCAGGTCAAGTTCACCTTTATGTGCAATGGATTCGTAGTCATCCCCGGCCAGGGCCTTTCCTACTGCTTCGCAGTCCTCATCTGTAAGGATATGGTCATCTGCATCATGAAGCTGTCCGTTGATTCTCAATTTTACCGGTACGCCGCATACCACGTGTATGTCCGAGGTTCCTCTGGCGGCTGCATCAGCTACTAATTTTTCAATATCCATGTTTTCTCCTAATCTGCATCTACTACTGGCGCTTGTCTGGCGTTGTTTGATGTTTTTGGCGCTGTCTGGCGTTGTATGGCGTCCGACGTTGTATGGCGTTGTAAAAAATTAATCAAAACGATTATTTTTACAACATGACACTCTTTAACTCCCGAAAATCGGTCTTTCTGACCGAAAATGTTGTAACAAAAGCAACCATCATCGATTTTTTACAACATTCAGCTTTTAAGTCGTCCCTAATCTGTATGACTGATGGTTCTGCAGACTTCCTCTACGGTGGTGATGCCCTGAGCAACCAGCCTGCGGGCGTTTTCCATCATAGGGACGAAATCTGTCCTGTTTACTATATCCATCAGTTCCTGCTTGTCCTTGCCGTGGGTGATGGCGGTTCTGATCTCATCATTAAAGGTGAGTATTTCAAATACGCCTGTTCTGCCCTTATAGCCTGAGTCAAAGCATACAGGGCAGCCTTTTCCATGTACGAAACGTCTTGTATCTGCACCGGCTCTGACTGCTTCCTCAGTCTGAGGCTCTATTCCCGCTATGCCGCACATTGTGGCATCCGGTATGTAGGTTTCTCTGCAGTTGGTGCAGACTTTACGAAGAAGTCTCTGAGAAATAACTCCTCTTATGCCTCCGCTGATGAGGTAAGGCTCCACGCCCATATCTCTCAATCTATCAATAGCCGAAATGGCGTCTTCGGTATGTATTGTACTTATTACCAGGTGACCTGTCATTGCGGCTCTCATGGCGATTTCGGCGGTTTCGCCGTCTCTGATTTCGCCGACGCAGATGATATCCGGGTCCTGTCTCAAAATGGCTCTAAGACCGTTAGCAAAGGTCATACCCGTCTTTTCATTTATCTGCACCTGTGTGATTCCGTCTATGTTGTATTCAACCGGGTCTTCAAGGGTAATGAGGTTGGTGGCCTCGCTGCGGAGCTCCTTTATCATGGTGTACATGGTGGAGGATTTACCGCTTCCTGTAGGACCTACGATGAGGATTACGCCGCTGGTATGAGACATAAGCCTGTCAAGGCGGGCTGATTCTGCAGACTGCATACCTATTCCTGCTCTGTCCAGCATTCCCTCGTCACGATTCAAAAGTCTTATTACAACCTTTTCCCCGTAAATTGTCGGCAGCGTGGACATACGCAAATCCACATCCTTTCCCTTAAGGCGAACTTCGCTTCGCCCGTCCTGAGGGATTCTTCTCTCGGAAATATCCATCTTGCCCATTACCTTCAGTCGGGAAATTACCGAGTCCTGAAGGTCTGACGGTATATCAAGAATTCTGTGCAGTCTGCCGTCGATTCTCATTCGAATTACCATTTCCTGGACAGACGGCTCAAAATGTATGTCACTGGCATTCTCTGTTACTGCACGCTCAATGATGGAGTTGACCAGTCTGATAGTCGGTGCTGCATCTTCGGTGGGGGTGTCCTGCCGCTCTGTCGCTTCACCCTCTGTCGGCTTAAAGCCTGCCTCCTGCCTCATCTGTGACATTGCTCTGGCTGCACCCTCGTTTCCGTAAAGTGAGCTGATGGCTCTGTCCACTGCATTTTCCGTGGAAATCATCGGCACTACTTTCTTTTTAGTAGCTCCTTTTACCTCTTCTATTGCCATAAAGTTCAATGGGTCCTTCATGGCGAGGTATAGTGTGTCTTTTATCAGTTTAACCGGCACTACGCCGTATTTCTTCGCAATTGTCTTAGGGAGCTGCTCTACCATCTCAGGCTCGATGACTATCTTGCTGAGGTCGATAAAGTCAATACCAAGCTGCATACAAAGTGCATCGATAAGGTGGGTTTCAGTTATATAGCCTTCGTCGATGAGCACCTTGCCCAGTCGGTCTTTTCGCTCTTTTTGTATTTTCAGCGCTTCCTCAAGGTCTGATTCGGTGATCATTCCAGCTGCCAGAAGCAGGTCTCCCAATCTCTTATATTTCATGTATATCCTCATTTGGGTTATATTTCGCCCAGTGTATATTTTCTGTTAATTTAACAACTCATTATAACCTTTTTTCTCCCTTTTTTCAACTAAATTAGTTGAATTCAAGGTTTATTTTTCTGTTTTTTTCATTTTTCTTGCATCCTCGACAAAATCGGGTTATACTAATTTATATTTGTATATCTATATTTTTTGACAAATTTTTAGCGGAAAAGTTTCAATGAATAAATTAAAAAGTTTTTGTAAATTTAATAGATTTAATGGTTCTGCGGATAAAGACGGCGAGCATAGCATAAAGCATGACAAACGGGGATTCACCTTGGCTGAGCTTCTTATTACGGTGGCTATTCTTGCTATCGTGGTTGCTGTGGCTATACCTATGCTTAATTCGCACCGCGATGAGGCTAAAGAGTCTGTATGTCTTACCAACCGCACCTCTTTCGAGCAGGCTCTGACTATTCAGCAGATGATGCACAAGAATAATCCTTCATGGGCAGTGACCGGTTTGCCAGGTTACTTCGACGCTCACAAAGAGGAATACAAGTGCCCTTCAGACGGAAGTTATTCACTTGAGATGACCACTGACGGCGAACTGGTTGTTAAATGTTCGGTTCACGGGGCATCGACGTCTGAATAAGATTATGTCACAAATGTTAAAATCCCAGAGGACTATCCATCTTCCGGGATTTATATTTGTCTTAATCGTATTCTTTTATCTACAGAGCCTGGATTTCCTCGGCAGAAAGGCCTGTTATTTCCTCAATATCCGCCATCTCCATGCCCTTATCTTTCATCGAACGGGCTAGCTTTAGCGTTGCCTCCATCAAACCTTGATGCAATGAAGAATTGACAAGCCTGCTGCCATAAAAGTTGTTTTATATTAATATTGGTTAAAAATATATTTTTCTAATGCTTAGCCTCCAAAAAAATTGCCCGCATTTTCCTCAAG
>JAEDNK010000098.1 GCA_016302545.1 Bacillota bacterium
CCTTGGAACACCTGCGGTGCTACAATGAGCACTTTCTTACAGTGCCCTCAGTGGGGAGCAGGCGGATATGCTCCGTTTGCAATTCTTAACTGGCTGAATCCGTTAGTATCAATCTTCTACGGCTTCACAGGAATCTCAATGGTTAAGATGACAGACGAAGAATATGCAAGAATCTTAGAAGAAAGAGAAGCTGAAAAGGAAGCTGCTTTAAAAGCTATGGAGGCTTAATCAAAAGTTCTCCTTAATATATTATAGCTTAAATAAATAAAGACCGGGGGAGTCTGGCAGATGCCGGGCTCTTTCCGGTTTTTGCCTTTTGTCGTTAAAACACTGCCAAGAATGGCTTCAATCTGCTAAAAACATTGGAAAAAAAGAAGAATTGGAAATATAATATAGCTAATGGTAAACACCCTCACTGTGTGTGGAAAGGGAAAAAATGGACAGGATTATAGAACTTGGGTACATATTGACCCTGCTCATAAGCATTGCTTGCATTACAGTACACGCAGCCATCAGGGCAAAAAATCTAACATCGGCAAGCAGAATGCTGAAGTGGAAGAGCACCACTGTTTTTTTGATTCTTGTAATGGCATTCAATGTGTGTGATTTCCTGATACTATACATTAACCATAGTGTAAGTGCGGGGGTAATTGCGTGGATTTATGTTATAGAAAATCTGCTGGAAGTGGGCTTGGCCTATGCCATGATTTGTATGGAAAGGGACTATGCGGGCGCGCAAAATCCCCACTGGCTCGATATTATCTTTGTAATAGTGGCGATGATAATCTTTTACGCTGATAGTGTTTATACTCTGGGACCTTTGTTTAAAAGTGAGAGTACATATGTAATCAGCATGATAATTCTTAACCTGATACCGATTATTCTTCTGGCGTTCCTGGGATTTAGATTCTGGTATCAAGGGAGAGAACACCGTGAAAAGGACGGGCAAAGAATGACAGATGTTTATATGCTGATATATAATCTGGTCTGCATAATACTGTGTGTCATTTCCACAGCCAGTATCGTGGATTCAAGAACCAGACATGATTTTATCGGATACGATAAAGAAATATATGTGGCATTCTGGTTTGTATTCAATGTGGCAAATTTCATCTTTATTTGGCGTTCCTGTGTGGTGGATGAGAGAGATGAGGTCCAGCGTATACAGAGTCCGGAGGAAAAGCTGGCAAGCATTATGGATAGCTTCAACCTGTCCCAGAGGGAGAGAGAAATCGCCGAGCTTATCTATCAGGGCAAAAATAACAAAGAAATTGCAGCAATCCTGTACCTGTCACCGAATACCATCAAGGTACATGCATCCAATCTCTACAGAAAATTGGGCGCTGCAAACAGAGTGCAGGCATCACAGGTGCTGAGAGGTGAGGAAATAACAGCCGTATCAAATGAAGAAGAATAGGGAAAGCGAGTGAAGAAAATCACTCCTTTCTTTTTTTGCTGCCGCAGCCCTCTTCTTCCTCGTAGCTTCTCACAAAGGCTCCTATATCGTTGTCTATTACAGCAGCAAACCCGATGGAGGCGCTGCCGTATTTTTTTCGCACCTCGTCCATGGTGCGCTCTATCTGTTCACCTTTTTTGCGGCTTATGCTGTCACCGCCGAAGATACTGAGCTGCTCGTCAAAGATTTCGTCGGTAAGGTTTATACCTGTTATAGTCAGCATTCTTATAGGACTGCCTTTTTTCCACGAGGAGTGTATTATGTCTATGGCGCTGTTGGCAAGCTCGCATGCCAGATTGGTTGGGGTGAAGAACTGCTTCTGCCGTGAAATAACTTTAAAATAAGGGTCTTTTATATCCACCTTTACACCGCATGCCTTCATTCCGTATTTTCTAAGCCTTCCGGCTACCGTGTCCGAAAGAGAGGTAACCGCTGTTACTATGTCGTCTTCTGTTACAAGATCACGGGAAAATGTGATGCCGTTTCCCACGGATTTTATCTTCTCACCTTCGCCCACACGGGCAACCGGACTTTCATCCAGTCCGTTGGTATATTCCCAAAGCTGTCTGCCCTGTTTGCCCAGCATTCCTTCCAGCACATCAGGATTTGTGACAGCAATATCGCCGATGGTATTTATGCCTGCTGAGGTAAGCTTCTGCGCGGTCACCTTTCCTACAAAAAACATTTCACGGGCGGGGAGAGGCCAAAGGATTTCCCTGTAATTTTCCCGGGAAATGACGGTAGTGGCGTCAGGCTTCTTGTACTCTGAGCCCATCTTGGCAAAAATCTTGTTAAAGGAAACTCCTGCGGAGAGGGTCAGTCCAAGCTCCTTTTTTACCGTCTCTCTTATAGTGTCGGCAATCTCCTCTCCGCTGCCGAAGAGGCTTTGGCTGGCGGTAACATCAAGCCATGACTCGTCTATGCTGAAGGGCTCCACCATATCGGTGAACCGCTGATATATTTCGTTTATAAGCTTCGAATAATGCTTGTATCTGCTCATGTGAGGCGGCACAAACTGCAAATCGGGACATTTTTTAAGGGCCTGCCACACGGTTTCCGCCGTGACCACTCCCGCTTTTTTTGCCAGCTCGTTCTTAGCCAGAATTATTCCGTGGCGTTTGTCCGGATTGCCGCAGACTGCCATAGGTCTGTCTCTGAGCTCAGGATGGGAAAGCAGTTCCACCGACGCAAAAAATCCGTTCATGTCGCAGTGGAGTATGACTCTGTCCCTGTGCTCACTCATGGCTGCGCCTCCTTTCCGCCTCATGTCTTTCTTACAGCAATTATACCAGAAGAACTTATGTTTGTCCAGCATCGCCGCCTATTGTTCTACAATTGTTTATTATGTATGCGGGGTTGTAAAGAAGATAAAAATTTGGTATCATGAAGAATCATATATATCGGAAGGAGAATTTGAAATTGAAGCTTTTTGACAATAAGGTTCAGGAAACGAAATATAAGGTGCTGAGAGAGGTTGCATATCAGACATGGAAGGGAAACGATGCCTTTGCGGAATTCAACGAAATAGCCAGCGAGGTGATTCCAAAGGATGAGCCCCCTCAGACCTGCTGCATATACAAGGACAGAGCGGTGGTTGCTGAGAGAATCAGACTTGCCCTCGGAGGCAGCCGCAACAACAGAAATATAGTTCAGGTAATCAAAATTGCCTGTGATGAATGTCCCGAGGCAGGATATGTGGTGACGGATCTCTGCAGGGGATGCCTTGCCCACAGCTGCAGTCAGGCATGTAAGCGTGATGCCATAACCATAGACGAACACCAGCGTGCCTCTATAGACAAGAGCAAGTGTGTGGAATGCGGCAAATGCGCCAAAGACTGCCCTTACGGAGCCATACATAATTTCCAGAGACCCTGCGAAAGAGCATGTAAGGTGGGAGCTATTTCCATGGGACCCGGCGGAGAAGCTGCCATAGATGAGAACAAGTGTATAGACTGCGGAGCCTGCGTGTACCAGTGTCCTTTCGGCGCTACAGTTGATGTGTCCAGCATAGTGAGCATCATCAAGGAAATACAGGAAGCAGAAGACAAATGTGAAAGAGGCAAGATGATAGCAATCGTTGCTCCCGCTATCGCCAGCCAGTTCCTTTATGCATATTTGGGACAGGTTATTACAGGAATAAAAAAGCTGGGCTTCGATGAGGTGCTGGAGGTTGCAGTAGGCGCAGAGATGGTGGCATACAAGGAAGGTCTTGAGCTTAAGGAAAAGGGCTTTCTCACATCCTCCTGCTGTCCTGCTTTCGTGAAGTATATAGAAACCAAGCATCCCAAGATGGCGGAACACATTTCTCACAATCTTTCTCCTATGGCGGAGCTGGCTAAGAGCATCAAGGAGAAAAAGCCGGATTCGGTTATTGTTTTCATAGGTCCCTGCATAGCCAAGAAAGCAGAGATAAGAAAGGAAAGTGTAAGCCGGTATGTGGATTACGTTATGACTTTCGAGGAGCTTCAGGCACTTTTTGACAGCCGCGACATTTTGCTGAAAGAGCAACCCATAACCGAATGGAATCAGGCGTCTTATTACGGAAGAATGTTTGCACGCTCAGGCGGACTGGTGGCGGCAGTGGAGCAGACACTGAAGGAACTTGAAATCAATGATTTCGAATACAAGCCGGTGGTCTGTCAAGGCATCGACCAGTGCAAGACGGCTCTGCTGAAGGCCTCCAAAGGCGTCCTTGACGGCAACTTTATCGAAGGTATGGCCTGTATGGGCGGCTGCGTAGGCGGAAACGGAAATCCGGCAAGACACGAGGAGATCCCGAGAGAAATGCGTGAGCATATCGAGGACGCCGAAAACACCACTATTATGGAAAACGTAAGAAAAGCTATCAACATTTACTAATATTACTAATAATCGAGAGGGGGCGCACGAGCATGCGCAATATTGTTTTCCTCGGGCTTATAAGCTTTTTTATGGATGTAAGTTCCGAGATGGTATATCCTATTATCCCTTTATATCTGACCGCGGCGTTCGGAGCCACTCCGGCGCTGGTCGGCGTTATCGAGGGGATTGCGGAAAGCACCGCCAGCCTTTTGAAGGTTTTCAGCGGATATATAACAGACAAATACAAAAAGAAAAAGCCCATAGCTTTCGCCGGCTATGCGACAGGACTTCTGTACAAGCTGGAGCTGCTATTTGCAGGAAGCTGGGCGGGAATACTGGCAGCCCGTGTCATAGACCGCTTAGGAAAGGGCATACGCACAGCGCCCCGCGATGTCATGGTCAGCGAAAGCACAGAGGGCGACACCATGGGAAAAGCCTTCGGAGTACATAAAGCGCTGGATATGGCAGGCTCGGCCCTTGGAATTATCCTTTCGTATATTCTATTAAAGGGTCTGGCAGCTGGCTCCGGCTCAGGGCAGGGTATCAGCGTCACAGGAACGGATATGGTGGATACATACAGGCTCATTTTTATTGTTTCCACCGTGCCTACTGTGCTGGCTCTGTTTATTTTTGCCGTTTACGGTGTATTTACGGCCATGACAGCAGGGGTTGAACGGGCTTTGATTGCTGAAATCGCTCCTATAGAACTGAAAGGAACAATGCTTGGTCTTCATTCTACGGTTTCCGGTGTTGCCCTTCTTCCGGCCAGCGTCATATTTGGATTCCTGTGGGATCGATTCGGAACTGCTGTACCTTTCCTCTTCGGTGCTGCAATGTCCATGGTGGCCGCAGTGCTGCTGATGGTATTTTTCAGGCAGAACGGCAAATCTGAGTATTGACGGCTGTGCCTCCTCGAGGTTCGAATCCTCTATTATCAGTGAATATAAGACAACGAAAGCAGGGCACAAACCCTGCTTTCATTGTCTATGGTCGGGATGACAGGATTCGAACCTGCGGCCTTTGCGTCCCGAACGCAACGCTCTACCAAACTGAGCCACATCCCGGCGGCATG
>JAEDNK010000005.1 GCA_016302545.1 Bacillota bacterium
TAGAGTTTCTATGATTTTGATGCAGGCTTTGCCTGCAGGCGGCGTTGCCGTAAGGCAGAAACTGTATAATTTCATAAAATAAATGGGACGGTCTTTATTGGCCGTCCTTTTTATGCAAAGAATATTCGCGATATCTGCTCTTTATTGTTAATAAAGTACAATTTTGCGAATTTTTTTTATATTATTTTAATAAAAATTCATAAAAGGGGTTGCATTTTTATTCAAGTAGATGTATAATCGGTTCCATCGTTGACGAAAACAATTACATCAGAAGAAAGGGACAATAAAAAATGAAAAACAAATCTATGAAAGGTAAAAAAATCTTAACAGCAGTACTTATTATGACTATGGCTTTATTGACTTTGACTGCATGCGGAGGTAACGATGCGCAAAATCAGGATGAAGAAATGACCAAACTGGTCCTTGGAACATCTGCAGACTATGCACCTTTTGAATTCATGTATCCGGACGAAAACGGAGACATGCAGTTCGGCGGAATTGATATTTATGTATCGGAATACATAGCCGACTATATGGGACTGGAACTTCAGGTTGAAAACATGTCCTTCAACAATCTTCTTACTTCACTGGGTAAAGGGCAGTTTGATATGGTACTTGCCGACATAGAGGCTACTGACGAAAGAAAGGAAGCAGCAGACTTCTCAGAACCGTATCTTACAGAGCTGGCACCTCAGTTCCTGGTAAAGGCAGAAAATGCTGATAAGTTTAAATCATATTCTGATTTCGAAGGAAAGACCATAGGCGCTCAGACAGCCACCACAAAATACAATATTATCAGCGAAATTCCAGATGTAAGCCCTGTTGCCCTCCAGAATGTGCTTGACCTCATCAAGGAAGTAAGCTACGGCAAGGTTGATGCTATACTGGTAGACGGTTCGGTGGCTCAGCAGTACCAGGCAACCAATGATGATTTAGTCGCACTTAGCTTTGATGAGCTGGGAACTTCTGCTGATGTGTGCGTAGCCGTTGCAAAGGGAGATCCTAAGGGACTGCTTCCAAAGATTAACGAAGCTATTGCAAAGATGAACGAAGAAAACAAGATAGAAGAGTTCAAACAGAAAGCCAGCGAGTATGCTGATGTATGGCAGGAAGTTTCCGCACCTGAGGATGATGCAGAAGGTGAAGAAGAATAATATAGGGAAAGAAAGGTAATATTCTATGTTTTGGGATTGGTGGCAAAGTCTGTTTGTAGATATGACATCCACAAACTTTTTCAACTTCAGCTTTTTACCAAAGTATGGATATGCAGTAATTCAGGGTGTTGAATACACCCTGATTCTTTCTGTAATTTCCGTGCTTATGGCGGTGCTGCCAGCACTTTTACTGGCAACCATGAGGCTTAGCAAAAATAGGGCAATCAGATGTATATCAGGCGCATATATCGCGGCCTTCAGGTCCACGCCGATACTTGTTCAGCTGATGATAATATATTATGGCGTATTTTCATTTATAACCGTACCGAAGTTTATGATATTCGGATTTATAGATTCCTCAAGATTTATACCGGGGGTGGTGGCTCTGGCACTTAACAGTTCAGCATATGTGGCAGAAATTTTCCGTGCAGGAATATTGGCAGTGGACAGCGGTCAGATGGAGGCTGCGCGCTCACTGGGGCTTTCACATTCCCAGAGCATGATACTTGTTATACTGCCTCAGGCAATTAAAAATGTACTGCCTGCTCTGGCAAACGAAGTTATAACCATGGTTAAGGAAAGTTCTGTCTGCATGGTGCTTGGAATGGCCGAAATCATGTTTACAGCGCAGACCATAGGAGGCAGCACTTATATTTCCATAGGGCCTTATATGCTGGCTGCATTTATATATTTTGCAATAACATACCCTACATCAAAGGTTATAGAACGCATAGAGAGGAGGATGCGCCGTGGAGACAAACACTGATTATATAATCTCCGTTAAAGATCTGGTAAAGAAGTATAACGGCGGGAGTGTAACAGCCCTGGATCACTGCAGCCTCAATGTCAAGAAAGGTCAGGTTATAGCTATAATAGGGCCTTCAGGATCGGGAAAATCAACACTGCTCAGGAGCCTTAATCTTCTTGAGGAACCCACATCGGGTAAAATTTATTTTAAAGGAACCGACCTCACATCTAAAGAGGTGGATATAAACAAGCACAGACAGAAGATGGGCATGGTATTTCAGCATTTTAATCTTTTCCCTCATAAAACGGTGCTCGAAAACATCACCATGGCACCTGTCACACTTAAAATACAGACAGAAGAAGAGACAAAAAATGCCGCAATGAAGCTGCTTGAGAGAGTGGGACTGCCTGAGAAAGCGGGTGAATACCCGAATATGCTTTCCGGAGGGCAGAAACAGAGGATAGCCATTGTAAGGGCTCTTGCCATGGAACCCGAGGTCATGCTTTTTGATGAGCCTACATCTGCACTGGACCCTGAGATGGTGGGGGAAGTGCTGGATGTTATGAAAGAGCTTGCGGCAGAAGGTATGACCATGATAGTGGTTACTCACGAAATGGGATTTGCCAGAGAGGTGGCCGATGAGATCCTCTTTATGTCGGAAGGACGGATAATTGAAAGAGGAATTCCTCAGCAGATATTCGAAAACCCTGAAAATGAAAGAACGAAAAACTTTATAGACAAGGTATTGTAATAAACACAAATCCTTTCCCATGAGAATATGCTGAATACAAAAAGGTTTTTGGCAAACTCATTCGAAAGGATTTTTTATATGGGAAAAATTATATCGTTAAAAGAAATGAAGCCGGGACAAAGGGCTCGTATCAAGGAGATTACGGCAACCGGCTCAATACGCCGCAGGCTGCTTGATATAGGTCTGGTGGAGGGCACGGAAATAAAATGTGTCGGAAAAAGTCCGGCGGGAGACCCGTCAGCGTTTTACATAAGAGGAGCTGTAATTGCCATCAGGTCCGAGGACAGCAGCAATGTTCTGGCGGAGGCGGAAGACGTAGTGCAGCCTGAAAGGAGAATCGTAGCACTGGCCGGCAATCCCAATGTGGGGAAATCGACGGTTTTCAACGGACTTACAGGGTTAAAGCAGCACACAGGAAACTGGCCCGGAAAAACTGTTTCAAGCGCAAGAGGGATATGCAGTACCGAAAGGCACAGTATCGAACTCGTAGATATACCCGGAACTTATTCTATGTTGGCTCACTCACAGGAGGAAGAAGTGGCACGAGATTTTTTAGAGTCGGGAGAGGCGGAGGTAACCATAGTGGTCTGCGATGCCACTTGTCTGGAGCGAAGCCTGAATCTGGCTCTTCAGATAATAGAAATCTGTCCGAAGGTTATGCTTTGCGTCAATCTGATGGATGAGGCGAAAAAACGCGGAATTCAAATCGATTTGGATTTAATCTCTGAGCGGATGGGGATAACGGTTGTAGGCACAGCGGCAAGAAAAAAAGCCACCCTTACTGAGCTGAAGCATAGGCTGGATGAACTCCTTGACACGGATAAAACAGAAGTACACAGGGAGTACCTTGGGATAGAGGAAAGGGAAAAAATAAAGAAGAGCTCTGAGCTTTCCCAAAGGGAAAAGGAGGATAAGACAGTATCTTCCCTGACAGAAACTGCGGAGAGAATATGCAAAGACGCGGTTACATACAGCGGAGAGCATGATATCAGGGATAGACAGCTGGATAGAATTTTCACAGGGCGTCTATGGGCATACCCGACAATGCTGCTTATGCTTGCCCTCATACTTTGGATTACAATAGTGGGAGCCAATTATCCATCAGAGCTTTTGTCGGCCGGCTTTGCAAAGCTGCAGGTAAAGCTGACGGCTCTATTTAATGCCTCAGGCGCACCGGTGTGGCTTCACGACATGCTGGTGCTGGGAGTATACAGGGTGCTTTCGTGGGTGGTCTCGGTAATGCTGCCGCCTATGGCTATTTTCTTTCCGCTGTTTACAATTCTGGAGGACGCAGGCTATCTGCCGCGAATCGCATATAATATGGATAAGGCGTTTAAGTGCTGCGGCGCGTGCGGGAAACAGGCACTGACAACATGCATGGGCTTTGGCTGCAATGCAGTTGGTGTTATGGGATGCCGCATAATTGATTCCCCTCGGGAAAGACTTCTGGCCATACTGACTAACAATTTTGTTCCATGCAACGGCAGGTTTTCGGCTTTGATAGCCATAATAACCATGTTTTTTGCCTCGGGTAGTGTTTCGGGAGATTTTAGGGCAGCTTTAATTCTTACGCTGCTTATAGTATTCGGGATATCCGCGGCACTGGCTGCCACCGCACTGCTGTCCAAAACTCTGCTGAAGGGAATGCCTTCATCCTTCACACTGGAACTTCCGCCATACAGACGGCCTCAGTTTGGTAAGGTAATCGTAAGGTCAATTCTTGACAGAACTATTTTTGTGCTGGCAAGAGCGGCCGCAGCTGCAGCACCTGCCGGTATGATAGTCTGGATACTGGCTAATACATTCATAGGCGATATGAGCATACTGTCAAGAATGGTGGATTTTATGGAGCCTATTGGAAAATTTATGGGTCTTGATGGAGCTATATTGACTGCATTTATTCTTGGGCTTCCGGCTAACGAAATTGTAATCCCAATAACTATTATGATTTACACCTCGCAGGGAAGTTTATCGGACCTGGGCAGTCTGGCAGAAATGCAGCAGCTTTTCACGGAGAATGGATGGACCATAGTTACTGCCATATGCACCATGATTTTTTATCTGATGCACTGGCCTTGTGCAACTACGCTCCTGACCATAAAAAAAGAGACAGGGAGCGTTAAATGGACGCTGATGGCGGCTTTGATTCCTACGGCTGCGGGATTTATTCTTTGCAGCCTCATAGCACTTGTTTTCTGATAGACTTTTTCCTCTGAAATAAAACCTCTGAAATAAAAAATAAAATCTGCAAATACTGTAATATAGGGGGTTGAAAAATATCTGTGATGAATTTATAATAAGATTCGTTGCACATTTTTAAAGTAAGGGGGTTTGTAAATGGAAAGTTATGTTTTTCTGCTAAGTATTGCAATAATACTTCTTTCAACCAAAGTTCTCGGTGATGCAACAAACAAAGTCAATATGACTCAGGTGGTAGGTGCGCTGCTTGCAGGTGTACTGCTGGGTCCCTCATGTTTCGGTTTAATAGAGGAGACTGACTTTTTAGCAAAGACCGCGGAGATTGGCGTTATACTGCTGATGTTTACAGCCGGTCTCGATACAGACATAAACGAAATGAAAAAAAACAGTGTGGCATGCCTTGCCATAGCCTCCATAGGTGTGATTGTTCCGCTTGTTGGCGGTACAGCCTGCTATTACTTTTTCTTCACACCCGGTACGGCAAGCTACGATGATATTCTGAAAGCCGTATTTGTGGGTGTAACCCTTACGGCCACATCGGTAAGTATCACTGTTGAGGCACTTCGCGAAATGGGTAAACTGGAAGGAAAGGTCGGAAATGCCATTCTCGGAGCTGCTGTTATAGATGATATTATAGGTATAATAGTGCTGACGGTAGTAATCAGCATGAAGGATACAAGTGTATCGATATCGGCTATACTGCTCAAGATATTGATTTATGCGGTAATAATGCTCGTAATGGGCTATCTTCTCAACCGTTTTCAGGAGACTATAGACACGAATCTGGGAAAGAGAAGAATTACAACATATATCGTTGCTGCATGTTTTATCGTAGCATATGCTACTGAGACTTTCTTCGGAATTGCAGATATTACCGGAGCATATCTTCTGGGATTATTCTTCTCTCAGCACAGGGTAAAAAAAGAAATTGCCAGAAAGATTACGGTACCTTCATATCTGTTTTTCTCACCGATTTTCTTCGCCAGCGTAGGATTGAAGGTAGAATTCAGCGGATTAACTGGAAGGTTGATGGTCTTTTCCCTGCTGCTGCTTGCAGTGGCAGTGCTTACCAAAGTGTTAGGCTGCGGACTTGGTGCTAAACTCTGCGGTTTTACTTCGAGGGAAGCTCTTCAGGTGGGTGTAGGTATGGTTTCAAGAGGTGAGGTGGCTCTGATCATAGCACAGAAGGGTTTTGCCGTAGGTCTGATAACTGCAGAGATGTTTCCATCGATGGTTTTAATGGTAATTGCGACCACAATTATAACACCTGTAGTTCTAAGAAAAATTATGCAAGACAATGTCGGAGGTACAAAATGAATCAGATAAAGAATGAAACAATAGAACTGCTTATGAGCCACAGCTCCTGCAGAAGTTTCCGGGATAAACCGGTGCCTGACGATATAGCTGATACTATAATAAAATGTGCTCAGCATGCACCCACATCCAGTTATCTTCAGGCATATTCCATAATCAGGGTGGAGGATAAGGAAAAGAGAAAGGCTCTGGCCGAATTTGCCGGAGGACAGGAATGGGTGGAAAAAGCCGGTCTTGCACTGCTTTTCTGCGCAGACCTTCACAGGCTGGACGTAGTGCTCGATGTGGCAGACAAAAACGTGCTTCATAATGCAGAGCTTTATACTGTCGCAGTAACCGATGCGGCACTGGCTTCATCGAGAGCTCTCGTGGCGGCACAGGCTCTGGGATTTGGCGGCGTCTTTGTGGGAGGCGTAAGGAACGAAACAGAAAAGATGGCTGAACTTTTCAATCTTCCTGAGCTGGTGTTCCCTATGTATGTTGTCTGCATGGGATATCCTGCTGATGTGCCGCCTCAGAGACCTAGAATGGATAAGAGTCTTATTTCAGCTGTAGATGCTTATCCGGAGATTACAGGGGCCGAGCAGCTGGCAGATTATGAGAAAGAAGTGTCGGAATATTTCCTGGGCATTACCAATGGCAGAAGCGGTCGCGGCTGGATTGCAAGAGCTGAGCACGCCATATCGGTAAAACCTCGCTACAGCGTAGGAGAATTCCTTCATAAGGCCGGATTTATGACAGCTGATGAACCGGATGAAAAATCTGAATAACAGGCATGAAACTGCGAGCTTATAAATCGCAGTTTTATTGTGGAAAAAACTGTTTTGATATGATAGAATATCAATATGACTAATAACAAAACCGCAGAAAAGATTTTTTTAAAACGAAAAAAGCTTTTTCTCCTTGACATGGACGGAACCCTCTACCTTGATGACCGGCTTTTTGACGGTGCAGAGGAGTTCCTGTCGCACATAAGGGAAACAGGAGGCAGATACGTTTTTTTAACAAATAATTCGTCGAAGGGGAGAGACAGCTATATAGAAAAGATGCAGAAGCTGGGCATACCGGCCCGTCCTGAGGATTTCATAACCTCAGTGGATGCACTTGTTTACAGGCTTAAAGACTGTTACGGTAAAGAGGCTGTGACACGCAAAATGTATATAATGGGAACGGAATCCTTTAAGGAACATATGAGGGCTGAAGGATTTAACGTAACTGATGTGCTTGCAGACGATATCGAAGTGCTTGTCATCGGCTTTGACAGGGAACTGACTTTTTCCAAGCTGGAGGATGCCTGCAGACTGCTGGCAGAAGGAGTTGACTACTTCGCAACTAATCCTGACTGGGTGTGTCCTACGGAATACGGTTATGTGCCGGATTGCGGCTCCTTTGCATTCATGCTGGAAAAAGCAACGGGAAGAAAACCTGAATTCGTGGGAAAGCCGGAGCCTCAGATGGCATACCTTGCTATGAAGCAATTTGGCTTTTCATCGGACGAAACATTGCTGATCGGGGATCGGCTGTATACCGATATCGCCTGCGGAAAGAATGCCGGTATAGATACAGCTTTCGTCCTTTCCGGTGAAGGTACATTAGAGGATATTGAGGAGACCGGTATAGAGCCTGAATACATATTTGAAGGCGTATGGCAGATATCGGATGAAATTTTCGGGAAAACAAATGGAGGAATATTATGAAGCTTGACAACAAACGAACCATAACCATAGGCTTTGCATTTCTGGCAATAAGCGCCTTCTGGCAGACGTATGACAATATCATTCCGCTGATACTGAAATACTTCTTTAACATAGGCGATACCCTATCCGGCGGCATTATGGCCATGGATAACATCTTTGCCCTCATCATGCTGCCTATATTCGGCGCATGGTCAGATAAGGTAAACCATAAGCGAGGCAAGAGAACGCCGTTTATACTGGTAGGGACTGCCATTGCCGTAGCGGCTATGCTTCTGCTGCCTCTGGCGGCAAACAGCAGGAATCTGGTGATGTTTGTGACAGCACTTTTCGTAACACTTTTCGCCATGAGTACCTTCAGGTCGCCGGCAGTATCACTTATGCCCGATGTGACTCCTAAGCCGCTCCGTTCAAAGGCTAACGCAATTATAAATCTCATGGGAGCTATTGGAGTTATCTGTGCTCTCGCCTTGATTATGTTCCTTGTAGGAGAGGGGAAGACTCCGAACTATGAGCCGCTGTTCATTGCGATTGCAGCCATAATGGTTATATCCCTTGTAATCATTCTGACAAAGGTTGATGAAAATAAATTTGTGGCCGAGCGAATTGCAAAGGAAAAGGAATGGGGCATCGAGGACGAAGAAGAAATCACCGACGAAAACGGCAACACAACGCTGCCGAAGCCTGTAAAACGCAGCCTCATATTCCTGCTGCTTTCCGTTGCCTTCTGGTATATGGCATACAACGCCGTGACCACAGCATTTTCCAAATACGCCACGGAGATGTGGGGCATGGAGGGAGGCGGCTTTGCCGGAGCCCTTATGATAGCCTCCGTGGGAGCGCTGCTTTCCTTCATACCTGTTGGTATCATATCCAGCAAGATAGGTCGTAAGAAGGTAATACTTTTCGGCGTACTGTTGCTGGCGGCAAGCTTTTTCTGCGGATGCCTGTTCAAGACTCCTAATTTCGGAGTCAATATCGTTTTCCTGCTGGTAGGTATGGCGTGGGCTTCTATAAATGTAAATTCCTATCCTATGGTGGTGGAAATGTGTAAAGGCAGCGATATCGGCAAGTTCACCGGAATGTACTATACATTTTCCATGGCGGCACAGGTGCTTACACCGATTCTGTCAGGTTTTTTCCTTGAGCATGTGGGCTACTGGACACTGTTCCCGTATGCAACTGTGTTCGCTGTGATTGCTTTCTGCACCATGCTCAATGTAAAGCACGGAGACAGCAAGCCTGAGCCACCGAAAGGCAAACTTGAGGCATTTGATGTTGAAGATTAGATATCGGATTGAAAAAGGGGGGTCTTGGTATGGAAAAGAAAGAAATGCTTGAAGAATTACTTACATGGCGCTATGCTCACAGAGGCTTTCATAAAAAGCCAACCGTGCCTGAAAACTCCATGACTGCTTTCAGAAGAGCTGTCGCTGAGGGGTTCGGCATCGAGCTTGACGTTCATCTTACAACGGATAAGAAACTGGCGGTCATTCACGACTCCAGTCTCCGCAGGACCTGCGGCGCAGACCTGAATATAGAAGAAATTACTCTTGGGGAGGCGCAGGTGTATTTTCTGGAAAAGAGCGAAGAAGTCATTCCTGCCTTTGAGGACGTTTTAGAGGCAGTTTCGGGCAGGGTTCCTCTGATTATAGAAATAAAAACTGCCGGAGGTAATCACAAGGAACTTACCGATGCGGTCATGTATGCTCTTGAAGGGTACGATGGGCTTTACTGCATAGAATCCTTCGATCCTTCTGTAGTAGGACATCTTCGCAAGAATTATCCGGCTGTGATACGCGGCCAATTGGCAGGATGCCTCAACAAGAATTTTGACAAGAAAAATGCGGGCAGTTCGGGCAGTGAGCCTACACTCACCGGACTGCAGGATTTCCTGCTTAAAAATCTCTGGGTAAATGCGGTGGGCAGGCCGGATTTCGTGGCGTACTGCTGCGAGGACAGGGATATGAGGGCCTTTGTAAACTTCAGGGGTGCCAAGTTCCTCTGGACTATCAGGAGCTATGATGATTTGAAGGCTTGCGAGAAGTCGGGGGCTGCGGGAATCTTTGAGCAGTTCAATCCGAAGGAGTATGAATAAGGGTTATTGAACCCAAAACAAACATCTTGAACATTTATGTGTTATAATACTTCTGATAATATGTAACGAGGTGACATATGAAACTTCTTTTAAAAAATGCACAGATAGTCAACGTATTTACAGACAGACTCGAAACAGCTAATGTCCTCATCGACGGTGAAAAAATCATAGGGGTGGGTGAATACAATGACACAGACGCTGACATAGTCAGAGACCTTTCGGGAAAGATAATCTGCCCGGGATTCATAGACGGACATATCCACGTAGAAAGCACCATGCTCACACCGCCCGAGCTGGCCAGAGTCTGCCTGCCATGCGGAACCACGGCAATAGTGGCTGACCCTCATGAAATCGCAAATGTGTGCGGCTTTTCGGGAATCGTATATATGCTGGAGGCCAGCGAGGATTTACCTTTATCGGTATATATCATGCTGCCTTCATGCGTGCCCTCAACACCTTTTGACGAGACAGGAGCAGTTATGGAGGCGGAAGAACTCCGCGTTTTATATAGCCATCCGAGAGTACTTGGACTGGGAGAAATGATGAACTATCCCGGTGTACTGGCAGATGATCCTAAAGTTATGCAGAAAATTTCAGAAGCACATGAGCTGGGAAAGCTGGTGAATGGTCATGCACCTTTGCTCGGCGGCAGGGGACTAGATAAATATATTGCGGCCGGAATCAGCGATGATCACGAATGCAGCACTATAGACGAAGCTGTGGAGCGCATTTCAAAAGGCCAGCATGTAATGATTCGTCAGGGAACAGCAGCCAAGAATCTTGAGGCTTTGCTGCCTTTGTTCGATGAGCCTTGGTCCAGAAGATGCATACTGGTGACAGATGATCGCCATCCGGCAGACCTCATCAGCGAAGGACATATTGACAATATAATACGAAGTGCGGTGAAAGCGGGAAAATCGCCTTTAACCGCTATCAGAATGGCGTCACTTCAGACCGCAGAATACTTTGGCTTGAAATCAGTAGGAGCCGTTGCACCGGGATATCGGGCAGATTTGCTTGTGCTGGACGATTTGGAAACTGTGAAGGTGTGTGATGTGTATTGCGGAGGACGGCTGGCGGTGTCAGAGGGAAAAGTTATCGACTTTAAAAAGCCGGAGATAAGAAGTGACATACGTAAGACTGTACGTAACTCCTTCTATCTTGATGAGCTCTCGCCGGCAGACTTTTATATTGAATCTGAAGGAAGCAGATGCAGATTAATAAAAATCACACCCGGACAGCTGCTCACAGATGAATGGATTGCAGAAATTGATTTTAATCGGGCTAACGGAATAGACATCAAAAGAGATATTCTGAAGCTGGCAGTAATAGAGCGACATCTCAACACAGGACATAAAGGTATCGGTTTTATATCGGGAATCGGGATGAAAAAAGGAGCCATAGCATCTTCAGTGTCCCATGATGCTCATAATCTCATAGTCATTGGAACCAATGATGAGGACATGGCAGCTGCTGCCAACCGCATACGTGCCATGGGAGGCGGAAATGTTGTGGTATCTGAAGGCAAGATAATTGCTGAAATGCCTCTGCCGGAAGCCGGGCTTATGAGTGATCTTTCGGCGGCAGAGATTGCTGCTCAGAATGAAGAGGTGCGCATGGCAGTACATAAACTGGGTGCTTCCGCGGAGATTGAACCGTTTATGAATATGGCTTTTCTAAGTCTCCCGGTTATACCGTCGCTGAAGATGACCACGCTGGGGCTGGTAGATGTGAACAGACAGAGACTTGTCTCGCTGTTTGAAAAATAAATATAAAACTGAAAAAGCTGTGCACCGGGTATAATTATCACAATCCGGTCCACAGCTTTTTGCGTTTTTTGCTATTTTTCCTCCATCTTTAAAATTTCTTTTTCAATTCTTTCCCACGGAAACCCGATGACATTTTCATAGCTTCCTTCGATGTGGTCGATGTGTTTTGCAAAATATCCCTGAATGGCATACGCGCCTGCTTTGTCATATGCTTCATCGGTATCAAGGTAAGCCTCAAGCTCACTGTCCGGGTAATCTTTAAAGTACACCTTAGTGACCTCAGCAAAAACTCGGGTCAGTTGACGGCCGTAAGAGAGCAAAGCAACGCCGGTGACCACATAATGAAAGTCATTTCTCAGCTTGTCCAGCATGCGGTACGCATCATCTCTGTCAGCGGGTTTTCCCATGATTTCGCCATCCTTGTATACGATGGTATCGGCGGCAATAATGATGCTGCCTTCCTCGGGTTTTTCCGTACAGTCCGGCAGAGAAGACAGCTGCTGGGCTACATCCTGAGCTTTTTTAAGTGCAAGAAACATGACGGTTTCGCACATGCCGTGAACCTTGGGAAGGTTTTCCTCAATATCAGCAGGCATTATCAGAGGCTCAATGCCACACGCGCGCATCATTTCAATGCGGCGAGGTGAGCCGGATGCCAAGATTATTTTTTTGTCTTTCAGGCAGGCAGAGCTGCCGGAGGTTTCAAACATATCATTTCTCCATTTTTTCGTTTTCAAATTTTTTATGATAAATATTATGACATATTTTTGCCTGAATGGAAAGAATAAAAACTATGGAAGAAAAGATTTTTACCGAGGCAGGAGGTTTTTAAAATGGTGCTGCAGATAAGCGAGGAAAAGAATAAGGAAAAGGAAAAGCAGAAGAAGGAAATAGGAAAGGCATACGGCAAATACGCAAAGCAGTTTACGCCCAGACCGAAGTATTTTTCAAACTGTGTGAAGGCTTTTATAGTGGGTGGACTCATCTGCATGGCAGCACTTGCCGTCCAGAATCGTCTGCAGGCTATGGGCCTTTCGCAGAAAGATGCGGGTGCATTTGTTACTATAGGGCTGGTGGCTCTTGCTCAGCTTCTCACAGGACTGGGAGTTTTCGATGTAATCGCCAAACAAGCAGGAGCCGGGGTTATCGTACCGATTACGGGATTTGCCAACTCCATGGTTGCACCGGCTATCGAGTATAAGAAGGAAGGGCCTGTACTGGGAACAGGAGCCAAGCTGTTCAGCGTAGCGGGACCGGTTCTGGTGTGCGGCATCAGTGCAGCGACAGTGGTGGGCATAATATACTGGTTCATAGAAAAAATTTAAAGAGGTTACAGACGGGGGATAAGAAATGGCAAACAGAAAAATCGGTGCACAGACAGTGCGTTTGGAAAACAGACCATATATAATCGGAAGGGGTAACATAGGAGGGAAAAAGGAGTCGGAAGGTCCTCTGGCGGACTCCTTCGATCAGCTTCTGGATGACGACATGTTTGGTGAAAAGTCATGGGAAAAGGCTGAGTGCAAGATGCTGGAAGCAGCCATGGAAAAGGCAATGAATCGCGCCCAGCTAAAAAAAGAAGATATAGACATTATGCTCTGCGGAGACCTTATAAATCAGATTATGACCTCATCTTTTGCGGCTCGCGATCTGCACATTCCGTTTCTGGGACTTTATGGGGCCTGCTCGACTATGACCGAGTCTCTTGTAATAGGTTCAATGCTTGTGGACGGAGGCTTTGCACGCAGCATACTGGCAGGGGCTTCAAGCCATTTCTGTACAGCCGAAAGGCAGTTCAGAATGCCTGTTGAACACGGAAACCAGCGCCCGACTTCGGCTCAGTGGACCGCTACAGCGGCAGGTGCTGTGGTAGTTTCCCAGTGGCCTCACGGCATAGCAAAGGGAATGACAGTGGTCAGAATTGCAGAGGCAACCATAGGAAAGGTCATAGATGCAGGTATACGGGATGCCAATCAGATGGGAGCGGCCATGGCCCCTGCTGCTGTGGACACCCTGCTAAACCACCTTCAGGATACGGGTCGGGACATTGATTATTACGATCTGGTGGTGACAGGTGACTTGGGATATATAGGAAAGGAAATAATGGCGGACCTTCTGGCTGATGCCGGACTGGACAAAAAGAAGATTTTTTCTCATTACGATGACTGCGGAACCATGCTTTACAGCAAGGACCAGGATGTTCACGGAGGCGGAAGCGGCTGCGGATGCTCTGCGTCGGTGTTTGCAGGAAGGCTGCTTAAGGATATGGAAAGAGGAAAATACAAACGGCTTCTTCTCATGTCAACAGGGGCACTGCTCTCTACCATATCTCCTTTGCAGGGTGAAAGTATACCGGGCATCGCTCATGCCGTATCATTGGAGGTGGAATAGATGGAATATTTGTGGGCATTTGTAATAGGCGGAATCTGGTGCGTCGTCGGGCAGCTGTTATTGGACGGCACTAAATTAACTGCACCGAGAATTCTGGTAATCTTCGTGGTGACAGGGGTGGTGCTCCAGGCTCTCAACCTTTACCAGCCGATAGTGGATTTAGCGGGAAATGGAGCTACGGTGCCACTGCCGGGCTTTGGCTACAATCTGGCAAAGGGTGCAATGGAAGGGGCTCAGAAGGGATTCCTTGAGGCGATTATGGGACCTGTTAAGGCAACTGCAGCAGGTGTAGCCGTGGCAATTACCTTCGGCTACATCGTATCGCTGGTTTTCTCGCCAAAATCGCCGAAGAGGTAGTTTACAGTTGACAAACAAGGGATGCTCGTGGTAAAATTTTACAAAACAAGTGGAATTTTGGAGGATTGCAATGGAAAGACTTATAATTTACGGGCTTGTGATTATAAACATAATAGTGGGCTTCATAATCTACTACCGCAAGCCCTCGCCCTTCGGTAAAAAGACATACGATAAATGAGAAAAGACGCTTCAAATTAAGGCGTCTTTATTGATTTTTTGATTCATATATGGTAAATTATTATGATAGGATTACTGTGTGTATGTGAGGGACTATGAAAAAAATTGCCATATACATCATGAGGCTGGGCCTCAGTATAATATACAGCTTTTTTAAGCTTTTCCCGACGCGGGATAACAAGGTGCTTTTCTTAAGCAGACAGTCAAACGAGCTGACTCAGGACTTTGAGGACACACAGAAGCTTCTGCGTGAAAAAAAACCTGATGTTAAAATCGTTACCCTGTGTCACAGACTGGAGGGCGGAGAAAGCGGAGGTCTTACGGCCTTTGCGGTATCAACTCTGAAAAGCATGTATCATATGGCTACCTCGTCAGTATGTGTGCTGGATGCCTACTGGCCTGCGGTTTCCATACTTCATCATAAAAGGTCACTTACCGTAATACAGATGTGGCACGCTTTGGGAAAGATTAAACAGTCTGGACATCAGACCCTGGGCAGAGAGTCGGGCAGAAGTGCCGAGACGGCCCGCCTTATGAAAATGCATGAAAACTATGACTACATCATAGCCGGAGGCAAGGCATGGAATCCTTACTACTGCCTTTCATTTAACACTACAGAGGACAAGCTGGTGAACTGCGGTCTGCCGAGGATAGATCATCTGCTGAAAACGGCAGAGTCAAGCAGAGCTGAGGTATTGGAAGCCTATCCGGAATTCCGTGAAAAAACGGTGGTGCTTTATGCGCCTACTTTCCGGAGAAACATTGAACTTCACTGGGAGGAGCTGGCCGACAGACTGACTAAAGAGGGAAGCATCGCACTCATAGTCAAGGGACATCCTAACCAGAAGCTTTCCACGAAAAATACGGCGGTTTATACATGTCCTGAATTCAAGGCTGTAGACCTGCTTTCTACATGCGATTATCTGGTAACGGATTATTCTGCTATCGCCATCGAAGGTGCAGTGCTGGAAAGGCCTACCTACTACTTCGTATACGACTACGAGGAATACAGAGAGAAAAACGGCATGAACATCGACCTTTTTGAGATCATGCCGGGATGTGTTTTCAGAAATGCTGAGGAACTGGCGGAAGCTATCGTCGAGGGTGATTACAATTACAAGGCTCTTGAGGACTACAGAAAGAAATACCTGCCGGAGCACCTGGGCACATCCACCGAGCAGATAGTTAAACTGATTACAGATAATATGAGGAAATAAGGAAAAAGGAAATAAAATGGACTTTTTTGAGATAGCAAGATGGGCGATAAAAAAAATGAAGCTGTTTCTCCTTTACTGGAGAAGGATAGTTTTTGCAAAGAATCACTTCAAATGCCCATGGTACAAAAAAATAAGGGCTAACATCTGCGGAGGATTTCTTGCAGACCAGTGGATGCTCTACGACTTTGACCACAACGAAAAAAGCGAGTACCTTTCCGAATTCGACTGGTATCGTTCAAGATACATCAACGAGCCTTTTGATTTCGTCTGCAACAACAAGATAGCCTCTGCGGAGATTCTCAAACAGTATGTGAGAGTTCCCGAAAGCTATATGATAAAGAATAAGGGCTTTCTCAGCAGCTTTCAGAGCGTGGCCATGGAATACGAGGATGCGCTGACCCTGCTCAAGGAAAAGGGAAAGATGTTCTTCAAACCTTACGGCAAGGGCAAGGGCACAGGAGTAGTAATTATGACCTATGATTACGAAAAGGACATGCCTTGCATCGACCTTAAGCCTATGAGCGCAGAGGATTTCCTCAGCTACCTTAAGAAGCACGACGACTGGTTCTTAAGCGAAGCCATGGAGCAGCACAGCTACCTTAACAAAATTTACGACAAGACCGTAAACACCATCAGATTTATTACACTAAAGGACTCGAAAACCCATCAGTTCAAGGTGTTCTTCGCGGTTCAGAGAATAGGCACCAAGGAGACAATTCCTGTGGACAACGGCAGCCGGGGAGGGCTGGTGGCAAACATAGATTTGGAGACTGGCGTGCTAAGCGAGGCAAGATGCCTACACAACCGCAATGTGTATAAGGTTCACCCTGATTCGGGAGCGCCTATTGAGGGAGTGCAGATTCCCGGCTGGCAGCAGCTTAAAAAAGATATGATAGACCTGGCAAACAAGCTGCCTTATATGCATTTCATCGCATGGGACATTCTCATAACCGAGGAAGGTCACTGCATCATCGAGGCAAACACATCTTCGGGAGTAAACATCATCCAGCTTTGGGGCGGACAGCGAAACAAGGAACTGGGCGATTTCTACAGATACCATAAGGTCATCAAATAGAAATCAGGATTTGCGTAGAAATAACGCAGGATTTGCAGAGGAAGAATTATGAAATATATTATAATGGCTGACGGCAAGGGAACGCGCTGGCAGAACTATAATGACATACCAAAGCATTTTATCGAGATAGACGGAGAAACGCTGCTTGCAAGAACTGTCAGGCTTCTGAAGCAGGGAGATCCGGACTGCCGGGTTATCATAACCTCTCACGACCCCCGCTACGAGGTTGAAGGTGCAAGGCGTTATGAGCCCCTTAACAATCATCTGGAAATCGACCGTTTTACGGAGGAGCTCATTGAGGACAATGTGTGCTTTCTTTACGGAGACACATATTATTCGGAGGAAGCGGCAGCGGCGATAATAAACACCGAAGCAGAGGACATCCTTTTCTTCGGCAATCAGCGCTCAATAGTAGCGGTGAAGGTGGCCGACGGCAAGCTTTTTAAGAGTCATGTTGACAGAGTAAGACAGCTTTTTGTCGAGGGTAAAATAGAAAAATGCATCGGATGGCAGGTTTACCAGTCCTTTATGGGACTGCCCTTCGATGAAAAGAAGATAGAGTCCAAGTACATCGTTCTGGAGGACGGCACCGAGGATTACAACTCCCCGGAGGACTTTAACAGGAGGACAAAAAAGTAATGGGAATAAAAAAATTAGTGGTAAATGCTCTTGCGCTGGGTCCCACATCAAAGGGATTTACCGGCGGAGAGGCAAGACGCTGGGTGAGAGAGGTTTACAGACATAAGACCAGAGACTACGGCTTTTCCCGCAAGGAGACCAGTTGGGCCATCAAGAGAGGCTTTATGCCTGAGCAGGTAGCCAGAATGGGTCTCACCGAGGAAAACTACCGCGACTATATTTCCGCAAAGGACTATGCCTTTTTGAGACCTTTAAACGGAACATACAGCAAGTGGATTACGGACAAGGTGACTATTCACACTGTTTTCAAGCCTTTCCGTCAGTATATGCCTGCGCTGTACTATCAGATGAGCAAGCGCTATGACGAAACACAGATTATCCCTCTGTACAACGATGAAGCCGGCGATACATTTGAAGATGTCCTTACACTTATCAAGGAAAAGCAGGCTGTCACTGCAGCACCCGCCAACGGAGCTTCTGCCAGCACCATAGCCTTTGAGGAGGGCGGTTTTACCTTCGACGGCAAAAAAATCAGCGAGGAAAAGCTCAGAAGCAAGCTGCAGGATTACAATGAAACCCTTGTAATCAGGGAAAAGGTTGAAACATCGGATATAGTGGACAACGGCGTGCTTAACCTTATTATCTTCAATGAGATGGGAGACAATCCCGTTATAGGAGACGCCTTCTTCGTCTTCGACGAGTATGAGACAAAGCCTCTGATAACGCTGTCAAAGAGAAGGGCCGACAGCCTTGAAGAAGAGGATGTGCTGGATGACAAATTCAGAGATATAAAAGCGGAACCGGTGGATGCCGCTGCAGGAATGTGGAGAGATAAGAAGGTTCCTCACTGGGATGAGATTACAGAGGTAATTGACAGGATGTGCAGATTCGTGCCGCAGCTTGAGTTCTTCGGTGCGGAAGTGGTCATCAGCCCTGAGGGATTCTGCATAACAAGGATGGTAAATCATCCGGAATATCCGGCTTGCAAGCCTTTCAGCAAGGAAACTTCAGCTTATCTGGTAAGAAAAGTAGAGCAGAAGAAGGAAGCCTTTGCAAAGAGCGGTACCCGTATCAGCAGAGGTTTTAAGAAGGTGAAACTTAAGATCAGAGCAGCCTTTGCGAAGGCCTTTTATCCTGAAGGACTGGTGCCTTACCTTTCCATAAGATGGATACAGGATGTGTGGAAAGACTTCACAACCAACAAGGAGACAACCCTCAAGCAGAAGCTTTGGGCATACAGACACGGTTTCCTTTCATACAGACTGATTCAGTACGGCATAACCGGGGAAAACTACGGAGAATACATCTCTGACTTTGAATATAAGTGGCTGAGACACATAAATCCTAAGTACAGAAAGTGGATGGAGGACAAGATTACCGTTAAGTATGTATGCTCCGAATTCAACCGGTTCTTCCCTGAATATTACTATCACATAATCTGTAAGAACGGTAATAACAAGGTTATTTCCATGATGGACCTGCCGGAAGGTTATACCAACGAGTTTGAAGATATTTTCAGGCTTGTTCAGGAAAAGGGCGTGCTGGCCCTAAAGCCGGACGAAGGTTCCCATGGTGACGGCTTCTATAAGTTTACCTATGAGGACGGCAAGTACCAGCTGAACTATAAGGATGCCACCAAACAGCAGGTTCTGGATATACTGGAGGACATCAACAACCAGTACCTTGTTACAGAATATATAAATATGTGCGACGAGCTGAAAAGGGTGTACGACGGCTCGGTTAATACTGTCAGAATGATAGTATTCAAAAAAGACGGCAAGAACCCTCAGGTGGGCAATGCCTATGTTCGTTTCGGCTCTAAGAAGACAGGTGCCGTGGACAATGTAGGCGCAGGCGGTATGACTGCGACAATAGATGTGGATACAGGCCGTTTCCACGATGCAAAGATAGTAATGAGCAATTCCATCGAGGATTGTCCGATTCATCCGGATACGGGCGTTCCTATTGAAGGCTACCTGCCTCACTGGGAGCAGGTTAAAGAGGATGTTCTCGCCGTTACCAAGTCAATAAAACAGCTGGAATGGTTCGGCGTAGACCTGGCTGTAACAAACGACGGCATTAAATTTCCGGAAATCAACAGATTCCCTGACTATCCGGCGGTAGAAAAATACACTAAGCCTACCAGAGAATATCTCCTTATGAAACTGGCGGGTAAAAAGAAGATGTTCGGATATGACAAGAAGCCGAACAAGACACTGGTTCATCTCCCAAAGAGATAGACCCGGTCAGATGAAAAGAGGTTAATTTTGAACACATTTAAAGAAATACTCACCGACCATTTTCAATACAGAAATCAGCTTGTAAAGCTGGCAAAGGCAGATTTAAAGAAAACCTACAGCGGCTCGGTTCTCGGCTGGAGCTGGGCGCTTATCAGACCGTCAATACTGATATTTGTTTTCTGGTTTGCCTTTTCAGTGGGACTGAGAAAGGGCGGAGATGTAGACGGTTATCCTTTCTTCCTCTGGCTCATTGCCGGCATGATACCCTGGTTCTATATGCGGGATATGATTACAGGCGGTGCAGGCTCTATAAGAAAGTATAAATATCTGGTAACCAAAATAAAGTTTCCTACCTCCACAATTCCAACCTTTGTCAGCATGGCGCTGATGGTGAGTCATATTGGTCTTGTGGTGGTAATGATACTTATCTACATGGGTTTCGGGTATATGCCTACCGTTTATTATCTGCAGATACCCTTTTATATGCTGCTTATGTTCCTGTTTTTTACTTCATGGGGACTGTTTGCGGGACTGCTTTCGGCAATAAGCAAGGATTTCCTCAATCTGGTGAAATCTCTTACGCAGGCGCTGTTCTGGATGTCGGGCATCCTTTACGACGCATCCTCCATAGATAACGAAGTAATAAAGGGAGTCCTGCTTTTTAACCCTGTTACCATTATAGCCAACGGTTACAGAAATGTATTCATCAAGCATGTATGGTTCTGGGAAGATTGGCAGCAGCTTGTTAATTTCGCCATCGTTTACATCGTAATGGTGATACTGTCTCTATGGGCATACAAGCGGCTTAAAAAGGATATTCCGGACATTCTCTAAAGGAAAAGGAGAGGCTCCAGATGGGCAATACAGTAATTGAGTTTAAAAATGTAACGAAGACATATAAGCTTTTTAAAAGCGACAGACAGAGGTTCAAGTCTATTTTTAGCAGAAAAGCTTCATATAAGAAGAAAGTGGCTGTAAATAATTTGTCATTTAAGATAGAAAAGGGTGAGTCGGTGGCACTGTTCGGAAAGAACGGAGCCGGCAAGTCCACTATTCTGAAGATGATAACCGGTGTGGCATATCCCACTTCCGGAGAAATTACAGTCAACGGCAGAGTGAGCGCACTGCTGGAGCTTACCGCAGGCTTTGATCCGGAATTTACCGGTCGTGAAAACATATATTTCAGAGGACAGCTTTTCGGAATGAGCAACGCTGAGATCAAGGAACTGGAGCCTGAGATTGTTGATTTTGCTGACCTGAATGACTATATAGATCAGCCGGTAAGAACTTATTCCAGCGGCATGAAGGCAAGGCTGGGCTTTGCCATAAATGTAAGCATAAAGCCGGAGATACTCATAGTGGACGAGGCGCTTTCCGTCGGTGACAGCGAATTTAAGAAGAAGTGCCTTGAAAAGATAAATCAGATAGTGGGGGAAAAGGATGTGACCTTCCTTTTCGTGACCCATTCCACCGGAGTGGCCCAGTCCTTCTGTAAGCGAGGTATGGTCATGAGACAGGGAAAACTTCTTTTTGACAGCAATATTGAAGAGGCCATAGACTTTTACAAGAAAACTCTTGAAGAAGATGAAGCCAGAAAAAAGAAAGGTAAGGGGATTTTTGAGCAATGAGCAGGACAGAAAAAAGGGTAAAGGAAAAGAAAACCTTTAAGAAATGGGTCCAGGGATTGGAGACATGGAAAAAACTTACTATATTGGCGGTGTGCGTACTTGTTCTCATAATAGCAATCGCATGCGTCGCAGTCTTCGATTACTTTAACGGAATCGTTGATGAAATGCACGAGCCGACGCCGGAGAACTATGATCTCTCCCTGGTGGATGTGGACGGATACATAAATATCCTTCTGCTGGGAGTAGACAGCCGTGACATGAGCAATTTGAAGGGCACCCGAAGCGATATGATAATGATAGCCAGCATAAACAAGGACACCAACGATGTTAAGCTGACATCGGTATATCGCGACACATATCTGAAGCTTGGGGATACACCGACATACGATAAGATTACTCATGCCTGCGTTTACGGCGGACCGGAGATGACTATAAAGTCTCTCAATCAGGCTATGGATCTTAACATATCCAACTATGCGATTGTTAACTTCAAGGCGGTTGCCGATTTGGTGGATGCCATAGGCGGAATAACCGTAGATGTGCAGCAGGGAGAAATCTACCAGCTTAACAAATACACTAAGGCTACTGCCAGGAATATCGGACGGGAAAACTATAATCTGGTTACGGAACCGGGAGTTCAGACCTTAGAAGGTGTGCAGGCGGTATCCTACGGCAGAATCAGAAAGGGCGTAGGCGACGACTTTAAGAGAACCGAGAGAATGAGGATTGTGGTCTCCAAGGTTTTCGAGAAAGCAAAGACCATGTCCTTCGGCGAGCTTAAGAAAATAATAGATATGATGGTACCGCAGGTAAAGACCAATCTGAAGATGAACGATATTCTGGCATTGGGCATCAGACTGCCTCAGTATAACATTTCCACGGGAAGCGGATGGCCGTATAAGTGGAGCACGGGAACCATAAATAAAATCTCATTTGTTTTCCCTGTGAATCTTGCAAACAATGCGCTGCTGCTTCACCAGGAGGTATTCGGCCAGACCGATTATGTGCCGTCCTCTACGGTAAACGCCATCAGCAATGAAATCATTGCCAGGATAGAGGCTGCCCGAGAGGCTAACGAGATCGAAAACGAAAAGGAAGGCGAAAGTCAGGTAGATGAAAATGTAACCGAACCTGAAAATCCGGGCGTTACGGATCCAACGGACCCGGGCGCGACAGATCCGACCAATCCTGATGTTACGGATCCGGGAACGACAGATCCGGGCGTTACGGACCCGACAAACCCGGGAACGACTGATCCTTCCAATCCGGGAACGACTGATCCTTCCAACCCGGGTGGCGAGACGACAGAACCGACAGACCCGGGAGCTGGAGTGAGCGATCCCACGGTGACAAATCCTCCGGCAACAACTGATACCGGAGGCGGAGAGGGCAACTCACAAGGCACCCGCAGCGGGGAAGAAGCGGCGTAAAAAATAAAAATAAGCAAATAAATAGAAAAATTGAAGGAAAAGGTGATTAAAAATGGCTAAAGAAAAATTAAACTGGGAAGACGAGCAGGTAAGACACGATTACAGACATACCGCATCACATATTATGGCGCAGGCAGTAAAACACTTGTGGCCGGATACTAAGCTGGCAATCGGACCGGCTATCGACAACGGCTTTTACTATGACTTCGACACCGAGCATAAGTTCTCCGAAGAGGACTTCCTCAAAATTCAGAAGGAGATGAAAAAAATCGTTCAGGCTAACTATCCGCTGGAAAGATTTGAGCTGCCTCGTGAGGAAGCCATCAAATTTATGGAGGAAAAGAACGAGCCTTACAAGGTAGAACTGATTCAGGACTTACCTGAAGATGCGGTAATTTCCTTCTATAAGCAGGGAGATTTCGTGGATCTCTGCGCAGGACCTCATATGGCATCCACAGGCCAGATTAAGGCTTTCAAGATTATGAGCGTTGCCGGAGCATATTGGAGAGGCGACTCCGAAAGACAGATGCTTCAGAGAATTTACGCAACTGCTTTTCCGTCACAGGAACAGCTGGACGAGTATATCGCCAAGATGGAAGAGGCGAAGAAGCGTGACCACCGTAAAATCGGCAAGGAAATGGATTTATTCATGCTGACAGACGAAGGCCCGGGATTCCCGTTCTTCCTTCCAAAGGGTATGATTATCAGAAACGAGCTGGAGGCTTTCTGGAGAGCTGAGCACAGAAAGAGAGGCTATGAGGAAATCAAGACGCCTCTCATCTTAAACGAGCAGCTGTGGAGAACCTCCGGACATTGGGATCACTACAAGGATAACATGTACTTTACCAAGATAGACGATGAGGACTACGCAGTAAAGCCTATGAACTGCCCGGGCTCAATGCTTGTATACAAGCGTAAGATGTGGTCCTACAGAGATTTCCCTATCCGCTGCGGCGAGCTGGGGCAGGTACACAGACACGAGCTTTCCGGTGCTCTTCACGGACTTATGAGAGTAAGAACCTTTACACAGGACGACGCTCATATCTTCATGTTGCCTGAGCAGGTAAACGAGGAAATCAAGAATGTTGCAAAATTCTGTGACGACGTATATAAGATGTTCGGCTTCGAATACCATGTAGAGCTTTCCACCAGACCGGAGGACTCCATGGGTACCGACGAAGAATGGGAAATGGCAGAAAACGCTCTCAGAAATGCCATCGAGGAAATGGGAGTGCCTTTTGTAATCAACGAAGGAGACGGCGCCTTCTACGGACCTAAGCTTGACTTCCACCTTCAGGACTCCATCGGCAGAACATGGCAGTGCGGTACTATCCAGCTCGACCTTCAGATGCCTCAGAGATTTGACCTTACTTATGTAGGCTCCGACAACGAAAAGCACAGACCTATCATGATTCACCGCGTAATCTTCGGCTCCATCGAAAGATTCATCGGTATACTGACAGAGCACTGCGCCGGTAAATTCCCTCTGTGGCTTGCACCTGTACAGGTTAAACTGCTCACAGTGACAGAAAAATTTGCTCCATATGCAGAAGAAGTTGCCAAGAAGCTTGAAGAAGCAGGACTTCGTGTAGAGCTTGATATCAGAAACGAAAAGATCGGCTACAAGCTGAGAGAAGCCAGAAACGAGAGAGTAAGCTACATCGGAGTTATCGGCGAAAGAGAAGCCGAGGCAGGCACGTTGACCGTGCGTTCCAGCAAGGCCGGAGAGCTTGGAGAAATGTCTGTTGAGGACTTCACGGCCAAGCTTCTTGAAGAAATCAGAACCAAGGCGATGTAATCGAATTTTGTCAAAAAATTGATTTAGTCGGAGCGCAGACGAAGCGCGCCGTTTTAGGAGGACAAAATGATATATACAAAAGAAATAGAAAATATGTGTCCCGTAAATAAGGGAGCATACCACGGACCTGCGCCTATCCCTCAGGAGGGTAAATGGGTGCAGGTAAAGGAGGTATCCGATATTTCCGGACTAACCCACGGTGTAGGCTGGTGCGCGCCTCAGCAGGGAGCCTGCAAGCTTACCCTTAATATCAAGGACGGAATTATCGAAGAGGCGCTGGTGGAGACTTTGGGCTGCTCAGGCATGACCCATTCCGCCGCCATGGCAGGGGAAATCCTTATCGGAAAGACGCTGCTGGAAGCGCTGAACACAGATCTTGTATGCGATGCCATAAACACAGCCATGAGAGAGCTGTTTTTGCAGATAGTTTACGGCAGAAGTCAGTCCGCCTTTTCGGAGGGCGGTCTTGCCATCGGAGCCGGACTTGAGGACCTTGGAAAAGGCACCAGAAGTCAGGTGGGAACCATCTATTCCACCAAGGCAAAGGGACCTAGATACCTTGAGCTTGCCGAGGGATATATCACCGAAGCAGGACTTGACGAGGAAGGAAACATTATCGGTTATAAATACGTAAATCTGGGCAGAATGATGGATAACATCAAGACGGGAATGGACCCGATGGAGGCCATCGAAAAGGCAAGCGGCAAGTATGGCAGATTTGACGAAGCAGTTCGCACCATCGACCCGCGTAAAGAATAGGAGGTGGCGCAAATGAGTGAAAGAACCCAGGGAACCGGAAAAATAACTTTCGAAAATTACGACAGAAAGATAGAAAAGATAGAAAAGACGCTGGATGCCTACGGCATCGCAGGTCTCGAAGAAGCGGAGAAAATCTGCGCGGAGAAAGGACTTGACCCGTATAGAATTGCCAAGGAGATTCAGCCCATATGCTTTGAGGATGCCTGCTGGGCATATGTGGCAGGCGCTGCTATCGCTATCAGGAAAGGCTGCAAGGCAGCTGCAGATGCGGCAGAGACTATAGGAGAGGGACTTCAGGCATTCTGTCTGCCGGGCTCTGTTGCAGACGACAGAAAGGTGGGCTTAGGACACGGCAACCTGGCGGCAATGCTTCTCCGTGAAGAAACGGAGTGCTTCGCCTTCCTTGCCGGACACGAATCCTTTGCAGCCGCAGAGGGCGCCATCGGTATTGCCAAGTCAGCCAATAAAATAAGGAAGAAGCCTCTGAGAGTAATCCTTAACGGTTTAGGAAAGGATGCGGCGCAGATTATTTCAAGAATAAACGGCTTTACCTATGTGCAGACTCAGTTTGA
>JAEDNK010000099.1 GCA_016302545.1 Bacillota bacterium
ACGGCGACCACAGTATGCGTAGTGGACGAGAAGAAAAACTACATTGGCGGTATGATTTATCCCGGTGTGAATACGGCGCTCAATGCCCTTGCACGTAACGCATCGCAGTTAAACAATATTAGCCTTGACGAGCCGAAGCAGCTCATCGGGCGCAACACTATAGACTGTATGAAGAGCGGCGTCATCTATTCCAACGCTGCCGCAATAGACGGTATCATAGAGAGAATTGAAGGTGAGATGGGCCGCCGGGTGACGGCAGTTGCCACAGGAGGACTGGCCCGCGTTATTACACCTTTCTGCAGAAAGAAGGTAATTCTCGACGAGGACCTGCTGCTTAAGGGTCTGTGGGTGATATATAAGAAAAACAGATAAAATTTAAAAGAGAAAGAATGATTTTACGCGGAGGTTTTGGATAATGTCAGGAACAAGCATGGCATATGGAGTGCTTTGTCTGCTTTCCATGATGCTGGCCGCAGGCTGCTACTACAGAACTACATATAGAGAATTCCGCCTTCAGCTCGTGTTTGTCGCTGTACTTGCGGTTAATACGGGATATTTTATGCTGTCAATTTCTAAGACTCTTGAAGGAGCTCTTATGGCAAACAGCCTGGCTTATCTGGGCTCTGCGGCACTTCAGCCGGCAATGCTTCTGACTGTAATGGATATGTGTAAAGTCAGACCTAAACGGGAAAAGCTTTTTATCGCCGCCTTGCTGATTATAGGAGCCGCAGTGTTTGTCCTGGCCTCAAGCGGAGGAATTAGCACTCTTTACTATGAGGAGGTTTCGCTGACTTTTGTAAAAGGAACCTCTATGCTTCAGAAGGAGTACGGCCCGCTGCATTTTTTATATACTGTATATGTAGTGGCGTATTTTATCGCTATGTCGACAGTAATACTGGTTTCTTCGGCAAAAAAGCGAATCGGTGAGCTGAAGCATGCCGCTTTTATGCTTGCAACAGTGCTGCTTAACATATTTGTCTGGATCGCTGAGAAGTTTGTAGATGAAGAATTTGAATTTCTTTCCGTGTCCTATGTAGCTACGGAAATGTTAATTTTCATAATATACAGTGCAGTCCGCGGATATGGCTCTCTGGAAAGCGGACAGAAAACCAGAAATACCAACATCGTATGCCTGACTATGGTGTTTCTGGCAAGCGTAGTCAGAATAATAATAAAAAGTGATGAAACATTCTACTCCGCTATTTCATACAACTCCATTGTATATTCTCTTTTTACCGCTGCCCTGTTCCTGTGGATATGGCAGATAAAGAGAAGAATTCTTCAGGATACTGTGCGCCGCCATCTAATTGCTGCGGGGCTTTTGATGATTTTCTGGATGACCATCAGAACAATAAAGTACGAGTTCATCCTTTCAGGGTGGAGTGCGTGCCGTTACATCTGGTACATGTATTATATTCCGATGATTTTTATCCCGCTGCTCATGTTCCTTTCGGTTCTTCATATAGGCCTGAGCTACGACAGTACAATAAGCCGCAGGTGGGATTTGCTTTTCATACCTGCAGGTCTGCTGGCACTGGCTGTTCTCACCAACGATATACATCAGCAGGCTTTCAGATTCATCTACGGGCTTGAAGCCTGGGACGAGGTAAATATAGTAAGAGGACCTGTATATTATGCTGCCATGACATGGATGGCGGTTCTTTTTATCGCAATGCTCGCAGTGGCCTTCGCCCGCTGTTCAGTGGCGGCACAACGGAGAAAAATATGGATTCCGGCCATACCTCTTGTCATAGGTCTGGTATATACAATACTCGTAGTGACAGGATCGGAAAACCTGCTTCTTGAAATGTTCCTTGTACCTGAGATGGGCTGTCTGCTTTTCGCATCTTTTATGGAAATTCTCATATGTCTGGGTTTTTTGCCCTCCAATGACTATTACGGAGTCCTTTGGAACGCATCATCCATCGGCGCCGGTATTATGGAAAGAGACGGCACTGTCAGGTACAGGGCAGCCAGAAGTGTGGATGTAAGTCTTCAGCAGGTCAGAAATGCTGTTGCTGAGGCGGTTCTCCTTGATGACGGAAACATCAGCCTGGTGAGCATACACGTAAAAGGCGGCTATGGCTATTGGACCCGCGATATTACGGAAATAAACAGGCTTAACCGTGAGATAGAAAACCTGGGAGATGTCATCGCAGAGGAAAACACCATGCTTGAGGCCGAAAACCGCATAAAAGAAAAACTTATGCGGATTAAGGAACAAAACCGTCTCTATGATCATATTTCCGAAACAGTCAAGCCTCAGCTTGACACAATAAATTCGATTCTGGATAATCTCTCGCAGGAAGAGGAAGAATTCGAGATGACCATGAAATACGCATGCATTCTCAACTCATACATAAAGAGACATTCCAATCTGCTTTTGCTGCAGAAACAGAATGGTGCACTTTTTGGCTCAGAGCTCAGAAGGGCCGTAGCAGAGTCTATGGAATATGTGAAGCTATACGGAATTAAAACTTTGTTTTCATGCCGTGATGAGGGAGTCTGTGATGGCAAAGCAGCGCTGACGGCTTACGAGGTTTTTGAAGGAATATTGGAAAAAACCATACCGGGTGCCAGCCACATGCTGGTTTTTCTGGACATCTGCACAGATGGCCTTTATTTGAAAATGGAAATCGAAATACCGGACGCAATGTCCGACGAAGTACCCGGCGGAATGTCCGACGGATTGTCCGCCGGCCGTATTCCTCCCGATTTCATGGCCTTAAAACTGGCTGCCTCAGGCGGCAGTCTGGAGACAGAGCGCGACGGTGCCACTGAATATGTTTCGCTGGCATTGCCCCGGGAGACAAAAAACTGCGGGGGAGGTGAGGTGCGATGACTGCATACATCAATCTGGCTGAGTACTGCCATACCTTTTTTGCCATCAGTGCCATCGTTCTGATTCTTGGCGCGGCATATATCATAGCGGCAGCAGTCGCCATGCGCCTGAGCCGTGGTTATGCTACATGCTCAGTGGTCCTGGCAGCTGCAGTTTTTATCATTTTGCAGAGCATGGCCGATGTGAGCCTATGCGCCAATGAAGTGGATCCGAGGTTTTCCTTACCGGCGGTAATTCTTAAAGATGTTCCGTGGATTATTGTCGCTCTTGTAATGGTTGTGATTTTTGCAGCGGAGGTGCTGTGCCTTGTGGCAGTAAACCGTGCCGGTCGTGATAAGCTCAGCCCGGGTTCCGTAAAAGAAAGTCTGGATGCGCTGCCTGACGGTGTATGCTTTTTCTCTGAGGACGGCAGGATTCTCCTGTCCAACCGCCGGATGCAGCATATAAGCAGCGATATTACCGGTATCGGTATTCTCAACGGAGAAAAACTCTGGCGATGTATCGAGGAAAAATCCGTCAAGACGGATGTGAGCGACGGACTGGTGATTTTTACATCGGATTCAAAGGTCTGGAATGTGCGCCGCAGTGAAATTGAGGCGGAAGGAAATCGGATTAATGAGATTGTTGCACTCGATGTCACCGAGCAGTATGAGCTGCGCCGGGAACTTGAGGAAAGAAATGAGCGACTCAATAGCGTAAACGAGCGACTCAGAATTTTTAGCCGTGATATGTCAAGACTCACCGCCGAAAAGGAACTTCTCGACGCAAAAATCAAAGTTCACGACGACCTTGGCCGTTCACTGCTGGCTTTCAGAGCCTACCTTACAGCCGAACCGTCAAAGCGAGACCGCAGCAAGCTTCTGCCTTTATGGCGATATGTTATTTCAGTTATGAAAAAAGAGACTGCTCCGTCAGAGGAGTGGGATGCTATAGAAAAAACTGCGGAAAGCCTTCATATACAAATTGAAATTAACGGCGACCTGCCTGCCGGTCTTGCCGACCTGCCTGTGAGCGGGGAAGTCAGGTCAGCCATTATGGCGGCCATACGCGAGTGCCTGACAAACACGGCTCGCCATGCACGCGGAGACAGGCTTTTCATCTTAATAAAATGCGGCGCTGATGCTCCCCACGGCATCAGAGTTGAAATTACAAATAACGGCAGAGCCCCGCTTGTGCCGATTCAGGAAGCCGGAGGACTCAGCAACCTACGCCACATGGTGGAGCGTGCAGGCGGCATTATGACCATAGAAAGTTCTCCGCAGTTTCTGCTGCGGCTGGACTTTAAATCTTGATAGGAGAAAATTCATGGACACAAAAAAGACAGAACAGAACATGCAGCCGGCAAAGGTGCTGGTGGTAGATGATCAGCTGGTAGCACGCCAGCTATTCGAGATGTACCTGTCAGGCAGCCCAAAATATATTCTGGCAGATTCTCTGTCTTCTGCATCTCAGGTGGAGGAATATGTAAAGTACAACCGTGTGGATCTGATTCTTATGGATATACTGATGAACGACGGCTCCAACGGACTTGAAGCCGCCGCGGCAGTAAAGAAAATTTCCCCCGAAACTAAAATCGTGGCCGTGACCTCCATGGTAGAAGCCACATGGCTGAAACGCGCCGAAGACATAGGAATAGAAAGCTTTTACTATAAGGAGGCACCCCAAGAGACCATTATGGATGTCCTTGACCGCACAATGGCAGGAGAATCGGTTTATCCTGATACTCCTCCAACCGTGCCGATGGGTCTGGCCGGCAGCGAAAAGTTTTCAGAGAGGGAGTTGGATGTACTTCGCCTCATGACCACCGGAATGTCCAACTCCAAAATTGCCGACAAGCTTAACATATCCGAGGGAACGGTAAAGACATACATCCACAGTATGCTGGTCAAAACAGGCTTCGACAACCGCACCGAGCTGGCCATCGAAGCCAGAGTGCGTGGCATAGTGGCACATATTGACTGATTGGTGGATGCACTGCTGCATGACAGATGAGCTGCCCCACCTGGCGGATGCGCTGACGACCCTGCGGATGCGCTGCCCACCCATGGCGGATGCACTGACCCCCCAAAATTGTGGAAAAAAAGCCGATTTACTGGGGGAAATATAGATGAAAATGTAAAATATAGAAAAAAATCCGAGAAATTTGAGCTGTTTTGCGCGAAAATCCCCCAGTAAAATGCATCTTTTGCGCATTTTTCGGGGGATGCCTTTAACCCTTTTAACCCCTTTTAACCCTTCTTTCAACCTTTGCTTTTTTTACTCCCTTTTTAAATACCCCCGAAAGGTCACATATCAACTACCTGATGATAACGCCACGAAACGGGGCGGTTTTCTAATACTATATATGCGAAATATT
>JAEDNK010000006.1 GCA_016302545.1 Bacillota bacterium
GTGCCTATCTTCTGGTTGCTGATGAAGAAGCGCTGGTTCCGGTGATGAAAAACGCAAAAAATTTGCATAAACAATTAAAACGTGGTATAATATATATATCTAGGGGGTGTAAAGGTTTCGACGGGGGTGTAGAAACAGGATAAGCGAGCGGTAGTTTGTCCGGTCTACCTTAAAAAGGACACGTTAAATATAAACGCTAAAAATAATAACAATTTCGCATTAGCAGCTTAGTTCTGCCCGCGCGTCGGCTCAGGTTTACCTGTAGGCCTGATTACCGGCGTCGACTATACAGGAAAACTCTGCGGGAGCTCCCGGTACCGCAGGGGACTTACGGGATAGCCGCTTCGGAAGTCTGTTAATGGACGTCCGAAAAAGTGAAACTCTAAAACATTAACTGCGCTCGGAGAAATTCCTGCGGAAACGCTTTCGGACGTGGGTTCGACTCCCACCATCTCCACCACGAAATAGAAAATGAGTCTTTAGGCTCATTTTTTTATTTCGTCGATAGTAAATTTAAGGCAGTCGAAGCCAATGTGGGCACAGCCGTAGGTGAGCAGGTCCGGTGAACCTGCGAACAGGCTGTGGTCCGAAGGCGACCGTGCGGGGAGCCGAGGAAGCAGTACGCCGGGCGAAGCCCTGCGGACGGTCGCTCCCACCATCTCCACCATAGACATAAAAAACAGGCCTCTCGCCTGTTTTTTTGTGGCTATAATCAGTGCATGCGGGCTTTCGCATCAGAAACGGTTCTTCCTTCTGATTTCCTCTGCCTGCATGGTAAAAATATGACGGATGAGCCTTTCCTGAGTTCTGTCATCCATACCGAAGAACTGACAGCCATAATAGTATTTGTCTTCATTTTTAAAATTTTTATTCACCCGCAGTATCTGGCTTCTTAATACAAAAGGCTCCTGATTCGGAATAAGGGTGATTGGACCGAACTGGACATTATCGTCTAAATAAAAAGGTCTGTAACAACTGAACATCAGACCGCCACCGCTGATGTTATGAATCGTGCACTCTGTTTCCGGTTGGGTGGGATAATATTCACCGCCATCCATATCATCTATAAAAGCAAGCCTGACCACCGTGGTTTCAATATCCACGTGATGGCGATAATTGTTACGCTTATTAGGAAAACTGAATTGAGAAAGCTGACCTATTTTCCAGAAAGTGTCCGAGTTACCTGTTATGACACCGTACAGAATGATAATGGTGTCATCGCTTCGGATTGCTTTAATACTAACCTTGCTGTTATGTATAATTACAGGCATTTCGCTGCCCTTTGCATTTGTAACCCAAATCGCATCTTCGTCTATTTTGTCTATAACGCCGTTTAAAAGAAAAATCAGCCCTTCAGAAAAAATTTCCACCTTCATGCCTTCTTTTAAACCAAAGTTTTTTTCATCATGGGCTGCCATAAATCGATGCCTCCAAACGCAATAATTATTATAAAAAATTATAGCATTTTGAGCGGTTTTCTGCAATATTTATTCTGACTTTTTTGTCTGCTATAATTTCGCTATAATTTCGCGGTATACCTAGTATCTCTCCTTCAGTTTTCTGTCCATGTCCCTCTTGGCGTCGCGCTTTGCGATATCGTCACGTTTATCGTAGTTCTTCTTCCCTCGCGCCACGGCGAGTTCCACCTTGGCTCTGCCCTCTTCGTTTATGTACATCTTGAGAGGCACCAGAGTAAGTCCCTTGATGGTGGTATAGCCGATAAGCTTTCTTATCTCCTGCTTATGAAGGAGCAGCTTGCGGGGTCTCAGTGGCTCCACGTTATAACGGTTTCCCTGCTCGTAAGGGCTGATATTCATGCCGTAGAGAAACATTTCGCCGTTCTCGATTTTAGCGTAGCTTTCCTTGATGCTGACCTTTCCCTGACGGACAGACTTAATCTCCGTGCCTGTCAGTACGATACCTGCTTCATAGGTCTCCTCTATAAAGTAATCGTGGTATGCCTTTTTGTTATTAGCAACCAATTTTCGCTCTTTTTTACCCATTATATATAACCTTTCCCAATATTTTTTCCTTAGATAAGAGTTCCTTTTCCATAGCTGCCATGCTTTCCTCGCAGCGCAGCTCAACCATGCCGTCCTTCATCCCCGATACCCGTCTCACAAGGTAGACGCCTCCTGCGTCAATTCCGTAATAGGGCGCTCTGTACACCACCAAATCCCCCACCTTTACCGACGGCTTCAAACCTATATCCACAGGCAAAGGGGTACGAACTGCAATAACGCTGCTTCCCGGTTCAAGCTCAGGCAGCATAAAGCTATCCTCGACCTCTACAACCATAAAGCTCATAAAAATCAGTACCGCAGCAGCCACACCGACCAGCGCCGCTGCCATGCAGCCAAACAGTTTTAACGTTCTCTTAAAAAGCTGCATTTTCAATTCGCCTTTCCACCCTTTCGCCTGTCCGAAATGCTTTCGACAGCTGCCGACAGACTAGAATACCTTGATTTCGCTGAACGGATAGAGCCGGATTACCACTTTACCCACGATGGAATCCATATCTATGGTTCCCACCGCCGCACTTCTGCTGTCCTGACTTACCCTTCTGTTGTCACCCATGACAAATAGTCTTCCTTCAGGCACCGTCACAGCCTCCATCTCTCCGGAAAGCCCCTGCTCTGCCACGTACTCCTCCTGAAAGAGCTCTCCGTTTATGTATACATCTCCGTCCTTTATTTCCACAGTGTCGCCGGGCAGACCGACGATGCGCTTTATGAGGTTCTTTTGCTTGCCGCTTTCATCGTAAAGGTCCGATTTAAAAACGATAACGTCTCCCCTCTGAGGTTCACCAAACAGCCTGTATGCCTGACGGCTGGTTATGACGTAATCCCCCGAATAAAAATTAGGCTGCATGGACTCCTGCTGCACAATAATAGGTTTAAAGAATGCGAGGATTATTCCCGCAATAACTACAGCAATGGCAATATCTCTAATCCAACTGAGAAGGTTTTTCATTTCAAATGTCTCCTTTTAATTCTTTCCAAAGATTCTTTTCTTTATTCTCTCAAAGTTTTCGGGAAGCTCTGCCTCTATGACCCTGTCCTGCAAATATGAAAGCATTTCAGAGCTATGGCAGTCCGCGAATTCAAGTCTGCGGGCATGGAGAAGCTGAGTGTTAAGACCAAGCTTTGATGCCGCCCACCTGTTGGCTGTGTGGTCGCCGTATTTTACATCTCCCAGCAGAGGAAAGCCTGCGCTGGCAAGGTGAGCTCTTATCTGATGAGTCCTGCCTGTGATTATCTTTACCTCGGTCAGGGTGAACCGGCGCCCGTCCAGGCTGCTGTATTCCAGAGGCACGGCAACAGTCTCCATAACTTTGCCCTCTTCCTCCTCCAAGGAAAGCACGCTGGTGACATTCATACGCTCATCCTTTGTCATCCTGTCACATAGCTCCATGGGATTTTCCAATCTGCCGCATATCACGGTCAGATAATACTTATTTATACAATTTCTCTCACGAATGAGCCTGTTAAGCTCCTTCAGAGCCTGTGCGTTCTTTCCGAAAAGCACGAGACCCGTGGTGTTTCTGTCCAGCCTGTTTACCGGAGCGGGTGAAAAGGTTCTGTCCCTGCGCGGGTCATACTCACCCTTCTCTATCAGGTAATCCAGCACCTGATTGGCAAGATGATTTTTTTTCTCCGTGCGGTCACCGTGGGTCAGAAGTCCGAAGGGCTTTGCCGCTGCCAGAATGTTTTCGTCCTCATAGGCTATGACGAACTGCTTCTTCGCCTTGACCTGCCTGGCAGGTTTTTGCAGCGCCTGCGCATCCTCTTCGCCGATATAAATAGTAAGCTCGTCTCCTGCCTTTAGCATCGCCTCTGCCGAAGAACGCTTTCCGTTGACCTTTACATCCTTTCGTATCATCTTATATATATGGCTCAGGGGAGCCTTGTCAAAATATTTTTTCAGAAATCGGTCCAGCCTCTGGCCTCCCTGATTTTCCGTAATAATAAGCTTTATCATAATTTTTCTTTTCCCACACTAACGAAACTTACCAAAATATTATACACCAAAACAGCTTGTGAAAAAAGTCTAAATCTGCTAAAATGTATGTATATTATCGGACAGGTGCATCCTACCTGCGAAAAATACAAATGGGGGAAAGTATGAAGAAATTTAAGGACTTTATTTACGATAAAAACGATATAATTATTGCTGTTCTCATCCTTGTGGCAGCGGCGCTCATTATTTGCTGGCGGGTTAACGTAATACTGGAATACCCCAAGCAGCTTCTGGGAAACGACGGCAATCCCGCAGTGGAAAACCCCGTGGATAATGTGGGTGACGCGGACAAGCCTTCGGATGGCGGCGATAATTCGGATGCAGGAAATAACATAGGCAGTGACGCGGGCAACGTTTCAGACACAGCGCAGACCGGTGACGACCAGCAAGCTGCGGGCAATCAGCAGACTTCTGACGACTCACAGGAGCTTCCTCTCTGGCAGGGCGGCGCGTTGACAAGAGACGTAGAGGTGGAGGTCACGGGAAACAGCGCTTCGGCAGCTATTCAATGCCTTATCGACAAGGGGCTCTTTGATGATTATGCCGAGTATCAGACAATTTGCGACGATTCCGGATTGGACCACGAAAAGGTCAAAGCAGGTACCTTTACCTTCACCAAGGGTGCAACGAAAAAAGACATAGCAAAGAAAATGAACTGGGGCTAGTGCCTCAGTCCATGGGCTGATTATATAATTGAACAGTTATCTCAAAAGCTCGATTACCTTTTGTAGTCGGGCTTTTTGATTGTCATCCATCATGGGCATCAGCTTCTTGACTATTGCCATCTGTTGCTGGGGACTTATATTGTTTGCCGCAAGCTGCTCTTTTAGCCTCAATATATCCCGCGACAGCTCCGCATCACTCTTTTTTTCCAGACTTCTTACGGTATCGCGGCTTACCCCTTTGCTTCCCGAAAGACCAAGCTGACGTGCAATCTCCCCCGCCATCTGCTCATTTAAATCCATAAAATACCTCCTTGCTTCTTTCTACTATAATCTATGCACTCTGAGCCACGGAGTTTCATAATATATTTTATAAACAGGAGGTATTGGTAATGGGTAAAAATACAGATGTAATCGGTGTAATACTGCTGCTTTTTCTCGTATCCGGAGTGTTGGGAGACAAAGGGCGCGGTTCGGGACGCTCTCTTCTGGGAGGCTTGGAGCCAATCGGGCTGGTCAGCGATTTTCACCGAATGGTAGGCGTTATGGATAAGCTTGACAGTATGGGGCAGATGGTCATCAACCCACCAAAGCTTCCTGAGCCCAGTCAGCTGATAAATACCAACGCTATCCCTAATCTTGACGGAATAATAGAAATGATGGGACCTCTGCTCAGCAATTTAAACAAGTGATTTACTTTGTCTCTGCTTTGTTGTATACTTATAACTATATCAATACTTTGCAGCATGCAAAATTACAGGAGGTAATATAGTGGCACTGGTTACTACCAAGGAAATGTTCGCCAAGGCGCTGAAATCAGACTACGCCATAGGTGCTTTTAATGTCAATAATATGGAAATAATTCAGGGCATCGTCGAGGCTGCCAAAATAGAAAAGTCACCGCTGATACTTCAGGTTTCCGCAGGAGCCCGCAAATACGCAAAGCCCGCGTACCTTTTAAAGCTGGTGGAGGCAGCAATTCTGGATACGGGACTTGATATCGCCCTGCATCTGGACCACGGCGAGGACTTCGAAATCTGCAAAAAATGCGTGGACGACGGCTTCACCTCCGTCATGATTGACGGCTCCAAGCATCCTTTCGAGGAAAACATTCGTATAACCAAAGAGGTTGTTGACTATGCCCACGCCCACGGCGCTGTGGTGGAAGCAGAGCTGGGAAAGCTGGCAGGAGTGGAAGACGACGTCAAGGTTGATGCCCGCTCAGCGACCTTCACCGACCCTGACGAGGCGGCGGAATTCGTGGAAAGAACAGGAGTCGATTCCCTTGCCATCGCCATCGGCACCAGTCACGGCGCATATAAGTTCAAAGGCGAGCCTTACCTGGACTTTGAAAGATTGAAGGCTATACATAAGCTCATCCCCGATACTCCGCTGGTACTCCATGGTGCTTCCACAGTGCTCAAGGAGTTTGTGGACAAGTGCAATCAGTATGGCGGCAACATTCCGGGAGCCCAGGGCGTTCCTGAGGATATGATAAGAGAAGCTACCAAGTACGGCATCTGCAAGGTCAACATCGACACAGACCTCAGACTGGCTCTCACAGCAGAGGTGCGCAAATTTATTGCAGAAAACCCTGCAGAATTCGACCCTCGTAAATACCTTGGACCGGGCAGAGACGCCATTCAGGCCATGGTTCAGCACAAGATTAAAAATGTGCTTAACGCCTCAGGCACTTTATAGACATAAAGAAATCCTCTCCGCAGGCCAAGCTCCGGGGAGGATTTTTAATTATTACTGTCTTGCTATGCGCTGAGCCTGAGCTCTGCCATTGTGCCTTCGAAGACACGGCTGGCTTTTGGAAGCCTCTGCAAGTCGCTTGGATGTGTGAGGGATGGTGCTCCCAGAACACCTCTTTCCACTGCACCTGACTTAACGAGCACACCGGACACAAACTGGGAACAGAAGAAATGATTTTTTCGCTCCCTTGCAATACCGAACATACATAAAGGAATTCCCATAATATTGTAACGATAGCTTTCCCTGTTGGCTTCCATGTGCCTGATTCTGTTTGCCAGCCTGCGATAACTCCTCTCGCTGATTCTTATGCGGTAAAGGGCGCATTTCATAGTATCACTGGAACCCATGACCCCTCGGTTTATATCCTCATGGACAAAGCCTGCCGGCAGCATACTGTACCTGTATTTGCGTCCGAAGCTGTAAAGCATGGTCAGCTCCCTGTCAAGTGAAATTGAAGCGTGGGTGTACTCAGCCCGTGTTATTTTATATATAGCCTTGGAAAACAAGGTATCGCTCTTAGTAAGTAATATGTAGATGTCTCTCATAAAAAACCTCCTGTGGTATAGATATATAATACCATAAACAGGAGGCTCTGTGTCTTAAGATGTCTTAAGGTTTCTTAACTTTTTATTAACGCGAGCAACTCACCTATTTTTCCGCATATTCCTCCAGCAGCCTGTGCTTCATATCCCACAGCTTCTGTGAAAGGTCCACGTAATAGGTCTGAGGATTTTCGAATCTGAGGGTTTCGTCCCAGAGAGTGTCTATCTGCTCCTTGCAGTATTCCCTGATTTCCTCGATGGACGGGCTTTGGTAAACGCACTTACCTCCCTTAAAAATAGGAACCTGCAGATTTCTTACAGTATAATTGGTAACACGTGTCTTCTTCCATACTGCATTAGGGTCGAAGATAACATACTCGTCCTGTTCAGGAATAGTCTCCCCGGCCACAGTAATAACGTCACCTCTCGCCTTGCCGGTAGTCTTGTCATAAAGGCGGAAAAGGCCCTTGAATCCCGGATTTGTAATCTTTTCTACATTCTCGGAAATCTTAATCTTTGGTATGAGCTCGCCATTGGTCTCAAGAGCAGCCAGCTTATACACGCCGCCGAATACAGGCTCTGACTTTGCTGTAATCATTCTTTCTCCTACGCCAAAGGAATCTATGCAGGCCCCCTCTAAAATAACGTCTCTGATGATGTACTCGTCCAGAGAGTTGGAAACCACTATCTTGCAGTCGGTAAGTCCTGCATCATCCAGCATCTTACGGGCCTTTTTAGTCAGATATGTAACATCCCCGGAGTCGATTCTGATGCCCATGGATTCAGGCTTCATCTCCTTGAAAACTTTTATTGCGGCAGGTACTCCCGATTTAAGGACATTGTATGTATCCACCAGGAGAGTGCAGTTCTGAGGATAGATTTCCGCATATTTCTTAAAGGCCGTATATTCGTCGGGGAACATCTGAACCCAGCTGTGGGCCATTGTACCCAGTGCTTTAATTCCGTAATCTCTGTCTGCAATAGCGCAGGCGGTTCCTGCGCAGCCTCCTATGTATGCGGCACGGGCGCCAAAGACGGCGGCATCGCCTCCGTGAGCTCTTCTGGTTCCGAATTCCATAACCGGTCTTCCCTTGGCGGCTCTCACGATTCTGTTTGCTTTAGTCGCAATAAGGCTCTGGTGGTTGATGGTGAGCAGCACCATGGTTTCTATGAACTGCGCCTGCATCACAGGCCCTCTTACGGTGACAATCGGCTCATGAGGGAAGATAGGTGTGCCTTCGGGAACCGCCCATACGTCACATTTGAACTCGAAGTTTCTCAGGTATTCCAGGAATTCTTCGCAGAACATATTCTTGCTTCTCAGGTATTCTATGTCCTCTTCTGTGAATTTCAGGTTTTTGAGATAATCTATTGTCTGCTCCAGTCCTGCCATAATGGCAAAACCTCCCCCGTCGGGAACCTTTCTGAAGAACATATCAAAATATGCTATGTCTTCTGCCAGTCCCGTCTCAAAATATCCGTTCGCCATAGTCAGTTCGTAAAAGTCTGTCAGCATGGTGAGATTGAGTTTACTTTCCATTGTTTGTTATTCCTCCGTTTTTTTCTGCTGTAAAAGCTTCTTAAGGAACTGTCCCGTGTATGAGTCAGGGCAGGCTGCCACCTCCTCAGGGGTTCCCGTTGTTACGATAGTGCCGCCTCTGGTTCCTCCGTCAGGTCCCAGATCTATTATGTGATCGGCGCGTTTTATTACATCGAGATTATGCTCTATTACAACGACTGTGTTTCCTGCGTCAACAAGTCTGTCGAGAACCGTAAGCAGCTTATCCACATCGGCAAAGTGAAGTCCCGTAGTAGGTTCATCGAGGATATACAGGGTCTTGCCCGTGCTTCTCTTGGTAAGCTCCGTTGCCAGCTTGACTCGCTGAGCCTCGCCGCCGGAAAGCTGTGTGGAAGGCTGTCCCAGCTTGATGTATCCCAGACCCACTTCCTCTAAGGTGTTCAGATGTCTTGCTATGGTCGGCACATTTTTGAAGAACTCCACCCCTTCGCTGACGCTCATATCAAGCACATCGAAAATGCTCTTGCCCTTGTACTTTACCTCCAGAGTCTCGCGATTATACCGCTTGCCCTTGCAGACCTCGCAAGGCACATATACATCCGGCAGGAAATGCATCTCTATCTTTATTATACCGTCTCCGCTGCAGGCTTCGCACCTGCCGCCCTTTACATTAAAGCTGAATCTTCCCTTGGCAAAGCCTCTCAGCTTGGACTCAGGCAGGCTGGCAAAGAGGTCGCGGATGTAATTAAACATTCCCGTATAGGTGGCAGGATTTGATCGCGGCGTTCTGCCGATAGGAGACTGGTCTATGTCAATTACCTTGTCTATGTTTTCAAGACCCAGAATTGTGTCGTGGGCTCCCGCCTCTTCCTGCAGTCTGTTGGTAACCCTCGCTGCGCCCTTATATAAGATTTCGTTGACAAGACTGCTCTTGCCCGAGCCGGAAACTCCCGTAACACAGATGAATTTTCCCAGCGGAAAATCCACGTCTATATTCTTAAGATTGTTCTGCCGTGCGCCTTTGACGGTAATCTTCTGCCCGTTTCCCGGTCTTCTCTGAGCCGGAACGAAGATTTTCTTTTCACCGGAAAGGTACTGCCCCGTAATGGATTCCTTGCAGGCTTTGATGTCCTCCACGGTGCCCTGAGCCACCAGCTCACCGCCGTTTATACCTGCGCCGGGACCGATATCTACGATGTGGTCTGCGGCATACATGGTATCCTCGTCGTGCTCCACCACTATGAGGGTGTTTCCTATGTCCGTAAGGTGCCGTAATGTCTGCAGCAGCTTTTCGTTGTCCTTCTGATGAAGGCCGATACTCGGTTCATCGAGGATATAAAGCACCCCGACCAGACTTGAGCCTATCTGTGTGGCCAGCCTGATACGCTGAGATTCGCCGCCGGAAAGGGTTCCCGCGCTTCTGGAAAGTGTCAGATAGTCAAGACCAACATCCGCCAGAAAATTAAGCCTTGCCTTTATTTCTTTCAAAATCTGATAAGCAATCTTTTCGTCGGTTTCGGAAAGCTCAAGCCCCTCTATGAAATTCAATGCTTCTTTGATGGACATTTCCGAAAGCTCGGCGATATTGATACCTCCTACGGTTACAGCCAAAACCTCCGGCTTAAGCCTCTTACCATGGCAGTCGGGACATTCCCTGATTATCATGTACTGCGCCATCTTCTCCTTGAAATAATCGGAGGTGCTTTCCCTGTATCTCCTCTCTATGTTGTTAAGAGCTCCCTCAAAGGGTCTGTCCATGAGAGAGCGACTGCCCGTAGAACGGCTCATATAGGTGAATTTAAGGTGCCTGTCTCCCGTACCGTAATAAAGCTCCTTGCGGAAGCTTTCCGGAAGGTCCTTAAGAGGTACATCCGGGTCCACTTCGTGCTCCGCTATGAGCGCATCCACAATCTGACGATAGTAGCCGCTGAACTCCATAGTGCCGAAAATAGGCTGCAGCGCACCTTCCCTTATGCTGAGATTTTCGTCGATAAGTTTGGCAGGGTCCAGCTTCTGAGTGAATCCCAAACCGTTACAGGAAGGGCATGCTCCGAAAGGAGCATTAAACGAGAACATTCTCGGCTCCAGTTCTTCCATGCTGATACCGTGATCAGGACAGGCCAGCTTGGTGCTGAAGGTCTTTTCGTAGTGATGGTCGTAAAAGTCCCCTTCCACCTCCACCAGCCCGTCTCCGTGGGCTATGGCAAGCTCGCAGGCCTCGGAAATTCTTCCTTCCTGTCCGGCTTTAACTACAATTCTGTCCACAACGATTTCTATGGTATGCTTGAAGGTCTTTTCCAGCTTGATTTCATCTTCATCAATTATCTTAATCTCACCGTCAACCCTTATACGGGTAAAGCCTTCCTTCTTTATTCTCTCAATTATCTTTTCGTGAGTTCCCTTGCGCTGACGAATGACAGGAGCCATTATCATCAGCTTGGTTCCTTCCTCAAACCCCATTATGGTGTCAACCATCTGGTCCACAGACTGACTGGCGATAGGCTTGCCGCAGACAGGGCAGTGAGGTTTGCCGATTCTGGCGTAAAGCAGTCTCAGGTAGTCGTGAATCTCAGTTACCGTTCCCACAGTAGAACGAGGGTTTCGGTTTGTGGTCTTCTGGTCTATGGAAATGGCCGGAGAAAGCCCTTCGATGTATTCCACATCGGGCTTTTCCATCTGTCCCAGGAACTGTCGGGCATATGAGGAAAGGCTCTCCATGTATCGTCTCTGTCCCTCTGCATATATGGTATCAAAAGCAAGGGATGATTTTCCCGATCCGGAGAGACCGGTGAGTACCACCATTTTATCACGGGGAATTGTCACATCAAGACCCTTCAGATTGTTTTCATTGGCACCTTTTATTACGATGTCCTTTGACATATTTTTTCTCCTTTATAGTCTTACCTTGTATTCAAAAATCCGGTCACGCAGCTGTGCGGCGCGCTCGAACTGAAGGTCTGCAGCAGCCTGCTTCATTTCCTTTTCCAGCTTCTTTACATATTCGGTAAGCTCCTTCTTTGTCAGCTCCAGCGGGCTCTTGCCTACATAGTCGGAAACCTCCTCGGCTACCTTAGTGGCTTCGATTACCGCCCGAACCGACTTCTTCACAGACTCCGGTGTAATGCCGTGAGCCCTGTTATATGCATCCTGAATATCTCTTCTTCGCTCTGTTTCCTTTATTGCAACATCCATGGCAGCACTTATGCGATCAGCATACATTATAACACGGCCGTCCACATTTCGTGCCGCCCTGCCGATGGTCTGAATCAGGGATGTTTCCGTTCTCAGGAAGCCTTCTTTATCTGCATCCAGAATTGCCACAAGAGAAACTTCAGGTATATCCAGCCCCTCACGCAGCAGATTGATTCCTACTAATACATCGAATACACCCAGACGCAAATCTCGTATAATCTCCATTCTTTCCAGAGTGTCCACCTCAGAATGAAGATACCTTACCTTTATATTTACCCCCTTAAGGTAGTCAGTCAAACTCTCCGCCATCTTTTTGGTAAGAGTTGTAACAAGAACCCTCTCTCCACAGGCGGTAACTTTCTTTATCCTGCCTATGAGATGGTCTATCTGACCCTCCGTCGGAACAATTTCAATAGGTGGGTCGAGCAGTCCCGTAGGTCTTATTATCTGCTCGGCGCTTATGCCGCCGGAAACTTCCTTTTCGTACTGTGCCGGAGTGGCACTTACGAAGACCACCTGACTGATTAAATCATCGAATTCCTCAAACTTCAGCGGTCTGTTATCCAGCGCCGATGGCAGTCTGAAGCCGTATTCCACCAGAGAAGACTTTCTGGACCTGTCTCCCGCATACATGGCCCTCAGCTGCGGCAGCATGACATGAGACTCGTCGATTATTACCAGAAAATCATCAGGGAAATAGTCGATGAGAGTGTACGGCCTTTCTCCCGGCTGATTACCTGCCAGATGGCGGGAATAGTTTTCGATTCCCTTACAGCTGCCGATTTCTCTCAGCATCTCAAGGTCATATCTGGTGCGCTGCTCTATGCGCTGTGCCTCCAGCAACTTGCCTCTGTCCTTGAACCACTGAACACGCTCTGTCAGCTCCTCGTCTATGGTTCTGATGGCGCGCTCCATGCTTTCCGGTGATGTCACATAATGAGACGCCGGATATATGGAAATGTGATTCCTGATGCCGAGGATTTCTCCTGTCACAGGGTTCATTTCCTTGATACTCTCTATCTCGTCGCCAAAAAGCTCCACCCTTACGGCGGAGTCGTTTCCGGCGGGGTATATGTCTATGACATCTCCCCGAACCCTGAAAGTACCCCTCTCAAAAGCCATGTCGTTTCTGGTGTACTGAATGTCAACCAGCTTTCGCAGAATATCCCTGCGAGGCTTCTCCATACCGGGTCTTAAGGAAAGCATCTGGTTCTCGTAGTCGAAAGGACTTCCCAGACCGTATATGCATGAAACCGATGCTACAATTATGACATCCCTGCGCTCAGCAAGAGCAGCTGTGGCCGAATGGCGCAGCTTTTCGATTTCGGCATTGATGTCCGAGTCCTTTTCAATATATGTGTCAGTTGACGGCACATAGGCCTCCGGCTGATAATAGTCGTAGTATGATACAAAATATTCCACCGCATTTTCAGGGAAAAACTCCTTAAACTCGCCGTGAAGCTGAGCTGCAAGGGTTTTGTTGTGGGAAATCACCAGAGTTGGTTTTTGCACCCGCTGTATGAGGTTCGCCATGGTGAAGGTCTTGCCGGAGCCTGTCACACCCATCAAAGTCTGATATTTCAAGCCGTCTGCGATTCCCTCCGCCAGCTTCTCCACCGCCTGAGGCTGGTCGCCTGTCATTTTATATTCCGAATGTAATTTGAAATGGTCCACGATTTTCTCCCTTTCGTGCCTGCAGTCCTATTTAGTCGGAACCTTATAGAATCTGCCGTTTATCTGCTCTGTCCTGATTACATTGATAAATGCTTTTTCGTCTATCTTCTTAATGGCAGAAATGACTTTGTCAACCTGCTCTCTGCCCACTACGGAGTAAAGAATATTTCTCTCTGCACCTTCGAAGCAGCCGGTACCCTGGATGAGAGTGGCATCGTGATGGGTAAGCTCCCGAATCTTGCCGTAAATCGCCTGCGGCTGTGAAGTGATGATGAGCAGCGTGTCTTTCTGGTAGCGCTTGAACAAGGTCTGGATAACCTGAGTGCTTGTAAACTGATAGATAATGGAGTACAGTGCCTTATCGAACCCGAAAAGAATTCCGGCAGTGGTCAGTATTACCACATTGGCTGCCAATATGTAGTTCCACGCGTCTATACCTTTTTTCTCCGAAAAATATATGGAGATAAAGTCAGTACCTCCGCCGCTTGCTCCGTTTACCAGGCAAAGGCTGATTGCAATACCGTTTACCAGCCCGCCGAAGATAGCAACGAGCAGGGTATCGTAAGTGATAGTAATAGGTGGGAAAATATCCGTAAGTATGCCGGAAAGGAAAACTACATAAAATGAGTATATTGTGAATTTCTTTCCTATATATCTGAAGCCGATATATGCCGGTATGAGATTTAAGGGCAGATATAACAGAGAATACGGTATCTCCATGTTGAAAAACTCCCTGCCTATCTGCTGAATCAATATAGTAAGGCCGCTGAAGCCGCCGGGAAACAGTTCTCCCACCCTTACGAAGCTTCTCAGGTTAAATGCTATTATGGCAGAGGCAAGAGTCAGGAAAAAGAACATTTTAAATTCGGCGTATGCTTTTTTCTTCATTATTGTACCTCCTGTGCAGGGTCCGGAATTTTACACACGTCAACCCAGCCTATGGCTCCGGAATACCTGTAAAGCTCTTCGCATGTAAGCTCTATGGCGCTGTTTGCGCTGCCGCAGGCAGGAAAGACGGTATCAAACCTCTTAAGTGATTCGTCACAGTATATTTTTACCGCAGGATTTTCGATGGAGAAAGCGCATACTCCGCCGATGGCGTGGCCTGTAAACTCCACAACTTCTTCCGCAGTGAGCATCTTGGCCTTCTGTCCGAAGGTATCCTTGAATTTGCGGTTATCTATCTTGGTATCTCCTGCAGTCTGAATGAGGATGCAGCCGGTTTCTCCGTCCTTAAAGGAAAGGGTTTTGCATATTCTGGCTCCCTCCACACCAACTGCCTTTGCTGCCAAATCCACAGTTGCGCTGGACACATCGAATTCCAGAATCCTGTCCTCTATTCCAAACTGTCTGAAATATTCTCTTACTTTTTCTATAGCCATTTTAAGCACCTCTTTTTGTTGTCTTTCGGTCTATTATTATACAACTCTTTTAATTTTCCGTCAAATTTACCCGCCGTCGCACATATTTATGTGTAATTTCACATATGGAATTGACTTTCTTTGTTTTTTCTGATAAAATAGCAACAGTATTTTTATTTTTATTTTTCATGTGTTTAGGAGGACTTATAAATGGGACACAAACATGGCGAAAGCCACAAGGGCCAATTCGGTTCTAATTTTGGTTTCCTTATGGCAGCTATAGGCTCTGCCGTAGGTCTCGGAAACCTTTGGGGTTTTCCTTACAAGATGGGAGCAAACGGCGGTTTCGCTTTCCTGCTTCTCTACCTTGTTCTCGTTGTTTTCGTGGGATACGTTATTCTGGTATCCGAGCTGGCGCTGGGCCGCAGCACAGGCAAAGGCGTTATCGGAGCTTACAGAGCTTTATCGGAAAAGTACACCTTTATCGGTTGGATGGAGGTAATCGCACCTTGGCTGATTTTATCTTTCTACTCCATGCTGGGCGGTTACTGTATCAAATACGCCATCGCTAACTTAGGCGACCTATTCGGCGCAAGCTGGGGCGTAGGCGGCATGGACAGCGGAGAATTTTTCGGCGCATTTACTTCGGACATGCTTCAGACGGTGATTTTCTCCCTTATCTTCGTATTGCTTACGGTGATTATCGTAGTAAGGGGTGTATCCGGCGGTATCGAAAAGTTTACCACCATCGCAATGCCTGCATTGTTCGTAATGCTGGTTATCATAATAATAAGAAGCGTTACTCTTCCGGGCGCATCGGAGGGGCTTGCCTTCATGTTTAAGCCTAACTGGGAAGCCTTTGAGGGTGCAGGCTGGATAAGAGTTCTGGCAGTAGCGGGAGGTCAGATGTTCTTCTCCCTGTCGCTGGGTATGTCCATCATGGTTACCTACGGTTCATACCTTCCTAAGGAGCAAAATCTGGAAAGAAGCGCTCTGGTTATTCCTTTTGCCGATACTCTGGTTGCCATCATGGCAGGTCTTGCTACCATGCCGGCGGTATTCGCTATGGGTCTTAAACCGGGTGCAGGTCCGGGATTACTCTTCGTAACCCTTCAGACTGTATTTGACAGTATGGGAGCTGTAGGTCCGTTCTTCGGCTTCCTCATGTACGCTCTGGTATTCATAGCCGCTATCACCTCATCAATTTCACTTCTTGAGGGTACTGTTGCAGTTGTAATGGACAGATACATCGAAAAAGGCAAGAAATTCAACAGAAAGACTATAACCACCCTTATGGGATTATCCATAGCCGTTACAGCTTCTCTTGTTTCTCTGGACGGTCTGGGTGCCAACGGCTTCCCTCAGTTCTTCGGACAGGGCTGCTGGCTGGACGCTATCGACCTTATCGCAGAAGGTATTCTGATGCCTCTTGGCGCATGCTACATGGCTATCGTAATACCTACCTCCCTTGTTGACAACGAAGCTACCTTAAACGGTGCTCAGTTTAAGACTAAGAAATTCTATGATTTCTGTATCAAATTTATCGCTCCGATAATGATGGTACTGGTTCTGCTGGGACAGATGGACGGCTTCTTCGGTCTGGGAATGTTCGGCTAAAACAAGCACGCTAAAGGCGGTGCCGCATCCTCTTCGGATGGCGCACCGCCTCTTTTTTTATCAGTATTCCAGCTTTAAGGCTATTTTACGGTTCTTGATGCCTTGCCGGAGTATGAGGTGTAAACCTTTTCTCCGTCGATAGTCACATAGCCGCGTGCTTTGTAGTAATACTTCTTGCCGCTCTTTACGGAAGTGTTGGTGTACTTGTCGCTCTTCGGGGTGGAAATCGGCTTCTTGCCGTAGCCTGAGTTTTTCTTCAGGGAGCGGTAGATTTCAACTCCGTCAAGCTTGATATCGCTTGGGTTTTTCCATGTAAGCCGGATACCCTTCTTTCCTGACTTGGTATTGACAAGCTTGGAGCTGAGTTTCAGCTTTATCTGCTTTACCGCTGCCTTCTGTGCTGCGATTGCAGCGTCTGCTTCCTCTTCCGGCATCACCGCATAGGCAGAAAAGTGTCCTGTAGTAAAGGTGTAGGTGCCGTCTGCGTTAAGCTTTCCTGCAACCTTATGATAGTGACCCTGTCCGTCTATGTATACGCACACTACCTTTTTGTTGGAAAGTGACTTCTGAACGTTTACGGTAACGCTTACGCTGCCGCCCTTGAAGTCGGAAATGGTTTTGCCCTCCGAAGTAACAACCTTAAGCTCGTAATGAACCTCCTTGGCAGCCTCTTTGACCTTTTCAGCTGCAATGCTCACGGTTTCTGCTTTACCTGCCGTTTCTGAATGCGTCTGTGCTGCAACGGCTTCCGCTGCCTTGTTATCCAGCTTAACCTCAGCTACATCTGTCTTGATTACGATATCCGCATTGGTCTTGTCGGCGATTTTCTGTAAAGTCTCGACAGGAAGAGCGACCTCTGATGACTTCACGCTTAAAGCTGCAGAGGTGTTCTTTGTCACTGCACTGATTACGATTTCCTCGGATTTCCCTGATACGGCTGTTTCCACCAGCTTGTCGGCTGTGGTCTGATCCACGGTGGTGGTAGTCTGACCGCCTTGGCTTGTGGTGCTTCCGGAAAGGTCTGCTGTGGTGGTAGTGCCGGACTGGGTCGGCTCCTCCGGTTTCTGAGTTTCGGCAGGAGGGACAGCAGCACCTCCTCCGCCTCCGCCACCTCCTGCAGGTGGAGCAACAGTTCCGCCACCGCCGCCACCGCCTGACGGTGGAGTAACGGTGCCGCCGCCTGTGCCGCCTGACGGTGGAATAACGGTTTCGTCGCCTGTACCCGGCTTAGTCGGAGTTTCCGGCTCGGCAGGCTCCTTATATGATGTCTCCGTCCACAGTTTCCTTGCGTCCGTGTTTATGCTTCCGTCTCTGCGAAGTCCTTTGGTCATGGTCTTGCCGCCCCCTGTTCTGTCAGGTCTTCCCGCCGGCAGCAGAGATGAATTGTCACACATTCCTCCACAGGAAATATCCAGGGTGAAGTAGTCCGACTTTCCGGAAAAGCCCTGATACATTTCCAGCTTGCTTGCCTTAAGACCGCCCGCTGCCAATACAGAGCCGGTGGATGCCCAGTTTATATCAGAGGTTCCGCCGTATGTTATGTCTAAGAATTTTATGGTAAAGTCGTATGCGTCAGCGGCAAATTTTCTCTGCAAATCTTCAATGCTCGTGTATTTGCCTTGGGTACGCCTGTATATAGTCTGGCTGAGAGAGTACCCGTCGGCTAAATCCAGCACTATGGCGTCCAGTCCCTTTGCGATATTGTCGGCGGTAACGGTATCCGTACTGCCTCCTGCAAGGTGTCCCAAATAGAGACATGCGATGTACCCTTGGGCATAGGCTTCGTATCCTAACCAATAAAATTTATCCAGCCATGCGGTCATATTTTTTTTTCCGTCCTCGCTTAAGCGTGAATCATAATATCCAAGCGCCTCACTACAATAATTTATACCCCCGCCTACGGTCTGGCATATTCCCTCGTAAAACCATCTCGGAAATTCGTCTACATATTCCGTAAAGCCGTTTCCATGCCATACTCTGTCTGCCAGCATTCCGGCGGAAACAGCGTCAAACATGACAGCGTGCATCATCTCGTGGGTAAGGGAACCAAAAAATGCACCCGTATCACCCTTCACATCCACCTTGCCATCATCCGTCTTGTTAAGCGCTGCCATATTGATGCTCAGCTTATATTCTTTGCCGTTAGAGGTCACACTTGCCAGCTCGGCTTTGCTGTTGTCTTTGTATACCAGCTCCAACCCTATCTTCATGCCCTCCGCTGAAGGCCTTGCAAAGGTAAACTTCTGCGTTATGCCGTAGAGCACCCGCGGCACATATTCATTCTTTAAATTTACTGCGAACTCCTTCAATGCCTCCGCTGAGAACTTTCCATTGCAGGCGTCAGCCCACTGCTGATAAAGCTCATCGTTCAAGGTCGCCTCAGACTGGCCTGCGGCAGCATTAACGGTATAGCCTGCTGTGTCTGCATATGCCGTTCCTATAGCTGAAGTCATGACCATGCTCAGGCAGAGCAAGGTCAGTATTAACTGTTTAATTCGTCTCATAATCCTATCCCTTTCTGTAACTTGTTCTATGTTTTTTGCTTATTTATTTTCAGTATATTGGATAATTTTACTTCAAAATCAACCCGAAGTCAAGGCACATTCTGCACTTTTTTTATCCATTATGGCAGCCTCTTGCCGCAGTAAGGGCAGTAGCTGTACTCCTCTGCAGCCTTTGCTTCCTCCGCCCTTCTCTCTTCCTCAGCAAAGGCCGTATCCCTTATAACTCCTTCCACCACTGCTTTTTCCCGCACGATGGATACCTGCTCCATAAATCCCGCCGAGAGAATACCTGTGGGGATGGCTACGATACCCACGCCGAGAAAGGTCAGCAGCGTTCCGCATACCTTTCCTGCCAGAGTTACCGGAACGATATCTCCGTAGCCTACGGTAAGCAATGTGTTCGCCGCCCACCAGAAACCGGAAAAAGCGTTTGCAAAGTCTTCCGGCTGGGCCTCATGCTCCAGATTGTACATCATAAGCGACGCTGCAACCATGAGTATGAAAACTATAAATATGGAGGAAAGAAGCTGCCCCTGCTTTTTCTTTATTACATCCCCTATAACCCTGAGAGGGTCTGCATAATGATGTATTCTGAACACCCTGAGAATTCTGATTATCCGGAACATTCTCAGTGCACCTCCTCCTGAGGATACAAGGAAAGGCAAACAGGAAAGCAGGTCTACAAGTCCCGCCCATGAAAAAATAAATTTAAAACGCGCCCGCACAGGACTGATTCCCTCATATAGATAATCTGCCGTCCACACTCTCAGCACATAGTCTGCGGCAAAGAAAACCACAGTCACACATTCAACAGCCCATATAATTCCCTCATAGGGGTCCGCCTGTGGAAATGTATCGAATATGGCGATAAAAATATTGACTGCAACCGCAATCACCAGCGAAATATCGTATGCTCTGCTTGGAAAGTCCGAAAGATTTCCCACCTGAATAATTGTAAAAACTCTCTTTCTGCTCATAAAAATCACCTCTTAAGGGTATAGCTGTCATTTAAAAGTGTCGTTCCGTACATAAAAAGAACATCCTGGCTATCAAATTCAACAAACTGCTTCAGATAGGACCAGTTAATATATCTGAGGTCCACCAGGGTAATCCTTGCATAATCCGAGAGAAGAAGGGGCACAAGACTGCTGCCGAAGGAATCACGGAAAATAATCAGTTCTCTGTCTGTCTTTGATGCCGCCATAGGGTTTTCAACCGTTATCAGCGCTGTTGCCCCTGAGAGGAACACATCATAGGGGTCCTTTCCCTTAAGCCTGTCAAGGTCGTAAACCTTTCCTTCCTCGTTGGTTTCAAAGTTAAATGTACTGCAGCCTTCAATTGTCTCGTCAGTCATATAATATAACGGTTCAGCCTTGAGTGCAAGCCCCGACTGACCCTTGTACACACCTTGGAAGCTGTCTGTCGCTGTCTCCTGTTTCAGCTCATCAAGCCCTGATAATTCAAGTCCCATAGCCTTTCCCACAGCCTCTGCAACAGAAAGAAGCTTTTCCTGTCTCCAGTGAAGATCCGTCTTATAGTAGCTGTCCGCATCCAAAGCCCCTGTCAAATCGATGTATCTGGCATAATCCATCTCATTTATTACCTGTACAAACATCCTATCATAGTCAATGGATGGTATTCCTGCTTCGCCGGCAAGATAATATCCCTTGTCAGGAATTACAGCAGTGAAAATCCTACCTTCCGAATCCGTTTGTGTGCCTCTGATATATTCTTCGTATATCATACGAAAAATATCGGTGGCATTGGTCACGGATTTTTCGCTGTAAGGATACAGGATTTTGGCAGCATGTCCGTTTTCTATATAAATGTCATTGTTGTCTTTTTTCATAAAGAGACCGTATTCTGCCAGCGCTTTAAGGTTTCTGAAGGTCTCCCTCAGCGGGAACTGATCCGCAGTGTATTTTTCCACATCGGATTCCAGCTGGCCGCTTAGCAGGTTCTCCGTGGATATTTCGGGTTTCTGTGCCAGAGGTCTCCTCTCACTTTCAGAAAACTCCTTGTCAGGCATCAGCCAGCATGCCCCTGAGATAAGAAAGAAAACTCCCGCAATTATAATCAGCTTTATATTTTTAACTTTCATTTTCCCACCTCCCTACACGCTAAAACCTGAAATACAGGAACGGATTGAATGAACCGTCCGCCAGGTATGCTGTAACCAGCAGCAACAGTATAACAACCGCAGCAGGTTTAAGCTGCTGGGCATACTTTATTTCTGCAAGCTTCTTCGATACAGGCATCGAAGCAATAATTCCTGCAATAAACAGTACACCGAAGCTCCTGATATAGTAGCGGCTTATGGTATTTATCAGGGGAACAGCCGCCCCGCTGCCGGAAAAGCCAAACATGGCTCCTATATAACACAGGGCATCCGCCATTGTATCCCCATTGAATATAACCATGCTGAAGAGCACGAGGACTATAGTGTAGATGTGAGCGGCCCAGCCCGGAAGCTTGTCCAGCAGTCTGCCAATCCAAAGCTTCTCAGCCATAAGCAGCAGTCCGAAATAAAGTCCCCATACCAGAAATGTCCAATTCACACCATGCCACATTCCGGTAAGCGCCCATACAACAAAAATATTGAAAATCCAGCGCCCGCGTCCCACTCTGTTGCCGCCCAGAGGAATATACACATATTCTCTGAACCAGCCTCCCAAAGTCATATGCCACCTGCGCCAGAACTCCGTTATACTCTTTGAAATAAACGGATAATTGAAGTTCTCCGGAAAAGAGAATCCAAAAATTCTTCCTAAACCGATAGCCATGTCACTGTAGCCGCTGAAGTCAAAGTATATCTGCATAGAAAATGCCAGTGCATATGCCCAGTAGAACATTACCGACCTTTCATCGGCAGCAGTCCCCTGAAAAACGGATACGAACTGCCCCAGATTGTTGGCCAGCAAAACCTTTTTAGCCAGCCCGAATATGAAGCGACAGCTTCCCTCGTAGGCGTCCTCCGACGAGGTTCTTCTCATCTGTGGGTCCAGCCTGTCCTCCACTGAGGAATACACCACTATGGGTCCGGCTATCAGCTGGGGAAACATGGATACATACATGGCAAAGTCCTGCAGACTCTTCTGCGGTTTGATTTTTCCTCTTCTGAGATCTATGGTATAGCTCAGTATCTGGAAGGTATAAAAACTTATCCCTGCCGGCAGGACATTCCCAGCAAATCCGCCCTTGAACCATACTAAAAGTCCAAGACATATGGCCGCCGAAAGATAAAAGCAGCTTCTGTGCTTTGGAATCGCCAGTCCAAGGCCCCATGCGGCTGCAATGGTCAGCACCATCACAGGGAGCATATTTGGTTCACCGTATCCGTAAAAAAACAAACTGGCCAGCAGCAGAACGCTATTGGCCATTTTTTTCGGAAGGATGAAATAGAGCAATATTACTGCCGGTAAGAAGTAATATAAAAAGGGTATGCTTGAAAAAATCATCTTAACCTCACTCTGTCTCTCTTATCTCTTCTTGCTTACATCAAGGCTGCCTCCACATACCTTTTTGAAAGACGAAACTATTTCCTTTCCTGTAACCGTCTCCTCAAGGCTGCTGCTTACCATTATGAGCATTACCAGATCATCATACGCGGCTACTCTCACATCGTCGGCCTCAACACAGATCCACTTTGCAGGATTAATTCCGTTTAGCATCTCATCAGCTACAGTTGTAGCATCTTTGCTTTTCTTTACGCGCACTACAACCATAGAATAAGCCTGAGAACCGATCATTGACTCTGAGTATGCAGCCTCCTTCACCTTGTCGCTGCTTGCAAGCCCTGTAACTGCAGTAAACATTTCACCGTCAGAAAGGTCCAGTTCAGTGGTTCCCAGCGGCAGCTCAACAGTTTTCTTAGCATAAATCTTGTCTATAATGTCAGAAGGACTTCCTGATGGAGCGGCAGGCTTTGCCGGTTCCTTGGCAGGTTCCTTTGAAGGTTCATCCTTCTTGTTGCTTTCGCTGCCGTTATTGTCTTTTGAAGGCGCAGAAGGCTTTGAGGTCTCAGTTTTATCCTTATCTTCCGGCTCCGCATCTGCATCGGCATCTGAATCCTCACCGCTCTGCTCTGCCTGACCCGTCTGCTCCTCTATCACCGTCTCGCTGTTATCTTTTCCTCCGCAGGCGGTAAATGCAGTCATCACCAGTGTCAATATCAAAATTAAAATAAGCAGTTTTTTCATTTGTTTCTTTTCCCCTCTTTCTTTTCTAATTATATTAGCGTAAGTATAAGCAGCAGCACTACCCCGGGAACTCCGAGGACGCCTACTATTACGGCGCTTATCAGGTTAAGCGGTATAAGCAGTCCAAAACCCGCTCCCAAAGCGTTAATCAGAAGGATGGCAAGCCCTCCTATGATGCTGCTTGCCGCCAGCTTAAGCATAAGCTTAAGCGGCCATAAAAAAATCTTTCCCACAAGAAAAATAAGGACTATCGCCCCTACATATGTAAGAAAAACTCCCATCTGTAAACCCATGTTACCCCTCCTTTTGTCTGTATTTCAGCTGTTACTACGCAGATTTTGTATAAAATATGTGACTTTGGAATAAAATAGAATTAAATAACCCAGAAAGGCATGGTACCATATGAAATTAAAACAATCAGCCATCTCTCAGGATGAAATTCTCTTTAATTCACTTCAGTCCGCAAGAATGGACCTTGAAAAGGCAACGGTCCTTTTCAACGAGCTTACAGATGATACCGCCGTAGATTATGCCTCCTACAATCTTCTCGCCGCCAGAGCCAGATACTCCTATCTGCTAAAGCTTGCCAAGGAAAGCAAGCTTTCCCTGTAGCGTCCGGCAGGTTACAGCTCTCTTCTTCCTTCCAGAGATTTAAGGAGTGTAACCTCATCTGCATACTCCAAATCTCCGCCTACCGGTATACCGTGTGCAATGCGGGTGACCTTAATGCCTGCCGGCTTGATGAGTCTGGCTATATACATGGCAGTAGCTTCTCCCTCAATATTGGGATTGGTTGCGATTATAAGTTCCTTCACATCATTGGCCTGAAGTCTCTGTATAAGAGATTTCAGGTTGATGTCTTCAGGGCCCATACCTTCCATAGGCGAAATCACTCCATGGAGAACGTGATAAAGACCGTTAAACTCCTTTATCCTCTCCATAGCCATCACATCGCGAGGGCTCTCCACCACACAAATAACATCGTCACGACGCGCAGGGTCACTGCATATAGCGCAGGGATCCTCGTCTGTCAGATTGCCGCAAAGGGAGCAGTATTTCATCTCCCGTTTAGCGCAGGTGATAGCCTCAGCAAGCCGCTCTGCCTCCGCATCCTCCAGAGAGAGAATATGGAAAGCCAGCCGCTGAGCCGACTTTGTGCCGATTCCCGGAAGCTTGGAGAGTTCGTTTATTAACTTTGCCAGGGGTTTAGGATATTGCTTCATCTTTTACCTACATAATATACTCAGCCCAGAGGACCGAAAGGTTACATGCTATAGCTTTTGTCATATTCTGCCTCTACAGGCCCGGAATTCCCAGTCCGCCTGTGAGTTTGCCCATCTCCGCACTGGAAATCTCATCAATCTGTCTGAGTCCCTCGTTTACGGCCACCATAATCAGATCCTGCAGCATTTCCACATCGTCAGGGTCAACAACCTCAGGCTTGATTTCAAGTCTGACGATTTCTTTCTTGCCGTTTACCACTGCGGTCACTGCACCGCCGCCTGCCGTAGTCTCAACTTCCTTTTCGTCTATTTCTGCCTGAAGCATTTCCATCTTTCTCTGCATTGCCTGCATCTGCTGAAGCTGCTTCTGCATGCTTCCTCCGCCCATGCCTGATGACGGCTTCTTGCCGGCTCTCATTCCTTTGCCCATTTTATTTCCTCCGTTCTTCGTTTCACCTGATTTGATTTATTCGATTTCTATATCCATACCGAGAATTTCACTGGCCTTTTTAGCCATATCCTCCAGATTTTCTTTTTTATCCGCTGCCTGTGTGCCGCCTGCTCCTGCCGCACCGCTTCCGGGAACAGCCTCTCCCTGAGAAACACAAACCATTCTCATTGGTTTGCCTACCTTACGGGACATAATGCCCTCAATCTGCTGCTGCTTCTGCTCGGCATAACGTTTGGCAAAAGGCGATGTGGCGATTACCGTAAAAGTCTTTTCTCCCACCTCTTTCAGCACTGTACCGTTTCTGATAAGGTTGAAGCTCCCTGCTCCGTCCTCACCTTCCTCAAAAACAGCATGCCATAGTGCCTCATTCTCAGCAGGCTGCTCCATAACCGGCGTTTCTTTCTGCACAGCAGGCTTGGTAATTTCCGCCGCCTTCACAGGCTCTACATCAGGCGCTGTCGCCGCAAATACCGGTGCAGCAGGCTGCACGACGGGACGCCTTTCGTGCCTTATAAGGGCCGCCTCCTCATCGAGTCCCGATGCCATGGAAACTATTGCCAGCTCCAGCAGAATTCTCGGCTGAGTAGACCATCTGGCATCGTTTATAGTCTTGGAAAGCCTGATTACAGCATCGTTTATCTCTTCAAGGGAAATGTGCATGCTCTGCTCCTGAACACGCCGGACATTCTCCGTGGACATATTAAGAATATCCTCCGGATTTTTGATGAACTTCGTCATCATCAGATTCCGGTAGTGAGCTGTCCAGTCTTTCATCAGCTGCTTCACATCCTTGCCGTCAGCCAGCACTCCGTCCAGAAGCACAAGCGCCTCTGCGACCTTTCTTAGAGAAACCATCTCCGTCAGGTCTATGAAAAAGTCTTCTCCTGCTGCTCCCACATATTCCAACACATGGTCTCTATCCACTGTTTTTTCGCCGGAAGCCAGCACCTGGTCAAGAATGCTGAGCCCGTCACGGACTGAACCATCAGCGCAGTTAGCAAGAAGTTTCAGTGCACTTTC